>JANXTS010000020.1 GCA_025352265.1 Variovorax sp. | reverse complement strand
CGGGCGGCTACGACGAATGGATGACCAGTGCAGAGGCGTTGCTGGCGCACCTGGGCGGCACGGCGCGCGATGCGATCTTCGGCGACAACGCCCGGCGCATCTACCTTGAGGGAGCGCCCCGATGACAGACCTTGCCATGCACGATAACTTTTCCGGCCCGGCATTGCATCCCAGCTTGCGTTGGCAGGCCGAGCCGGCGCACTGGCGCATCGGCACCGGAGGCGACGGCCTGTCGATCGAACCGGACGCCGGTACCGATTTCTGGCAACGCACCCACTACGGCTTCGAAGTCGACAACGGGCACTTCCTGTACCTGAACGCGACCGGCGATTTCACGCTGACCACGCAGGTGCATTTTTCACCGCGCCACCAATACGACCAGGCCGGGTTGATGCTGCGAGTGTCGCCGTCCTGCTGGCTCAAAACGTCGGTCGAGTTCGAGCCGGACGGACCGAACCGGCTCGGCGCGGTCGTCACTAACGGGCAGTATTCCGACTGGTCGACGCAACCTGTGGGAGACGAGGTTACCGCGCTCTGGTTTCGCATCCGCACCAAGTGCTCGGACTGCATCGTGGAATCGTCGACAGACGGAGTCGCTTGGTCGCAACTTCGAATCGCACATTTGAGTGAACGCGCAGCGGCGCCGTTCGTGCAGTGCGGGCTCTACGCCTGCAGTCCGAAAGCGGCCGGCTACAAGGCCGACTTCGCTTTTCTCGATTTCGCGCCGAAGTAGGCCAGCGCGTCCCGATCGGCGCAGCATGGGAAGTGCTACTTGCCCTTGACCGCGACCAGCTCGACTTCGAAGTTGAGCGTCGCGTTCGGCGGAATCACACCGCCCGCACCGCGCGAACCGTAGGCGATCGCCGGCGGGCACGTCAGCTTGGCCTTGCCGCCAACCTTCATTTTCTGCACGCCTTCAGTCCAGCACGGGATCACGCCGTTGAGCGGAAATTCGGTCGGCTCGCCGCGCGAGTACGAGCTGTCGAATTCCTTGCCGCTGTCGGGGAAGGTGCCCTTGTAATGAACCTTGACGACGTCGGTCGCGGCCGGCGAGGCACCGGTGCCGTCTTTCAGCGATTGGTAAACCAAGCCGCTCGGCGTGGTGACGGCTGCGCTTTGCGCGAAGGTCGCAGTTGACAGGCACAGGGCAGAGATGCCGAAGGAAACAGAGAAAAGAATAGATCGCACGGGCAAGTCCTTGCAGGTTGAGAGCGGCTCATAAAACCGCCCATGAAAAGGTCCATTATTGCGGGGCTGCAGCGCGACGGCCGACACGCGGTGGCATCGGTCTTGCTGTGCAATGGCTGTCTGCAACCTGGAAGGAAATCTCGATGTCTTCGGGTCTTCAAAAAGTGCTCGGTCCGTTCCAGCTGTGGAGTATCTGGAGCTACGGCTGGACAGCGTGACCCGTGCCGAGGAAATCGGGTGCTTCACGCGGCGAAATAAAAGAGGCGCCGGAGGCGGGGGACGTTCGCGGAGGGAAGTACCCGGTGGCCTCGGCACGAGCCAACGAATGCGCCTGCATTCGCCCCTAGATCGAATGCTAAAGACATGCGATACAGCACAACCATAGAGGGACAAGTCTTCACCTTCGATGACCTCAAACAGGTCATGGCGTTCGCGAGCCCTGCCCGTTCAGGCGACTACCTTGCCGGCGTCGGTGCGGCAACCGCGCAACAGCGTATGGCCGCGCGGTATGTCCTGGCCGACACACCGATCAAGCAGTTTCTCAACGAAGCGTTGGTGCCTTACGAGAGCGACAACATCACGCGCCTCATCATCGACAGCCACGATGCCAACGCGTTCGTGCCGGTATCGCACTTGACGGTCGGCGACTTGCGTAACTGGCTCCTGTCTGAGCAAGCTACAACCGCCTCCCTCACTGCGCTCGCGCCCGGCCTCACACCCGAAATGGTCGCAGCCGTGTCGAAGCTCATGCGCAACCAGGACCTCGTGTCGGTCGCCAAGAAGTGCAGCGTGGTCACGCGGTTTCGCGACACCGTCGGTTTGCCCGGTCACCTGTCGGTTCGGCTGCAACCCAACCACCCGACCGACGATCTGCGCGGCGTTGCGGCATCGACGCTCGACGGCCTGCTCTACGGTGCCGGCGATGCGGTCATCGGCTTGAATCCGGCATCGGACAGCATGCCCGTGCTCGGCAACCTGCTGCGCATGCTCGACGAGGTGATCCAGCGCTTCGAGATTCCGACGCAGAGTTGCGTGCTGACCCATGTGACCAACACCTTGAAGCTCGCAGAAGCCGGCGCACCGGTCGACCTCGTGTTCCAGTCGATCGCCGGCACCGAAAAGGCCAATCTGTCGTTCGGCGTCACGCCCGAGTTGCTCGACGAGGCTTATGCGGCGGCACTGTCGTTGAAGCGCGGCACGGTCGGCGACAACGTCATGTACTTCGAAACCGGGCAAGGCAGTGCGCTGTCGGCCAACGCCAACTTCGGCGTCGACCAGCAAACTTGCGAGGTGCGCGCGTATGCGCTGGCACGACGGTACAAACCGTTTCTCATCAACACGGTGGTCGGCTTCATCGGGCCGGAATATCTGTTCGACGGCAAGCAAATCATTCGCGCCGGCCTCGAAGATCACTTCTGCGGCAAGCTGCTCGGACTGCCCATCGGCTGCGACATCTGCTACACCAACCACGCGGAAGCCGACCAGGACGACATGGACACGCTTCTGGTGCTGCTCGGCACCGCGGGCATCAACTTCATCATGGGCGTGCCGGGCGCCGACGACGTGATGCTCAACTACCAGAGCACGTCGTTCCACGACGCGCTGTTCCTGCGCGAAACGCTGGGACTGAAGCGCGCGCCGGAGTTCGAGGCGTGGGTGCAGAAGATGCAGGTCACCGATGGCGCCGGTCGGCTCGTGGCGCCCTCTCCCCAGCAACCCAATCGCCTGCTCGCGGGCATGGGCAGACTGAAGGCGCTCGGCACATGACCGACGCGAAGCTGCCCGCTGCCGTACCCGCGGCCGAAGATGCCGACACCGCTGCCGATGCAGGGCCGCAAGCCTCTCCTGTCACGCCCAACCCCTGGCAGGAATGGCGCGCCCGCACGCCGGCACGCCTTGCCTTGGGCCGTGCCGGCTCAGGCATGCCGACCGATGAAACCTTGCGCTTTGGCTGGGCCCACGCGATGGCGCGTGACGCCATCCACGCTGCGCTCGACCTCGACAAGCTCGAAGCCGAGTTGCAGGCCGACGGCTGGACCGTCGAGCGCGTGCGCAGTCGCGCAACCGACCGCACCGAGTACCTGCGCCGGCCCGACCTGGGCCGTCAGCTCGATGCCGAAGACGCGGCCAGGTTGCGTGCGGATGCCGTGCAAGTCAACGGGGCGAATCGGGCCGAAGTGTGCATCGTGATCGGCGATGGCCTGTCGTCTCTGGCCATCGAACGCCATGCCGTGCCGCTGCTGGCTGCACTGCGCAAGCACTTGCCACCCGACACGCGATTCGCGCCAGTGGTCATCGCCTCGCAGGCCCGAGTTGCATTGGCCGACGAGGCGGGCGAGGTGTTCGGCGTCGCGCTGTCGGTCATGCTCATCGGTGAGCGACCCGGCCTGAGTTCACCCGACAGCCTCGGCATCTACCTGACCCATTCGCCGAAGCGCGGTCGGCACGACGCCGAGCGCAATTGCATCTCTAACGTGCGGCCCGAAGGCCTGGCCTATGACATTGCCGCGTTCAAGCTCGCGTGGCTGATGCGCGAGTCGTTGCGCCGTGGCCTGACCGGCGTCGCGCTGAAGGACGAAAGCGATCTCGCAGTGCTTGAATCGGCACCGCAAAACGCTCGCATCACTTCGCCGAATCTGCCGTCGTTCTCGTAGCGTCCTTGGGATCCGACGCGTGATCCGACGCGTGATCCGACGCCGGAGGTGACGCCGAAGGTGACGCATCGGGCGACGACGCTTGCACGCTCCCAGACGGCGCCGCATTCGTCAATGCCTTTGGTCCAAAAACCCACGTCGTGAACGCAGCCGCCACGACCATGCCAACGGCGGTGATGCGCAAACGCGTCGTGGTGGACATTGCCGCCGAAGGGGTCTCATTGGGTTCGTTCATCATCTCGATGGGTTGTTCATGCATTGTGGCCGCGCACGCAACCAACGCTGACTATGATCTCCGTCATGACCACACGCTACCCGCTCGCAGACCTCAAAGACCTGCCCGAAGACATCCGTACCGCCGTGCTCGCAGTGCAGGAAAAAGCCGGCTTCGTGCCCAACGTCTTCCTTGCACTGGCGCGCCGGCCGGCCGAATGGCGAGCCTTCTTCGCGTACCACGATGCCCTGATGCTGAAGGAAGAGGGATCGCTCACCAAGGGCGACCGAGAGATGATCGTCACCACCACCAGCGCGGCCAACCAGTGCCTCTACTGCGTAGTCGCACATGGCGCCTTGCTGCGCATCTACGAGAAGAAGCCGCTGGTCGCGGACCAGGTGGCAGTCAACTACCGCAAGGCTGACATCACGCCGCGCCAGCGCGCCATGCTCGACTTCGCGATGAAGGTCTGCGACCGCTCGCACGAGATCGACGAGGCCGACTTCCCCGCGCTGCACGCGCATGGCTTCGACGACGAAGACATCTGGGACATCGCAGCGATCACCTCGTTCTTCGGCCTGAGCAACCGCGTGGCCAGCTTCAGCGGCATGCAGCCGAACAATGAGTTTTTCTTGATGGGGCGATTGCCGCGCGAGAAGAAGTAACGCGTTAAGCCGCAGGTGCGCGGCATGCCGCGAACATGTCCAGCGTCGGCTTGTAGGTCGGCGACTGCACATCCATCACACCGAGCGCGGTGTGGAACAGGTTGTCGTGCGTAAACGGTTTATCGAGTTCACCCTTGAGGCAAGCGCTCGACAGCTTCTGGCGCTTGACCATGTCATCGCCGAACCAGGCCACCAAAGGAATGTGCTTTTGCACTTCGGGCGCGATGCTGTATGGCAAGCCATGCAGGAACAGGCCGAACTCGCCGAGCGATTCACCATGGTCGCTCTGGTACAGCATCGCGGTGTCGTAGTCCTTGGATTGCGTCTTGAGCCAATCGATGGTGCGGCCTAGAAAGCGATCGGTGTACAAGATCGAGTTGTCGTAGCCGTTGACCAGTTCGGTGTGCCCGCATTCGGCCAGCGCGTTGGTCCGGCATTCGGGCAAGAACTGCTTCACGTCGGGCGTCGAGCGCTTGTAGTAAGCCGGGCCGTGGCTGCCCATCTGGTGCATGACGAGCACCACGCCTTTGCTGCGGCGTTCCGGCGGCAAGGCCGCGAGCCGCTCATCGAGGCCTTCTAGCAAGGCATCGTCGAGGCACTCGTCGCCATCGCACAACGCCGCCTTTTTGTCGGCCGAAAGAGCTGTGACCGCCGACGCGTTGGGCACGCGATTGCAGACGTCCTTGCAGCCCGACTGGTTCTCGATCCAGAACACCGCGAGGCCAGACGCCTGCAGCACGTCGAGCAGGTTCTCATGCTCGTCTTTGCGGTTTTCAAATGCCGTCTTGCCGAGCGACGAGAACATGCACGGCACCGACGCCAGCGTGTTGGTTCCGCAGGAGTGCACGTTATGAAAGCTGTAGACGTCGCGCTTCGCCAGTTCGGGATTGGTGTTGCGCGCGTAGCCGTTCAGCGCGAAGTGATCGGCGCGCGCCGTCTCGCCGACGACCACCACGAAGAGCGGCGGTTTGGTCTGGGCGGCATAGCTGGCACCCAGCTTGGCGCCGGCGGTGATCGGGATCAATTTGCCGCTGCGTTGAAAGAGCGGCTTGACCGCCACGCGCATCGCCGAATAGAGCGGCGCCAACGGGTTGATCATGTAGCGCAGGTGCACCTCGTTGCGCATCAACGGGGCAAGGTCGCGGTTCATGACGAAAGCGCCGCCGAGGCCGATGGCCAGTGCCACCGCGGCAAGCGCCAGGTTGCGCCACCCCTGCGACCACAACGGCATCCGCTTGATGCGCATGCGCCAGATCCAGAAGGCCGGCAGCGCGACGACCAGCAGCACGTTGAGCGCCATGCGCCAACTCAGCAAGTCGCGCACCTCGTGCGGGTCGGTCTGCGTCGCGTTGGCCATCATGCTGGGATCCATCACGATGTGATAGGCCAGCATGTAGTGCTGCACCACGGCAGCCACCACGACGACCGCGAACCACAGTGGCTTCATGAAGCGCGACCACGCGGTGAACGACAGCAGCGATGTGGTGCCCGCGATCATCAGCAGCGCCATCGCGCCGATGGTGCGCAGGTACACGCTGGGCGCACCGCCGATGCGCGCCAGGTCGATCCACAGCGCCCAGTTGGCGGCCACTGCCAGATACAGGCTTAAGCAGAAAATAAACGTACGTGCCGACCGCGGTTGGCGGACCCATGCATCGAAAGTTGCGAGCGGGTTGGAAGTCGTCGTCATTCTTTTAATCCCTTGATATCTTCATGGCGCTTCATGCCGCCTCTTTAGCGGCAATGCGCACTGCGGGCCTCCGCGCGAAACGCGCCGTCGCATCGATCGCGAACGTGACCGTCCAGCAAATCCATGCGGTCCACAACGTGTGGCTCATGTAGTGCGCGCCGCGCATCTGCTGAACGATGCCGAACACGCTGCCCATCACCAGCACCACGCTGAGCCAGCGGCGCGCCGTGACGGGCGAAGCGCGCCTGAAGACGAAGTACCCGCCGAACCACGCGAAGGCCGCCGACGCATGGCCGGCCGGAAAGCAACCACCCGGCCCTCCATCCGCGACACCGATCGCCCAGTGGGACACGTACTGCGCCGTGCCGCCGAAAACCTGCAGATCCCACGGGCAACTGGTCTGGCTGCGCGACTTCATCAGCGACACGGCCAGCACTGCTGCCAACGCGGACAAAGCCAGCTGGACACGTTCGATGCGGTCGAGCTGTCGCAGCGCGCCGACCGGCCAGCGGATCGACGCGAAGCAGGCAGCCAGCACGACCCAGCTGCCAATGCGGGGCACGTCATGAAGCCACAGAGCCAGTTGTTTGCTCCAGCGCCACGGAAATCCCGCCGGCGTGCCGACGAGCTCTGCGGCGGCCAGGTCGAGCCCTAACGCGTCCCAGGCCAGGACGCAAAGTAGCGCGATCAGCGTGATGCCGACAAGACGGAACGTGCCTGCTGGAAACGAAGAAAAGGAGAAAGAAAGAGACGGTCGATTCATGCAGCGGTCTGGCAATCGCTTTGCGGAACGCAATTTTATGCTGGGCCGTCAGCCTCAACGAGGCCTGAAGTGCGCACCAGACTTGCAGATCGCCGCAGTGAGAGCCAAAAAAGGGACATCGGGTGCGCGTATTGCTGGTTGGAGACGACATGGCGTTGAGCGATGCGTTGCGGGGCTATCTGCAGGCCAAGTCGTTCGTGGTGGACCTATCGTGATCGTACTGACCGCGCGCGATCAGGTCACCGACCGCATCCGCGGCCTCGATGCCGGTGCCGACGATTACCTCGTGAAGCCATACGACCCAGCCGAACTGCTGGCGCGCCTGCGTGCCGTCGAGCGCCGGCGTAGCGCGGTCGGCGCCCCGCTGCTGCAGTTGGGCACGCTGGAAATCGACTTGGCGCACGACCGCGTTCGCAAGAATAGCGAGCCTGTGACATTGACGCAAAAGGAGTGGGCGTTGTTGCGCGTACGCCGGAGCTCGTGTTCAGTCGCTAACGAGCGTGCGCACCCAGTCGGGCAAAGGCAGCGCCTTTTGTTTGCCGTAGTCGACCCAGATGGTGGTCGCTCCGCCTTCGGCACAGACGACATCGGGAGCGTCGGCGCGCGCCATCGTTCCCCACGTCTCGAAGGTGGTGCGTGCGGGGTCGCTCACGTACATCCTGACGAGTACGTTGCCGGGGTATTCGAGCTGGCGGTAGAAGTTGCAAAAGGCATTGACGATGACCATGCCCTCGCCGCTGGATGCATTTGTAGCTGCGCCCAGGGAGCTCATCCAGTCGATGCGCGCTGTCTCAAGGTATCGAAAGTAGGTGCCGTTGTTCAAGTGGCCCATTGCGTCCATGTCGCCCCAGCGAATAGGGATCGACATTTCGTAGACCAGCTTTTTCTTTGCGGGGAGCTCGAACCGCATAACTCAAACCCCGAAGCCGTCGTCGGCCGCGATCACGGCGCCGTTCACGAAGTGACTCTGCCCGCTCGCCAGCAATACGATGAGCCCGTCGAGGTATTCCGGCTTGCCCACCCGCTTGCGCGGCAGCATGCCGACGAGTTTTTTCCCGCTCTCTGTTTCCCAGTGATCGCGGTTGATCTCGGTCGCGATGTAGCCGGGGCACAGCGCGTTCACATTGATGTCGAAGCGGCCCCATTCCAGCGCCATCGCCTTGGTCATCTGGATCACAGACGCCTTGCTCATGGCGTACACGCCGATTTGCGGCAACACCTTGAGTCCGGCCATCGATGCGATGTTGATGATGCGGCCGCCCATGTAGGTGCCGGGCGCAGCGCCGCGGGCGCGCGCGATCATGCGTTTGGCCACTTCCTGCGCCACGAAGAACGCACCCTTCGCGTTGGTGTCGAAGACGAAGTCGTAGTCTTCCTCGGTCACGTCCTGCAGGCGCTGCGTGGTGCTCACGCCCGAGTTGTTCACCAGGATGTCGATTGCGCCGACCTCGGTCTCGGCATGCGCCACGGCCGACTGGATACTGCCGATGTCGGTCACGTCCAGCTCGACGACATGGGCATCGCCGCCCTCGCCTTCGATGCGGGCGCGCAGCTCTTTCAAGCGGTCGACGCGGCGGCTGGCGAGCACCACAGCAGCCCCGGCGCGCGCCAGCGTCTGGGCAAATTGCGCGCCCAAACCACTCGAGGCGCCGGTCACGAAGGCCACACGGCCAGAAAGATCGATGCTGTATGCCATAAAGGTAAATCCTGTTCAAAGTCGCGAGGAAGGCGTCGCCGATGGCTGACATCGGTGGCTGACATCGGTGGCCGGAAGCGCCGCATAAAATGGACCCGACCACGGTGCCTGTGCCTCAAAAAATCATTATCGACGAGACCTTACAACCAATGACCCACGACGAAATCCTCGCCCAGTTCGGCCCCCGCGAAGCCATGGAATACGACGTCGTGATCGTCGGTGGCGGCCCGGCCGGACTCGCCACCGCCGTGCGCCTGAAGCAGCTCGCTGCCGAGCAGGAGAAGGAAATATCGGTCGTCGTACTCGAAAAGGGATCGGAGCCCGGCGCGCATATTTTGTCGGGCGCCATCATGGATCCGCGCGGCCTCGACGAGCTGTTTCCGACATGGCGCGAGATGGGCGCGCCGCTGAACCAGCCGGTTACCGAAGACGCATTCTTGATGCTTACCGAAAAGGGCGGCATTCGCACCCCCAACTTCATGCTGCCGGGCAACTTCCAGAACCACGGCAACTACATCATAAGCCTGGGCAACTTCACCAAGTGGCTGGCGCAGCAGGCCGAAAACCTCGGCGTTGAAATCTTCCCCGGGTTCCCGGCCGCAGAGGTGCTCTACACGGACGACGGCAAGGTGCGCGGCGTCGCAACCGGCAACTTGGGGCTAGGCAAGGACGGCCAGCCGACCGACGGCTTTCAGCTCGGCATGGAACTGCACGGCAAGTACACGGTGTTCGCCGAAGGCTCGCGCGGCCACCTCGGTCGCCAGCTCATCGCCAAGTACAAGCTGGACGATGGCAAGGACCCGCAGAGCTACGGCATCGGCATCAAGGAACTATGGGAGATCGACCCGGCGCGCCACCAGCCCGGTCTCGCGGTTCACACCGCTGGCTGGCCGCTGCCCAACGACACTTACGGCGGCTCGTTCGTCTACCACGCAGAGAACAACCAGTTGATCATCGGCTACGTGGTCGGGCTGGATTACCAGAACCCGTACATGAGCCCGTTCGAGGAGTTCCAGCGCTTCAAGACGCACCCGAACATCCGCTGGTACTTCGAAGGACAAGACAAGGGACTGAAAGCGCCCAAGCGCCTGAGCTACGGCGCCCGTGCCATCACCGCCGGTGGCTTGCTTTCTTTGCCCAAGACAGTGTTCCCGGGCGGCGTGCTGGTCGGCTGCGAAGCCGGCTACCTGAACGCGAGCCGCATCAAAGGCAGCCATGCCGCGCTCAAGACCGGCATGCTGGCGGCCGAGGCCGCATTCGACGCGGTGCAGGCCGGACGCCAGCATGACGAACTCGTCGCCTACCCGGCGGCATTCGAGAAGAGCTGGCTGCATACCGAGCTCAACAAGGCGCGAAACTTCAAGCAGTGGTTCAAGAAGGGGCTGGCCGTCGGCACGGTGATGACCGGGATCGAGCAATTGGTGTTGCGCGGCAAGATTCCCTGGACCATCCATCGGACCCAAGCCGACCACGTTCGGCTTAAAAAGGCGGCCATTTCGAAGAAGATCGTCTACCCACGGCCGGACGGCAAGCTCACCTTCGACCGGCTCTCGTCGGTGTTCGTGAGCAACACCAATCATGAAGAGAACCAGCCGGCGCACCTGACGCTGAAAGACCCAACGGTGCCGACCCGCATCAACCTACCCGAGTACGCGGGTCCGGAGCAGCGTTACTGCCCTGCCGGCGTCTACGAGTACGTGGCCGACGAGGCGAACGCGGGCGCGGAGCGGCTGCAGATCAACGCGCAGAACTGCGTGCACTGCAAGACCTGCGACATCAAGGACCCGACGCAAAACATCGTGTGGGTCACGCCCGAAGGCGGTGGCGGACCGAACTACGTGGGGATGTAGTCCGGGTCACCGGACTGGAGCAAGCTTTCAGCGCGTCGTCGATGATGTCGAGTGCCCGGTCGAACAGCGCATCGGGGATGGTCAGCGGATAGAGGAAGCGAATCACATTGCCGTACATGCCACAGCTGAGCAGCAACAGGCCCTGCGCCACGGCGCGTTGTTGCACGCGGCGGACGGCATCGGCATCGGGCGCACCAGCCGCGTCGCGCAACTCCACCGCGACCATCGAGCCCTGCGCACGAACTTCGGCGATGCCGGCATACGTCTCCTTGGCTGCCAGCAAGCGCATCGTTAGCTTTTCGCCGAGCCGCACCGAGCGTGCGCAAAGCTTCTCTTCTTCGATCACATCGAGCACCGCGAGCGCCGCTGCGACAGCCAGCGGATTGCCGGCATAGGTACCGCCCAGACCACCGGGTGCCGGCGCATCCATGATGTCCGCGCGCCCCGACACTGCCGACAGCGGCATGCCGCCCGCAAGGCTCTTCGCCATCGTGATGAGGTCGGGCTCGACGCCGTGGTGCTCCATCGCGAACAGCTTGCCGGTACGGCCGAAGCCGCTCTGCACTTCGTCGGCGATGAGCACGATGTCGTGCTGGTCGCACAAGGCGCGCAGGCCCTGCATCAGCTCGGTCGGCGCGACGTTGAAACCGCCTTCGCCCTGCACCGGCTCGAGGATGATCGCGGCGACGCGCTGCGGTTCGATGTCGGTCTTGAACAGGCGTGCGATGGCGGCCAGCGAATCGGCCGCCGTCACGCCCTGCAGCGCCTCGGGATACGGCACGTGAAAGACCTCGGCCGGGAACGGACCGAAGCCGACCTTGTACGGCGCGACCTTGCCGGTGAGCGCGAGCGTCATCATCGTGCGGCCATGAAAGCCACCGCCGAAAGCGATGAGGCCCGAACGCTTGGTGTGCGCACGCGCGATCTTGATGGCGTTCTCGACTGCCTCGGCGCCGGTAGTAAAGAAGGCCGTCTTGGTCGGCCCGCTGATCGGCACCAGCGCGTTGATGCGCTCAGCCAGCGTGACCACGCTTTCGTATGGAACGATCTGGTAGGCCGTGTGCGTGAAGCACTCCAGCTGCGCGGCGATGGCTGCCACCACGCGCGGGTGGCGGTGCCCGGTGTTGACCACCGCGATGCCCGCGGCAAAGTCGATGTACTCGCGGCCTTCGACGTCCCACAGACTCGCGTTCTCGGCGCGCTGGGCATAGAAGTCGCACATCACGCCCACGCCGCGTGGGGCGGCAGCAAGGCGGCGGGTTTGCAGTTCGCTGTTGGTCATGGCAATTCCTGTGAAGTCGATCGAAGGCAAAAGGAAGTCAGAAGTCCTGCACCGATTGGACGCCGGATTGGCCCCAGACAAAAGATCCGCTTTGCGCGATTCAATGGAGCCAATCACAATCGACCATGAAATCCATTTGCGCGGACCTCGTTTTGCAGCGGATGTCGCCTGAGAACGGTGCTCCACGGGAAGCAGGCACCGCACTCAACCGCCAGCTCTACGACTGCCTGCGCGGCGCCATCCTCGACGCCAGCCTGCCGCCTTCATCGCCGTTGCCGGCCTCGCGCGATCTGGCCCGTGAGATCGGCGTGTCGCGCAACACGGTGCTCCATGCCTACGAACAACTGAGTGCCGAAGGCTATGTGCACTCGCGCGTCGGCAGCGGCACCTTCGTCGCCGCGACCACGCCGGAAAGTTTTCTCTCGGTCGGCCGCACTGCCCCCGAAGTCGATGTCGCAAACGGGGACGTGCGCCTGTCGCGCCGCGCACAGGCGTTGCTCGCCAATGCCTCGGCCGCACCGCTGCAATGGGGCGCCTTCATGCCCGGCGTGCCGGACGTCACGCAGTTTCCACATCGCCAGTTCAGCCGCATCCTTACGCGGCTGTGGCGCAATCCCGCGCCCGAGCTGCTGACCTATTCGCACGGCGGCGGCCACCCTGCCCTGCGTGCCGCCATCGCGGAGCATCTGCGCGTGGCGCGTTCGGTGCGCTGCGCGCCCGACCAGATCCTGGTGACCGAAGGCGTGCACCAGGCGGTCGACCTCACGCTGCGCATGCTGGTCGATCCGCGCGATACCGTGTGGGTCGAAGAGCCTGGCTACTGGGGCTTCCACAAGGTGCTGCAGATGGGCTCGACGGTGGTGCGGCCGATGCGTGTCGAAGCTGCCGATGGCGGCTTGCCGCGCGGACGCACGCCGCCACGGTTGATCTTCACCACGCCGTCGCACCAGTACCCGCTCGGCTCGGTCATGAGCCTGGCGCGGCGACGCGAGTTGCTCGACATCGCACGCGCATCCGAAGGCTGGGTCGTCGAGGACGACTACGACAGCGAGTTCCGTTTTGCCGGCCGCCCGATCCCGTCGATGCAAGGCCTGGAAGCCGATGCGCCGGTGATCTACATCGGCACCTTCAGCAAGACGCTGTTCCCCGGCTTGCGCGTCGGCTACATGGTTTTGCCACGCGCGCTGGCCGCGCCGTTTCGCACCGCGCACGCCGACCTGTATCGCGAAGGCCACGCCATCACGCAGGCCGCCCTGGCAGAACTCATCGAGCAAGGGCACTATGCCGCGCACATTCGCCGCATGCGCGTGCTCTACGCACGGCGGCGTGCACTGCTGGTGGCGTTGATCGTGCAGCACCTGGGCAGCGACTACCTTGACGCGCAATCGAGTAACGCCGGTTTGCACCTGGTGCTGCGCCTGCCCGACGAATGCGACGACGTTGCCATCGCCGACGAGGCGCGAGCACGCGGCGTGTTGACTCGTCCGCTGTCGCGTTACTACCTGCGCGGCGGCGGACGGCGCGGCCTGTTGCTCGGCTATGCGTGCGTGGAAGAAGCCGATATTGAACCGGCGCTTCGCGTGTTGGTGGAATGTCTCAAAGAGTTCATCGACGCGATCAGTCCTATCTGAAAAACGCACACAGCCTGCGCTGATTTACATGCTGTGCGAGTCATCGCGCTTGGCCCAGGCTGTTGAGTTCGGCAGCCGTCTTTTACGTCACTGCGTGAAGCAGCAGGTTTTGCATCGTGGCAAAAAAGCTCTGCGTCGCCAGGTCGGTCTTGTCGTAGTCGCTGGCCAGCGCCAACAGATCGCGCACCTTTTGGTAAGAGTGCCAGCGCGCAACTTGATGGGAGCCAACTACGCGCCGCAACGACTGGCATGTGCCTAAGACCCGAGCCCGCGTGGGCCCGGTTAGTCACCCTGCCGCTGCAATCAAGCCAGCGCCTTGCCGAATGTCGCAAGCAGGCGCGTCCAGGCGCGCTCGGACTGGACGGCATCGTAGACCTGCGTATCGGGCGGGCACCAGCCGTGGGCCGCTGGGTACACCTCCACCTCGGCCGTCAACTTCGCACTGTCGAACGCGGCGCGCAAGGCGGCCTTGGCTTCGGGATCTTTGGTGTCGTCGTTTTGAGCCACTGCAATCAGGTACTGGGCCTGCGTCTGGACGACCAGGCGATGCGGGCTGTCGAGTGCTGCTGTAACCATGGCGGCGCCGTGGAAGGTCCCGACAGCGCCAACGCGGCCGGGTGCCACGCTGGCAGTGCGCACGGCCATCGGGCCGCCCATGCAGTAGCCGGTGGTACCCAATTTACGGCCCTTGTCGACCTCGGCCTGGGCATCGAGCCAGGCCACGAAGGCCTTGCCGTCGCTCAGATGCATGGCAGGCGTCAGAGCCTGCATCAGCGGCATCACTTGGGCGATTGGCGTCTGGCCGCCCTGCGCCGCGGTCGGCGCTTTCATCTGGCGATAGAAGGGGTTGACCACCAGCACGCTATAGCCCGATTCGGCCAGCCGCCGACCCATCTGCCTGAAGGCCGGGCGCAGACCGAATACGTCGGGCCATACCAGCACGCCAGGCGCAGCGCCCGATGTAGGCGCGACGAAGTAAGCGTCGCAGCTGCCGTCTCCAGTAGTGATGGTCACCTCGCGCTCGGCCACCGCCGCAGCGTTGGCCACGGCGGGCAGCGCGGTCAGCAGGCCGGCGGATGCGGCCCACGTACCGAAGTCGCGGCGGGTGTATTTCTTAAGCTCATCCTGGTCATTCAGATCACACACGTTGGTTCACCTTGTTTGAATTACAGCAAAGCCAACCTTTTGCCATGAATTGGAAAAGGCAGCAAGCAGACGCGTGTTTTCCCGGGGCGTACTGGACAACAACGTGCTGGAAGCGCCGGGCGATGCGGTGACCAACGTGTTTGCCTTCGTGCGTACTAACAGCACCGAGTGGGCGAATCAGCTGTTGGGCAGCGGACTCGATGCGCTGGGCGACAAAGTCGGTACGGCCAATGCGTTTTGTCCGGCCATATGGAGTGGTGCAGTCACGGGTGCGCTAACCGGCATACCCAATCCGGGCGGTGGGCCGTGATTTCATCGACCCGTGACCCGCAAAAAACGCGCCGGATTACGTGGGGTTGCAACAGGACATCAAAGACTCAGGTTTTACCCAGTTCCTTGAGCCGGCCCGGCTCTACGATTTCGATCCAGTACCCGTCCGGGTCCTTGATGAAGGCGACGTCTTTCATCTTGCCTTGATCTGGGCGCTTGACGTAAGTCACCTCGTTGTCGTCGAACCACTGCACAGCAGCGTCGAGGTCGGGCACTGAAAAACAAATGTGGCCGAAGCCCTGCGGTTTCGCATTGCCGTCGTGGTACTTAAAGTCGACATCGTTCTCGGTGCCCCAGTTGTGCGTCAATTCGAGAATGCCGGTCTGGCTGAAAGTCCATGCGGTGCGTTCGCCTGCATCTGCTGGAGGTGAATGGCCAGACACCGGCCGATGCAGGAAATACAGCGAAAACTGCATCTCGGAAAAATCGAGCTTCCGCAATACCCGCATGCCGAACACGCGTGTGTAGAAGTCGAGCGCCACGACCGGGTCTTTGACGCGCAGCATGCAGTGGTTAAGCGCAAAGCCCTGTGACGCCGCGTTTGGCTCGGCACAAACGCCCGGATGGGTTTCGGTAGTGAAGGTCATCGCGAATTCGCCACGGTCAAGGGGCGCACGAATGCCGATGTGATCGATGTGGGGGATGGGGCCACCGTCGGCGTCGGGCCAACGAGGCGTGGAGACGTCTCGCTGGCCAGCAGCCGGCGCCTTAGGTAGCGCATGCACGTGACACGCAGGAACGATGCGAAGTTGGGCACTTCACCACGGTGCGCCAGGATCTCGTCGTGAAACGTCGAGATCAATGCGTTGGTAGTACGACCCTCTTCCGCAGCCATTTCGGCCAGCGTGTCCCACATCATGTTCTCAAGGCGCAGGCTGGTGAGCACGCCGTGAATGCGCACGGTACGTGAGCGCTGCTCGTACAGGATCGGATCGGCGTTGACAAAGAACTCACACATGGCTGCTTCCTTGAATTGAGGACAAAAACTCAGATCGCGCGAGTCGTCATCTGGCTGGCGATGTACTCCGCCTGCCTAATGGCCAGCGTAACGATGGTGAGCGTAGGGTTTTCAGCGCCGCCAGTGGTGAACTGGCTACCGTCACTGATGAACAGGTTGGCAATATCGTGCGTTTGGCCATAAGAGTTGCAGACGCTGTCCTTGGCCGACGCCCCCATGCGGCAAGTACCCATGTTGTGGGTGCTTGGGTATGGTGGCGTGCGAAACGACTTGATAGCCCCGGCCGCAGCATAGATCTGCTGCCCTTGGCGAAAAGCGTGGTCCCGCATCGCGATGTCGTTTTCGTGGTCGTCGTAATGCACATTGGGAACGGCACTGCCCCATTTGTCCTTCACGGTGGCGTTAAGCGTGACGCGATTGCTTTCTCGCGGCATGTCTTCACCGACGATCCACATGCCCGCAAGGCGCGTGTAGTTGTCCATGTACTCGGTAAACTCAGCGCCCCAACCGCCTGGATTCAAAAAGGCAGCCATAAAGGGCACGCCCAATGACAGCGTTTCCATTTCGTAGCCGCCAACGAAACCGCGCTTCGGGTCGTGACGGGCTTCGTCGCGGACGATGCCAGCCATGGTCGTGCCGCGGTACATGTGAACCGGATCCTTGAACATGCCATACACCGTTCCGGTCAGATGGCGCATGTAATTGCGACCGACTTGACCCGAGCTGTTGGCCAGCCCGTCTTTGAACTGATTCGAGGCCGACAGCAGCAGCAGGCGCGGCGATTCAATCGAGTTTCCCGCCACGCAAACAATGCGTGCCTTTTGTCGCTGCTCCTTACCGTCCTTGTCGAAGTAGACAACGCCGTTCACCTTACCGGCAGCGTCGTGCTCGATGCGCGTGACATGGCTTTCAGGCCGCAGGTCCATGTTGCCGGTCTTCTCGGCCTTGGGCAGCTCAGTGTAGAGCGTGCTCCACTTGGCGCCACTCTTGCAGCCTTGAAAGCAGAAGCCCAACTGCATGCAGCGGCCGCGACCGTCGCGCGGCTGGCTGTTGATGGCCATGTTGCCGGTATGCACTTCCTTGTAGCCCAGCTTGGTGGCGCCGGCGTAAAGGACCTTGAAGTTGTTGTTGCCCGGCAAACCCGGGATACCGTTAGTACGCGTCACGCCCATCTTGTTTTCGGCGCGCGCGTAGAAGGGCTCGAGTTCCTTCAGAGTTACCGGCCAGTCCATCAGGTTGGCGCCCTTGACATCGCCATACACAGTGCGCACCCTGAATTCGTGTTCTTGCAGCCGCAGCGATGCACCAGCCCAGTGGGTGGTGGTGCCGCCTACAGTCTTGCAGATCCATGACGGCAGGTTGGGGAAGTCAGTGGCAACGCGCCAGCTGCCAGATGTTGTGCGGTTATCGAGCCACGCAATCTGCGCGAACGATTTCCACTCGTCGTTGATAAAGGTGGCGCTGGACTGAAGCGCGCCAGCCTCAAGCACCACCACTTTGATGCCCTTCTGCGCTAACTCGTTGGCCAGCGTACCGCCGCCAGCACCTGAACCAATGATGACAACTACTGAGTCGTCACTGGAGTCGAACTTTGCCATTTTATTTGTGTCCTGCTTGCTTTATGTGAATGGTCGGAATGACAGATGCTGCTCAACCGAGATACGGCGGCGGGCTGGCTGCCACAGTCGGCGCCGGAAGCCATTTCAGATCTTGAAACCCACGGGTGATGTAGCCGCCTTTTTCCCAAGCCGAACCGGGGTAACCAAAGACAGCGAAGGCCATGTCGTTGTCGTACAGCGAGGTCACGCATTGACCACGAACGGCGTTGAAAAATGGCGTGCCTTCCATTGCTTTGACAATCGCCAGCTTCTTCGCGGCCGGGGCTTTGACAAAACTGCCACCAGCAGCCTCGTCCAGTGAAGAGATGCCGGCATGCACCACTGGCAAGCCGTCAGTTTTTGCGTCTAAATCTTTCGCCAACAGTGCATAGACCGCATCAGGCAGTTTTTTGTGTGGGTAAAGCACTCGGCCCATGGCCATCAGCGTCTGCCCTTCGCTTTTGCTGAGTTGCTTCAGCTCCAAAGCCCAAGCCCGCGACGGCGCAAGCGCCGCCAGCACCGACCCAGTGGCCAGCGTGCCCATCAAAATGCCCGAGCCCTTCAAGAAACTACGCCGCGCCAGCGGCAGGTTCATCTTGGGCACCTCGCCGTTGTCTTCGCTGCATGAATCTGCGTCGGGTATTTCCAACGTCAACGGTTTAATAGCAATCACACGCATGTGTTTTCTCCAGTTTTTTGAGTAATGTGTCAGTGTTGCACCCGCGTTCAGCCCGCAGGTTTTAGCTAGCTACATCCAAGGGAAAGCCCTTGCCATAACGCTCGTGCTCACTTGGCACCGCCAAGGATCCACGTGGCAAGGCGCTTCAAATCAGCCTCCGGTAGCTTTGCCTGCGGTGGCATGGCCATTTCGCCCCACTTGCCGGTACCGCCGTTACGAATGCTTTTCATAAGCATCTCCATAGCCCCCTTGTCGTCGCTGTATTTAGCGGCGACGTCCTGGTAGGAAGGACCGACGAGTTGAGCAGCTGCGGCATGGCAGCCGAGGCAGCCGTACTTGCTGGCTAGCGCCGAGTTGGCTAGTGCCGGCGCCTGTGCGCTCATGCACAGCGCAGCTAAGGCGATACAGATTGCGTTGCGATTTCTTTTCATTTCTCTCTTTTGGCAAAGATCAAGACAGCCGCAGTGTTATGCGTATGCATGCCCACCGGGTGTTAGCGCGCTGTTTACAGGGGTAACCCCAATCCTGGCGAATGTGAATTCGCCACCGAGGTGCGGCCGCCCTAACGCGATCGGCGCGACCTACTACACTGGCCGGCGACAAGAGAGTGCCTCGCCGTTCGAGGCCGACATCGGGCGCTTTTTTTTGCTGGAGAACGCCATGGCCGCTGCCCACTCAGACGCATCCCAAGCTCTGCTCAAGACCCCGCTCCACGACCTGCACGTCGAACTCGGCGCCCGCATGGTGCCGTTCGCCGGCTACTCGATGCCGGTGCAGTACCCCGCCGGCCTGATCGCCGAGCACAAGCACACGCGCAACGCTGCGGGCCTTTTCGACATCTCGCACATGGGCCAGCTGCGGCTGGTCGGGCCCGACGCCGCGGCCGCTTTCGAAACGCTGATGCCGGTCGACGTGATCGACCTCGCGCCGGGCAAGCAGCGCTACGGCCTGCTACTCGACGACGAAGGCGGCATCCTCGACGACCTGATGTTCTTCAATGAAGGACACGACTCGATCTTCGTCATCGTGAATGGCGCCTGCAAGGTTGCGGACCTCGCGCACATCCGACAAAAAATCGGCGTCCGCTGCGAAGTCCAGCCGTTGCCGGATCAGGCCTTGCTGGCATTGCAAGGGCCGCAAGCCGCGGCCACCATGGCACGCCTGTGCCCCGGCATCGAGCATTTCGTTTTCATGACCGGCGGTGCTGTGCTGATCAACCATGGCAACGGTCCGAAGATCCCGGCCTTCGTCACCCGCAGCGGCTACACCGGCGAAGACGGTTTCGAGATCTCGGTGGCCGCGCGCGATGCCGAAGCGTTGGCGCGACTGCTGCTGGCACAACCCGAAGTCCAACCCATCGGCCTCGGCGCGCGCAACTCGCTGCGCCTCGAAGCCGGGCTGTGCCTGTACGGCAGCGACATCGACAGCACGACGACGCCGGTCGAAGCCGCGCTCAACTGGGCGATCCAGAAAGTGCGACGCACCGGAGGTGCGCGCGAAGGCGGTTTTCCGGGCGCAGACAAAGTGTTGGCACAGCTCAGTGCCTCAACCGGCGCCGCAGGTCATACCGACCACGCGACGCTCAAGCGCAAGCGCGTCGGCCTGGTCGCGCTGGAGCGCATCCCGGTGCGCGACGGCACGCTGCTCGAATCGTTAGAAGGCGGACTCGCCATCGGCCAGGTCACCAGCGGCCTGCCCGGTCCGACCACCGAGCGGCCGATCGCGATGGCCTATGTAGCGCTCGCCTATGCCGAACCCGGTACCCGCGTCCAGGGGATCGTGCGCGGCAAGCCGGTTCCGATGGAGGTGACCACGCTACCTTTCGTTCCGACGCACTATTTCAGAGGCTGATTTTTTTCTCAAGGAGTTTTCAGATGACAGTCAAATACACCAAAGACCACGAATGGGTCGACGCTGCAGAAGGCGGCAACACTCCGGTCACGGTGGGCATCACCATCCACGCGCAAGACGCTTTGGGCGACGTTGTTTTCGTCGACCTGCCCGAAGTCGGCAAGACATTTGCGCAGGGCGAAGTCGCCGGTGTGGTCGAGTCGGTCAAGGCCGCGGCCGATGTCTTCATGCCGGTATCGGGCGAAGTCACCGAGGTGAACGAAGCCTTGCGCGCCGACCCGTCGCTGGCCAACAGCGACCCGCTCGGTACCGGCTGGTTCTTCAAGGTGAAGCTGGCCGACGCGCTGCAACTCGACGCGCTGATGGACGCACCCACCTACGACAAATTTTCCAGCGAAGCCTGATCACGCACCATGCCGATGTCTGCCCTGCCTTCCCTGCCTTCGTTTCGTGAACTCGAAAACGCAGACGAATTCATCGCGCGCCACATCGGCATCGAGGCGGCCGACGAGGCGCGCATGCTACTCGTCATCGGGTCGGCCACGCGCAAGGAATTGATCGATGGCATCGTGCCGCCATCGATCCGTCGCACCAGGCCGATGGACCTGCCGCCACCCATCAGCGAAGCCGGCGCGCTGGCCGAGCTGAAGACCATCGCGACGAAGAACAAGGTCGCGCGCAACTTCATCGGGCAAGGCTATTACGGGACCCACACGCCCGGCGTGATCCTGCGCAACGTGCTGGAGAACCCGGCCTGGTACACGGCCTACACGCCCTATCAGGCGGAGATTTCGCAAGGCCGCATGGAGGCCTTGCTCAACTTCCAGACGATGGTGTGCGACCTCACCGGCATGGCGATCGCCAATGCGTCGATGCTCGACGAAGCGACCGCGGCGGCTGAAGCGATGACGCTGGCCAAACGCAGCGTGAAAAGCAAGAGCGACGTCTTTCTGGTGGCGGGTGACTGCCATCCGCAAACCATCGAAGTGCTGCGCACGCGCGCGGCGCCGCTCGGAATCCAGATCAAGGTCAGCACCGCCTCGGACACGCTGCCGCACATGATGACCAGCGGTGATTTTTTCGGCGCGCTCGCGCAATATCCCGGCACGACAGGTCAAGTGCACGACCTGCGCCCCCTAGCGCGCCATGCGCATGCCAAGGGCGCGGCGTTTTGCGTCGCGGCCGACCTGCTGGCGCTCACGCTGCTAGCGCCTCCCGGCGAGTGGGACGCCGACATCGTCTGCGGAACCACGCAGCGGTTCGGCATGCCGATGTGCAACGGCGGCCCACATGCCGCTTACCTCGCGTGTCGCGATTCATTCAAGCGCTCGTTGCCCGGCCGTCTCGTCGGCGTGAGCGTCGATGCACACGGCGCAACGGCCTATCGGCTCGCCCTGCAAACTCGGGAGCAGCACATCCGCCGCGAGAAGGCGACCTCGAACATCTGCACGGCGCAAGTGCTGCCGGCCGTCGTTGCCAGCATGTACGCGGTCTATCACGGCCCTGCCGGGCTCACGCGCATCGCGCAACGCGTGGCAGCGCTCACGGCGGTGCTGGCGCAAGGGCTGGAACAGATGGGGCGCGAGCTGGTCAACACCACCGCTTTCGATTCTCTCACCGTGAAGAGCGGCGACGACACCGCGCACATCCTCGAGCGCGCCCATTCGGCCAACGTGAACCTGCGTCACCGGTTGCAGCAGCACCTCGGCATTTCGCTCGACGAAACCACGACGCGTGCCGACATTGAAATGCTGTGGGCGCTGTTCGTGCCGACCGGCACACCGATGCCGCGCTTCGCGCAATTGGCCGAGCACGTGAAGCCGCGCATCCCCGTCGCGCTGCGCCGCACCAGCGCGTTCATAACGCACCCCGTGTTCAACACGCACAAGAGCGAGACGGCGATGCTGCGCTATATCCGCAGTCTTTCCGACAAGGATCTGGCGCTCGACCGCACCATGATTCCGCTCGGCAGTTGCACCATGAAGCTCAACGCCACGAGCGAGATGATCCCGATCACCTGGCCCGAGTTCGCGAACATCCATCCGTTCGCTCCGGCCGATCAGCTCAAGGGCTATGCCGAACTCGACCAGCAATTGCGCGACTGGCTTTGCGAAGCGACCGGCTATGCCGGCATCAGCCTGCAACCCAATGCGGGCTCGCAGGGCGAATACGCCGGCCTGCTGGCGATCAGGGCGTTTCACGCATCGCGCGGTGAAGAGCGACGCAACATCTGCCTCATTCCGTCGTCGGCCCACGGCACCAACCCGGCCAGCGCGCAGATGGCCGGCATGCAGGTGATCGTGACGGCCTGCGATGCACAAGGCAATGTGGACCTCGACGACCTCAAGCGCGCCTGCGAAAAACACAGCGCCGAACTGGCCGCGGTGATGATCACTTACCCCAGCACGCACGGCGTGTTCGAGGCCGGCGTCAAGGAACTGTGCGCCTTGGTGCACGAGCACGGCGGCCGCGTGTACGTCGATGGCGCCAACATGAACGCGCTGGTCGGCGTGGCCGCGCCGGGCGAATTCGGTGGCGATGTGAGCCACCTCAATTTGCACAAGACCTTCTGTATCCCGCACGGTGGCGGCGGGCCTGGTGTCGGGCCGGTGTGCGTGGTGGAAGACCTGGTGCCCTTCCTGCCGGGCCACGCGACCGCCGGTGTCCCATCGCACGGCGTCGGTGCCGTGTCGGCCGCACCTCTTGGCAACGCAGCCGTGCTGCCGATCAGCTGGATGTACTGCCGCATGATGGGCGCCGAAGGCCTGCAGGCCGCGACCGAGACAGCCATCCTGTCGGCCAACTACATCAGCGCACGGCTGAAAAATCATTACCCGACCCTCTATGCCAGCCAGAACGCCGAAGGCCGCGGGCATGTCGCGCACGAATGCATCCTCGATCTGCGCCCGCTGAAAGAGACCAGCGGCGTCACGGCCGAAGACGTCGCCAAGCGACTCATCGACTACGGCTTTCATGCGCCGACGCTGAGCTTTCCGGTGCCCGGCACGCTGATGGTAGAGCCGACCGAGAGCGAGCCGTTGGTTGAGCTCGATCGTTTCGTCGACGCCATGATCGCGATCCGCGGCGAGATCCGGCGCATCGAAGAAGGTGTCTGGCCGCAGGACGACAACCCGCTCAAGCACGCGCCGCACACAGCAGCCAGCCTGCTCGGCACCGAATGGCCGCATCCGTATTCACGCGAGCTGGCTGCATTCCCGCTGGCGGCGTTGCGGCACGCGAAATACTGGCCGCCGATCAGGCGTGTCGACAACGTTTATGGGGATCGGAATCTGTTTTGCAGTTGCGTGCCGGTGGCGGTTTACGAGACGACGGTGGAGGACAAGGCATGAAAGACACCGCAACATTTTCCGGCTTGCTCAAAGGCCAGATCGCCTGGGTCACCGGCGGTGGCAGCGGCATAGGGCTGGCCGGCGCCGTCGCGCTCGCGCAAGCGGGTTGCCACGTTGTCATCTCGGGGCGCAACGCAGCCAAACTCACTGCGGCAGTCAAGCAGGCAGCGGACCGCGGCACGCCTTCGGGCAGCATCTCGGCCCTGCCGCTCGACGTGTCCGATCGCGCGTCGGTCGAGCGCGTCGCAACCGCCATTCAGGCGCAGTACGGTGGCGTCGACATCCTGGTGAACAGCGCCGGTGTCAACTTTCCGAAGCGCTTCTGGAAAGAGACCGACGCGGCCACCTTCGAGCAGGTGATGGCGATCAACCTCAATGGCGCCACCTTCTGCACGCTGGCCGTGTTGAAGGGCATGCAGGCGCGCCGCCATGGCACCATCATCAATGTCGCGTCGTTCGCCGGCTGGCACTTCAGCTACCTCACCGGCCCGGCTTACATCGCGAGCAAGGCAGGCCTGATGGCGCTGACACATTCGTTCAACATCGAAGAGTGCGTGAACGGTCTGCGCGCGACAGCACTGTGTCCGGGCGAAGTGTCGACACCGATTCTGAAGCAGCGCCCGGTAGAGCCGAGTGAAGAAGACAAGGCGCGCATGCTGCAAGAAGACGACTTGGGCAAGACCATTCGCTTCATCGCCGAGATGCCGCCGCACGTGTGCATCAACGAGTTGGTGATTTCGCCAGTGTTCAACCGGGTGTACCTCGGCGGGGCGGATATTCAACGGCATTGAGCGGCAGAGCGTCGGGCGCCCGCTACCGCTTCGCCATCTCCCCCGTAGCCACCTGCCCACGCAACGCCCGCAGCTTCGCCTTCATCCGCCGCTCGTTTTCCGGCCCCATGCGCACTAGCAGCTTCTGCCCACTCGACAGCGCCTCGAGTTGCGGGTCGACGAACTCGTAGCGCGTCCAGGGCCGTGACGACGGCACGGTGCCTTTCACCTCGGTCAGCTTGACCTGCAACGGACCTTGCGGCTCCGGCGCCTGCAGCAGATGGTCGATAACCGCGACCAGTCGGTCGTTGAAGTATTTACCGGGATACCCCAGCTCTTCGTACGCCTGCTGAAACAACGGATACAGGCGCGCATAGACCGCGACGGCCTTGGCGCTGTCGACCGAATCAGCGAACGCCACGAAGGCGGTATAGCGACCGGCATTGACAGCATCGATCGTCTGCATTCCGCCGGTGCCATCGCCCGCACCAGTTACTTCGAAGCGCTGCGGCGCCGGCTGCGTCGGCCACATGCGCGAAGGTGCTTGAGCACGCGCCAGGTTGTCGACGGTCGCGACAAAGTGGCGCACGAAGTCGTCGATCTGTAGAAACGAAGCGACCGACTTGGCGCTCAACAGATCGGTCAGCGCCTTGGTGACCGCTGCATTCGAATCGGCGAGCGACGGCAGCGCCGCATCGGGCTGTGCAAGTGCGTCTACAGGGTTCTGCGGACCGGTCGCGGCAGGCGGCGCGACCGGTGCCGGCGGGCTGTCGGGCTGCGGCGTGATTGCAGTTGGTGCGGCTGTCGGCATGGCGCGCTGCTGCGACCAGTACCACCACCCCGCACCGCCGGCCGCGAGGAGGAGCAGCAGCACGACGAGGGCGACGAGCCAGGGCGACGACTCGCGCGCTGGCCTGAATTCTGCTGGGTCTTTGGAATATTCTGATGGGTCGCGTTCTGGCATGCGCCCTATTACAAACCCGCCCGCATGACGGCCCGTAACCTCATGTGAACACCAGGGACTCCGGATGGACATCGACTTCTCCAAGCTCACCGAACACCAACGCTACAAG
>JANXTS010000041.1 GCA_025352265.1 Variovorax sp. | reverse complement strand
TTCATCCAGGCCCTGGACACCTACATCCGCTGGTACAACACCGAACGCATCAAGATCTCGCTCGGCGCACTCAGCCCGAACGAGTACCGCAAAAGCCTGGGACTCTTGGCATAACCAGTCCAAGAATTCCGCCGCACCCCCCTCTTGGCATAACCAGTCCAAGAATTCCGCCGCACCCCCGCTGGGTCAATTTTCGGCCGGCGCCAACACCCGGGGGACATCGACGGCAGCGGCGCCCTTCTCGCAGGCGATTCGGTGAACCTCCAGACCAAGGGCGGAGTGGTCAACACCGGCACTATCGCGGGGCGTACGGCGGTGAAGATCGACGCTGGCAGCATCGACGTGATTGGGGGACGCATCTCGGGCGGCAACGTGGCGCTGGGCAGCACGGGCAACCTGAACATCATCGGCGGCATGGTGGATGCGCGCGATGCGATGACCCTCAAGGCGGGCGGCGTGATGAAGGTCCGCTTCTGGCCCGATTTCAGCCTTTCAGGTCGATTGCACGATTCTCGCAACCGACAGGCCAAGCACTGTAATTGCAACAAACGACACGGCCAGCAAGGTCCAGCTGATCCAAACTTTCCCGCGTTGGGCGCCGGGCGCGTAGTCAACGGTTCTGAGCAATCGGCGCCCGGCAAATTCGATGGCGAAGCTCGCCGGCAAGGCGCCAGCAAGCAACAAAGCCCATTCGACAAACGTCACCGGAAAGCGCGGCAGTCCCGCAAGCCAAGCGACAGCGAAGCCGGCGCTGAGAACAAGGTAAGTGATGACCGCGCCAACAATATTCTTCGACTGGCTCACCGTCTGCGCCTTATAGAGTTCTGTGGTCCGCTTGAGTGGCCGGTTCCGGCCGATGGCGGCCTAAACGCCCAAGAAGTTTTTGATCAACCACGACACAGCCAGTGAAAAACCAATGGCAAAGGACGCGCCAATCGCCTCGCTCACAAGGCTCGTCCACCATGTTCGTTTCGCCGGAGGTACTCGCATCGCGTCAGGAACCGCCACTTGATAAGCCTCTACCAAACTCTTTCCACATCGAGCGCACCGAAGGTCAGATGGCAGGTTGTCGCAGCTGCAAAGTGGGCAGTACATAGTTGTCGTTTCACATCGCGATCGTGGTCTGAGCTGGATGCCCAACGTAACCGACCTTAGCCGGTGCTTGACCAGTTCGACGCCTTCGTTTTATCGAAGATGCGCGACTGTGATGAATGACCGGTTCTGGCCCGGTAGTTGTCTTTCGACGCATCCCGTAGTGGAGCGCGATCTTGCGAGGGCCGTTGTCGTCCATGCGCTTTTGCATCAAACCCGGTTCCACTAACCTGCCGACGTGGGCATGGGCCCGCCGGCACGGCACATTCGCGAGCTTCGCAACGTCGTAGAGCGACAAGCCTTGATGGCCCGCAACGGCATTCAATATTTGGGGACTGTATCCCCCTCACACAGCATCTGGATAACTGACGGGCTGCATGTCTGGTGATGACGAGACGTGCACGCAACCCATGCCGATCAGCGAAGCTTCGACCGCCTGATCCAGAGGCGTGTGCGGCTCGCGTCCCAGTACTTGGACCAGCCGGCTGTTGACCATTTGTACCGGCTCTTTCCACAAGTACCGCATCTCCAGAAGTTCGCGCAGCGTCGGCACAAACGGGGCGGCCACCCGCATCAGCCACCATGGCGTTCCTTTGATGGGCGGAGTCTTTGCGGTGCGGCGTGCGACAACGCGCTGAATCGCCTGTGCCATCTGCAATCCGGTGGCGTCCCAGTGTCCCGCCATGTGGAAGCGCTCAAAGGCGCCCAGTGCCTTGCGGTGGGCCAACAGTTCAACCATGGTCCGCGCTACATCCGGCAGGTACGCCCACTGGTGACCAACGCCCGCTTCGGCAGGGTTGGAGATCGAGGCAACCGGCTGACCGGACTTCAGCAAGCCTTGAGCAAACCAGCTGTTGCCGGGCTTGGGTCCAAAAAAATCACCGGCGCGCACGATGATGGAGCGGACACCCTGTCGGCTCACCGCCTCCAGGCGCCGCTCCAACTCGACGCGGATCATGCCCTTGCGCGTCACCGGATGCTGTGGAGAGTCTTCGTCGAGGAGCGGAAATGCGTCCGGCCCGAAGTTGTAGACGGTTCCTGGCAGAACGATGGTGGCGCCGTGCGTCGCGGCGGCGGCAATCGTGTTGTCGAGCATCGGCAGAACGAGCGTCTCCCAGTTGCGGTAGCCGGGTGGGTTGACCGCGTGCACGATGACTTTGCAACCCTCGGCGCACCGCATCACGTCCTCACGGCTCATGGCATCGCCGTTCAGCCATGTCAGACCCTCATCGCGAGGTGTGGCGCCAGCGGTCCCACGCGTCAGCGCGCGAACTCTCCATCCTGCGTCTCGAAGCTGCCGGGCTACCTCGCCCCCGATGCCGCCCGTCGCCCCCAGAACCAGAACCGTCATGCCGTTGTTGCTGTCGTTGCTGTCGTTGCCGTCATTGCCCATTTCGTGCTCCTTGTTTCAACGATTGTTCGTCGATGAGCCAAGTCTGAGCGGAGACCGGTACAAATGGAATTAGCCAACATCGCCCAGCGCCCATACATTTACGTATGACTGCAACGACTATTGGCTGGGAGCTGTATCGCTCGTTTCTGGCGGTGTTGACCGAGGGGTCGTTGTCGGGCGCGGCGCGCGCGCTCGGCATCACGCAGCCCACCGTCGGACGTCACATTGCGGCGCTGGAGAAGGCGCTCCGCGTGGTGCTGTTCACCCGGTCGCAGGCAGGCCTCCTGCCGACCGAGACGGCTACTTCGTTGCGCGGCCATGCGCAGGCGATGGAAAGCACGGCAGCGGCGCTCGAGCGTGCGGCCGGGAGTCAGGGCGGAGACGGAGTCGCCATCAAAGGGATCGTGCGGGTCAGCTGCAGCGACGTGGTGGGGGTCGAGGTGCTGCCGGCGGTGCTGGCCCGGCTGCGCGAATCACATCCCGACCTGAAGATCGAACTGGTGCTCACAGATCGAGTGCAGGACCTGTTGCTGCGCGAGGCCGACATCGCTGTGCGGATGGCGGCGCCTAAACAAGAGCAGTTGGTAGCGCGGCGCATCGGGCGGATCGAGCTCGGTCTGCATGCCCGACGCGACTATCTCGACCGCCACGGTACCCCTCGCAACGTCGGTCAGCTGCACGGTCATTCCTCCATCGGCTACGACCAGATGACGGCCTATTTGCGTCAGGCCGAGAAGTCGCTCAAGGGATTGCGACGTGACCAATTTTCTTTGCGAAGCGACAGCAACCTTGCCCAGCTGGCGCTGATTCGCGCTGGTGCAGGCATCGGTATGTGCCAGGTGCCGCTGGCCAAGCGAGATCCCGCTTTGGTTCGCGTGATGCCAAAGCTGTTCTCGCTGCCGCTCGAGACCTGGGTGACGATGCATGAAGACTTGCGTGGCAGCCCACGCTGCCGCGTTACCTTCGACGCGCTGGTCGAAGGCATGGCGGCTTACGCAAACGTTTGAACCTGTTGGCGCTGTTACCCGTCCGAGCGTCTGGTGCTCGCTCGATCGCTTTCGTTAGAAAGTGAATGCCGTGCCGGTTCCGGCATGCCGACCAACGAAACCTTGCGCTTCGGCCGGGCCCGCGCGATGGCGCGTGAGCAGTCGCGCGATCAAGCGCACCGAGTACCAGCGACGTCCCGACCTGAGCCGTCAGCTCGATGCCGAAGACGCGGCCAAGCTACGCGCCAAAGCCGCACAAATCGCGGAGGCCCATCGCACCGAGGTGTGCATCGTCATCGGCGACGGCCTGTCCTCCCGTGGCTATCGAGCGACACGCCGCCCCGCTGCTCGCTGCCTTGTGAAAGCACCTGCCACCCGACACACGATTCGCACCGGTAGTCATCGCATCGCAAGCCCGCGTCGCCTTTGCCGACGAGGCTGGCGAGGTTTTCGGCGCTGCTCTGTCGGTCATGCTCATCGGCGAGCGACCTGGTTTGAGTTCTCCGGATAGCCTGAGCATCTATCTCACCCATTCGCCAAAGCGCCAAAGCGCGGCCGGCACGACGCCAAGCGCAGTTGCATCTCGAACGTCCGACCCTAAGGCCTCTCCTACGACGTCGCCGCATTCCAGCTTGCTTGCTAAATACGCGCGTCCTTGCTCCGGGGGTTGATCGGTGTCGCCCCCCACTCCGCATAAATGCGCTTGCCATCGCTGCGCACACGCAGGGCGCTCGGTTGCAGCTCGACGGGGAGTTTTCTGTCCGACTCTCTCGGGTATGTTGTTCATGGCTGCGTCCAGTCACTCAACTTGGTGGACGCAAGCGTGCCCTGCTTACCTTCTCAGATCAATGCGGCATAGACCGGACGCTTACGGCGATGCGCACCTGGATCGCCGCCCTGCGCGCGGCGAAGATCACCACCGGTCCGATCTTTTGGCGGGTGCTGGTAGGTGACCGCACGGGCGCACCGCTGGACGCCGAGGGCATGCGGTTCATCGTGAAGGCGCGTTGCGCCGCGGCAGGCTTGGAGGGCCGGTTCTCGGCGCACTCGCTGCGGTCGGCTTTGTGACCGAGGCGGGCCTGCGCGACATGCCCATCGGCGAGGCCATGGACATGATGGGGCACCGCACTGTGGCCACCTTCCAGGGCTACTACCAGTGGGCTGTGATCCGTCGCAGCAACTAGGCAAGCATGCTGGATACGCCGATGGCGGAGGGCTCGTAGGTTGGAAAAACAGGGCGGGTTAGCTCGACGCCGTCGAAGAGGTCAAACTGAAGGTGGACGGAACATTCGGGTGACCGTCTGCTTCGGGCCCGAAGCGGTCTTACATCGCACGAGCCACAAACGCCACAGCTAACGCCGCTGGCACCAAGAGCGCCTGTGCGGCGGTCGGCTCGACCCTTTGGGCAGCCGGCAACGTGAAGATCACGGCCACCGGTGGCCGTGCCGACAGCAACCTCACCGCCATCGGTGTCACGATCAATGCCAGCAACGTCACCCTTGAGATCGACAACGCCGTCACCCTGCAAGCCGCACAGAACACCACCACCCAGACCCGCAGTTCGAGCGGCAGCAAGCAGACCCTGGGCGCCAGCTACAGCGTGGGCGCACAGCACGGCTTCACCATCGGCATCGGGGCCAGCCAATCGCGCGGCAAGGGAGACGTCGGCGGCAACCTCAACGTCTACAACCCGATGATCCCGCCGTCGTTCTTCGTGATCATCACCGTCGCCAAACGCGGTCGCGCCACGGCACCGCCGGGACCATAAGGCAGCGCGATGCCGGCGCCGGTGCCTGGCCAATGGCTCTCGAACTTGGTCGGGTCACCGATGTTCGCGGCGGCCGTGTTCTCGCCCGGATGCTGGATGTTGATGAACAGCGCCTTGCCGTCTGGCGACTCTGCGAGGCCGGTCACTTCCGATCCCTTTGGCGCCGTCAAGAAGCGTTTGAAGATCGTGTCGGTCATCTTCTTGCCGGCATAGGTCGTGACGGTCACCGGTGCGGTACCGGCGGTTCCCGGCTTGCCGTTGGCCTGGTTCACCACGTCGATCTTTCCGCCGTCGCCGTAGCTACCCGGAATGGCCGCCAGCAGCATGCAGTTGGTGACGTCGTAGTAGGCGTTGTCGTCGGTCTCGATCCACAGGATGCCGCTGGCACGGGAGAACCAGCAGCCATCGGGCTTAGAGAGATCGTTGAAGTCGGAGAGGCCCGACAGGTTCACGTTCTTCTGGTAGTTGACATCGTCCAGCCCGGCATCGGCCTTGGCCTGGCTGCCGAACAGGTAGTTGTCCCAGTTGAAAGTGGTGGCCGATGCGTCGTTGCCGGTCTCGCGAATGCGCATGACCTGGCCGTTGACGTCGCCCTTGTTGGCCTGCACCGCAGCGTTTTGCGTGGTGATGGCCTTGTTGTCGAGCCAGTAGCGCGGAAAGGCCGGATCCACATCGGGGTTGGGCACGTTGTTGCTGCTGGTGGAACCGACGTTGCCGCGGTCCGGGTTCTCCGTCATGGTGATGTAGATCTCGCCGTTGAGCGGATTCACTGCCGTCCATTCGGGGCGATCGCACTTGGTGGCACCGGCCGCATCGGCAGCGAGACGAGCGTTGACCAGCACGTCCGCCAGGTCGGCAAAAGCGTAGACCGTGTTGCCCGAAATCGCCGCGTTGGTCAGGTCGAGCTTGAGCCAGGTGCCGCTGCCGTCGGCGTTGAACTTGGCTGCGTAGAGCGTGCCGTCGTCCAGGTACTTGGCGCCGGTCGCGAGGCGATCGCTCGGGTTCGCATCGCCCGCGATCCAGTTGGCCTTCGACACGTACTTGTAGACGTACTCGCTGCGCGAGTCATCGCCCATGTAGAAGGCCAGCGGCTTGCCGACGACCGGGTTGCTCGGCCATGCACCTTCGTGCGCGAAGCGGCCGAGACCGGTGTGCTTGACGGGTGTCGACGACAGATCGTACGGATCGATTTCGACGACCCATCCAAAGGTGTTGTGCGTGTTGCGGAAGTCGTCGGTGCCGTCGGTCGATGCGCCGGTCAGACTTGCGTCCCAGCGCTGGTACTCGGTGTTGACGGGTGTGGTCACGGCGGGCACCACGGTCGACCAGCGCTGGCCGCCGGTCACGTTCTGCTTCAGGCCGATGCGCGCAAAGGCTGTCTTTTCTTTGGCCGAGCGTGCTGCATCGTCGGTCGCGCCACGCGTGAAGAAGCCCGCGAAGTTCTCTTCGCAGGTGAGGTAGGTGCCCCACGGCGTGTAGCCGCTGGCGCAGTTGCCGATCATCCCGCGCGTGGCGGTGCCGGCGGGCGAGTAAAGCGTCTTCAGCAACGCCGAGCTTTTGGCCGGTCCGCCGAAATTCATCGGCGTGCGCGGTGTGATGCGGCGGTTGAAGGCCGACGTCTTGACGGTGCCGAGCTTGCCGCCGCTGCGCGCCAGTTCGATCACCGACGCGCCGTGCGCTTCGACTTCTTTCAGGGCTTCTGCTTCGGGTCTTGCACCGGCAGCAGCGCCGGCATTGGTCTGGCCGTTCGGGTGCATGAAGGCCACCGTGCCGTTGATGGCTTCGTGGTTGATGCACATCAGGCCGCGGTCGCTGTTGGTCAGCGTCGGCTTGCCGTCGCCGGTCAGGCCGAAGAAGTGCATGCCGTCGTGCTGGTCGCCGCTGCGGCGGCCGAAGTTGTCGTCGGTGCCGTCGTTCTTGTAGTCGCTGACGGCCGGGTCGATCGAGTCGCCGGTGGCATAGATCACGGTGGCTGTGTAGCCGAGCGGCACGACGATGCTGTCGGCCAGACTCTTGCTTACTGCGGTGAAGCCCAGCGCTGGCCCAGCGGCTGGCGCGGGTGCCGGTGCAGGGGGCGGCGGTGCGGGCACGGGTGCGGGAGCGGGCGCGGGCGGAATGATCGGGAAGCCGCCGCTGCTGCCGCCACCGCCGCAGGCACTCAGTGCGAGCGGGCCGAGCGCTGCGGCAGCGAGTGCGCCGACGCCGCCGCGCAGCAGATGCCGCCGATGCATGCGCGTGGCGATGACGTCACCCAGCGCGGTGTTGGCGCTCGGGTTGTTGTCGAAGTCGTCGGGATCGGTGTACGAATGAGGGGGTGATTTTTGATCGTTCATCGCGAGCTGGTGATTTGGTTATTGGCTGACGGGAGCCTGACCATGGCCACGCGATATGACGGTTTCATGGCACCGCGCGAGCCGCGAATTCAGGCGTCGGGCACGAACCGGTTCATGCGTGCGCCCCGGTGGGCGCTCGTTGCATCACAGCGGCAAAGGCAGCGCCGTCTTGTAGCGCACCTGCTTGAGCGCGAAGCTCGACCGGATCTTTTCGATACCGGCGATTGGCGTCAGCTGTTCGAGGATGAACCTCTCCAGCGCCGCGATGTCGGGCAGGGCGACGCGAATCAGGTAGTCACTGTCCCCGGTCATGAGGTAGCACTCCATTACCTCGTCATGCTCGGCGATGCGCTGCTCGAACTCGGCCAGCGAGGCCTTGCTCTGCGTCGTCAAGCTGATGGAAATGAAGACGTTGAGCCCGAGGCCCAGCGCCTTCGCGTTGGCAATGGCGACGTAGCGGTCGATGACACCGCCAGTTTCGAGCGCCTTCACCCGAGCCAGGCACGGCGACGGCGACAGGTGCACGCGGCGGGCCAACTCGACGTTCGACAGCGCGCCGTCTTGCTGCAACGCATCGAGGATGCGGAGATCGATGGTGTCGAGCTTCATGAAATGCTGCCATTCAAATTTGTTGCGGCAGTTTATGCGGGTGCGACACGCAAACGTCGGAATGGACGGCAACACATTTCGCGCTGCGAACCCTACAGTCTCGCGATGAACGCCCTTTCTGTCTCGCATCTGCTCGCCCTCGACGGTGCCCCCAACGCCTTCGACCCCGACCCGCAAGAAACCGCCGAGTGGCGCGACGCCTTCGCTGCCCTCGTCCAGGCCAACGGCACGGAGCGCGCGAAGCAGATCCTCGATGCCCTCGCCGAGCAGGCCCGCACCCAGCGCATCGGCTGGCAACCCGAGCTGTGCACGCCGTACGTCAACACCATCGCAGTCGACGCCCAGCCGGCGTTCCCCGGCGACCTCGCGATGGAAGAACGCCTGGCCTCGCTGATGCGCTGGAACGCGCTGGCGATGGTGGTTCGGGCTAACCATACGTACGGCGAACTCGGCGGCCATATCGCCAGCTACGCCAGTGCGGCTGACCTGTTCGAAATGGGCTTCAACCATTTCTTCCACGCCAAGAATGAGGCCCATCGCGGCGACCTGGTCTTCTTCCAACCGCACAGCGCGCCGGGCGTCTATGCAAGGGCATTTCTCGAGGGTCGACTCAGTGAAGACGACCTCACGCACTACCGCCAGGAACTCACCGCTCCCGCCTTCACCAAAGGCAAAGGCGCCCGCGGCTTGAGCAGTTACCCGCACCCCTACCTGATGCCCGACTTCTGGCAGTTCCCGACCGGCTCGATGGGCATCGGCCCGATCAGTTCGATCTACCACGCGCGCTTCATGCGCTACCTCACCGACCGCCAACTGCTCGACTGCGGCGCAAGAAAAGTCTGGGGTGTCTTTGGTGACGGCGAGATGGACGAGCCCGAGTCCATGAGCGCATTGACCCTGGCCGCACGCGAAAAGCTCGACAACCTGGTGTGGGTCGTCAACTGCAACCTGCAGCGGCTCGATGGCCCGGTGCGTGGCAACGGCCGCATCATCGACGAGCTCGAAAAGCTCTTTGCCGGTGCCGGCTGGAACGTCGTCAAGCTGATCTGGGGCAGCGACTGGGACGGCCTGTTCGCACGTGACACCACCGGCGCCTTGGCACGCGCTTTCGCCAACACCGTCGACGGCCAGATGCAAACCTTCGCCGCCAAGGATGGTCGCTTCAACCGCGACACCTTCTTCGGCCAGAACGAAGAGCTCCAGCGCCTGGCGCAAGGCATGACAGACGAGCAGATCGATCGCCTGAAGCGTGGTGGCCACGACTTCGTGAAGATCCACGCTGCCTATGCCGCCGCCGCTGCGCACGTCGGCCAGCCCACGGTCATCCTGGCCCACACCAAGAAGGGCTACGGCATGGGTGCGGGCCAGGGCAAGATGACCACGCACTCGCACAAGAAGTTCGAGAGTGCCGACCTCATCGGCTTTCGCAACCGCTTCAACCTGCCGCTCACCGACGAGCAGGCGACCTCGCTGTCGTTCTACAAGCCGGCCGACGACAGCGCCGAGATGAAGTACCTCAAGGCGCACCGCGAAGCGCTCGGCGGGTCGATGCCGCGCCGCGAAACCGATTGCGACATCGTGCCCGTGCCGGCCATCGAGGCCTACGCGAAGTTCGCGCTCGAAGCCGACGGCAAGGACATGAGCACCACGATGGCCTTCGTGCGAATGCTCGGCGCGTTGATGAAAGACAAGGCGCTCGGCCCGCGCGTGGTGCCCATCGTGGCCGACGAGGCGCGCACCTTCGGCATGGCGAACTTGTTCAAGCAGGTCGGCATCTATTCGAGCGTTGGGCAGCGCTATGCGCCGGAAGATATCGACACCATCCTCAGCTACCGCGAAGCCACCGACGGGCAGATCCTTGAAGAAGGCATCAGCGAGGCCGGTGCCATCGCCAGCTGGACTGCGGCAGCGACAAGCTACAGCGTGCATGGCCTTGCGATGCTGCCGTTCTACATCTACTACTCGATGTTCGGCTTCCAGCGCGTGGGCGACCAGATCTGGGCTGCCGCCGACCAGCGCTCGCGCGGCTTCCTGCTGGGCGCTACGTCGGGCCGCACCACGCTCGGCGGTGAAGGGCTGCAGCACCAGGACGGCACCAGCCATTTGATCGCCGCGACCATTCCCAACTGCAAGGCCTACGACCCTGCCTTCGCGGGCGAGATGGCGGTCATCGTCGACGCCGGAATGCGAGAGATGCTGGTCGAGCAGAAGGACGTTTTTTATTACGTCACCTTGATGAACGAGAACTACGCGCAGCCGAGCCTGCCGCCGGAAGTGCATGCGGACGTGCTGCGCGGCTGCTATCGGTTCGGGCGGTACGGTGAAGCCAAGGGCACCACCGAAGCCGCACACGTCACGCTGTTGGGCTCCGGCGCCATCCTCACCGAAGTCGTCAAGGCTGCGCAGCTACTGGCGAGCGAAGGCGTGACGGTCGATGTGCTTAGCGTTACGAGCTGGAGCGAGCTGGCGCGTGACGGTGCCATGTGCGAGCAGGCGGCGTTGCGGGGCGATGCCGTATCGACGCCTTTCATCGCGCAGCAGCTCGGTCAGGGTGCCGGTCCGATCGTCGCCGCTACCGACTACGTTCGCGCCGTACCCGAGAGCCTTCGTGCCTACCTGCCCGAAGGCCGCCGCTACCTCACGCTCGGCACCGACGGCTTCGGGCGCAGCGACACGCGCGCCGCACTGCGAGATTTCTTCGGGGTCGATGCGGCCAGCATCGTGCGGGCGGTCCGGCACGCGATGCGGTAGCGCCGCCGCCGGAGTTCGTTTTGCAAGCCGGGACCCATAGACCGATCCCCAAGTGGGCATACTTTAGTGAACAATCGGAGCCATGTTCACCCGCACGCTCGCCGGCCACCTCAAGATTCGCGATGGGCAGATCCTCTGGGCCGACGAGGATGCGCACCGCCTGCTGGGCTATGCACCTGGCGCGCTGACCGATCTTCCGTTTGCCGAGGTGCTCGAGGTGCTCGAGGCGCCGACCGTTGAAACGTCAGCTGACGCGCGAGCCGGAACCCGACCGAAGGCCAGCGGCAAAGCCACACCCCAGACCGAAGCCCTGAACGACGTCGCCGTGCCCGCGCTGGGCGTGATCGAACGCGACAACGTCGTCTTGCGGGCACTGCACGGCGAGGGCCTGCTGGTCGACATGCGGGCCGAACGCATGGACGACCAGTCCATCCTGTGGAGCTTTGGCCTGAAGGCCAGCGGCGTGCGAGCCGAGCGGCTCGACATGCTGTCGCGCCACGACGCTCTTACCCGCCTGCCCAACCGCATTCCGACCCTCGAAGAATTGCAGCGAACGCCGCACATGCACGACGGCGACCCCGAGCGGCTGCTGGCGATTTGCTACCTGGACCTCGATCAGTTTCGCAACGTCAACGACGGCTTCGGCCCGGTCGGCGGCGATGCGGTGCTGCGCGAAGTGGCGCGTCGGCTCAAGGCCGCGGTGTCGCACGACGCCACCGTGGCACGCGTCGGTGGCGACGAGTTCGCGCTGGTGATGTCGTTCACCAGCCAGGCGCAGTGCGACGACCTGATCGAGCAAGTGCTGGCCCGGCTGGCCCATCCGTTCCGGCTGCAGGAGCGCACTACGCGCATCCGCGTCAGCGTCGGTGTGGCGTTGATGCGCTACGGCGAAGAGCCGACCGAGGTGCTGCTGCAGCACGCCCGCTACGCGCTCTTTTTTGCCAAGCGCGGTGGTGGCAGCCAGGTGCAGTATTTCGATGCGTCGCGTGCGCTCGAACAGCAGCAGGAGCAGCAGATTCGCCAGCGCATCCGCAATGGCCTGGAGCAACGCGAGTTCTTGCTGGCATACCAGCCCAAGGTCGACATGGCGCACGGCAAGGTCATCGGCATGGAGGCGCTGGTGCGTTGGCAGCATCCGCAATATGGGCTGTTGCAGCCGGTGGCTTTCGTGCCGCTCATCGAAGACCACGAACTGGTCGAACTGCTCGGCGACTGGGTCATCGGCGAGTCGATGCGGCAGGCGGCCGAATGGCTCGATGGTGGCCTGCGCACGTCGGTCAGCGTCAACATCAGCCCGCGCCATTTGCTGCGGCCCGACTTCATCGAGCGGCTGACGCGGCACCTCGCGCGCTATCCGCAACTGCAGCCCGGCGTGCTCGAGCTCGAGATTCTGGAGACCACGGCCATCAAGGACTTCGGCGCGGTGGCCGACTTCATCCTGGCCTGCAAGATGCTCGGCGTGCCGGTCACGCTGGACGATTTCGGCACCGGCTATTCATCGCTCACCTACCTGCGCCAGTTGCCGGTGGCCGCGCTCAAGCTAGACCAGTCTTTCGTGCGCGGCATGGTCGACGATGCCGAAGACCGGGCCATCGTCGAAGGCATCCTGGTGATGGCGCACGGGCTCGGGCGCAAGGCCATCGCCGAGGGTGTCGAGTCCGTCGCGCACGGCGATGCGCTGATGGCGCTCGGCTGCACGTTCGGTCAGGGCTACGGTATTGCACGGCCGATGTTCGCGCCGCAGGTCCCGGAGTGGATCGCGGAGTTCGAGCGCGCGCCACCATGGGGACACGTCGCGCCGGCAGCGGTCGCCGGCTGATCGGCGGCGATCGATCGCCGCTCGAAGCAGTGGCTCAGAGCAGTGGCTCAGAGCACTGGCGTATACGGCGAACTCAGCGGACGCAGCGTGGCGCCACCATTCGTTGGCCGGCCGAACTCCGACGAGCCGCCGAAGGTGTAGCGCAGGTAGATGCCGCCCGTCATCTGGCGGTAGTTCTGCGCGTTGTTCAGGCTGAGCGCAGCGCCCAGGTACGCCTGCGGTGCCAGCTGATATTCGAGCACGCCGGCCAGGCTGTAGGTGAGGCCGGTCTTGCTCGACCCGAGGTACGAGCCGGTGAATGGCGCGCCGTTGACCCCAAGCGCCGTCGCAGCCGCGGTCGCGCGTGCGGCGTCCGATTGGCGCGCGGGAGCGGTCGGGAAGTAGGGCGAGTCGTTCTGGGTGAACGACTGGATTCCCAGCGACGCGTTGAGTCGCCACGAGAGGCGGTCGGCGCGGCCGGTCCAGTCGATCGGAAAGGCTACGCTCCTGTAGCGCTGCGGGCTGAAGTAGCCGCCCTGCCCGAAGGTGTAGTAGCCGAGGTTCTTGTCGTAGTGCAGCAGGTCGATGTTGATGCCCGCGGTGAGGCTCGAGGTCGCACTCTTCATGAGGTGCACGTAGAGGCCGCCGCCGAGTTCGGCGCGGTTGTTGCTCTGCACGTTGGTGCCGGTCAGCGCGTGCAGCGAGCCGTAGCCGTAGAAGCCGTAGGTGCCCTCGTCGCGCGTCAGATCGAGCCGGCCACCGGTTGCCACTACGCCGCCGAACTTCTCTCCGGTGCGCCCGTCCCTGGTCCCCGCGAACGACAGCAGGCTGTCGGTCACCGGGCGGCGCGAGAGGTCGCCCTTCAACGTCAGGTTGTCGCTCAGTTGCCCGCTGTACGTGACATTGCCGATGACGTTGGTCTTGGGAAAGCCAAGCGGTGTGCTGCCGATGCTGACGTTCAGATCCCTGCCTTCGTAGCCCACGCTCAAGCCGACGCCATTGGCGGTCTGCGGCCCGACCGCAGGAACAATGCCCTGCAGTTGTGCCAACGCCGCCGCAGGTCCCGCCCCGAAGCGACTGGCTGTGCCGTAGGTCGGCGACAAGCTGCCCGCATCGAGAAAGGTCGGTGTCGCACCGATCACGATCTTGCCGTTGCCGACCGGCAGGCGCGCCTCGATCGGCGTCTCCATGTCCGATAGCTTGCTCAAGCCGGCCTCGCCGGCGCGCGTGCGAGAGCTGGTGCCGACGCTCAGGGTCACGCTGCGCTCGGCTTCGAGGTTGCCGGCATCGCGTAGCGCATCGGCCTGGCCCTGCGCCCGCAGACGGTCCTGCAGCGTCGACATGTCGCGCGTGCGGGCGTTGGCAGGGATGCGATCGAGGTACTGCAGGCCGGACGCCGCATCACCGGCATCGGACGCGAACAAGGCGTTGGCATACAACGCATCCGGCGTGTCGGGCTGCGACAGCAAGAGGCCGCCCATCAGGTCGCGGGCCTGTGCCATGAGGCCGTTGCGCCGATAGATGTTGGCGAGGTCGAGTCGTACCCACGGGCTGTCGGGCGCGGTGAGCCTCACGTCTTCGAGCGTGCGTTGCGCGCCGGCGTCGTCGCCCGCTTCGACCTTGGCGCGGGCCTGCGCGCGCGCCTGTTCGACGCTTACATAGCGATTGCCTTTTTCGGCTTCGTCGACTTGTCCGGCCGCCAGCTTCAGATCGGCCAGCGCGTTCTGCCCGACCGGCTCGCGTGCATCGAGCTTCACTGCGCGCTCCAGCAGTGAGCGCGCGGCGGTCGTGTCGTTCTTTTCGCGCGCCGCGGTGGCCTGGCCAATCAGCGTCCAGTAGCTGGCGCTGCGCAAAGCCGAGGCCCACTTGCCGCCGTTCGGTGCCTTCGATGCCTGTCGCAGCAACTGCTCGGCTTCGGCAAATCGCTTCTGCTTGAGACGGACCAAGCCGAGCCCGCCTAGTGCGTCGAGATCACCCGGTTGCGCGCGCAACGCTTGCCGAAAGCGCTGCTGCGCAAGAGCGTTGTCGCCGCGGTCGAGTGCCTGGAAGCCTTCGCCGAGCGCGTCTGATGCCGGGGTAACGGTAGACGCCGCGCGTGCTGCGGTGAGCGTGCCGAGCCGCGCCGACACGGCCGGGTCGGGCTGGCCGGCGAGGTAGTCCTGATAAAGCGGGGCGTCGACCGCACCGGCGTCGAGCCAGATCAACGCCTGCCGCCAACTTGCCCTGGCGCGCACCGCCACGGTGGGCTGCTTCGACAGGTCTGCCAGTTGCTTGATGCCGTCGCGCCGGCTCGGCGCGCGATAGGTGTCGAGCTGCGCCAATGCGAGCCTGGCGTTGAGGTTGCCCGGCTGGTCTTTGATCAGCTGCGTGACCCCTTTGCGTGCCTCGTCGTAGCCCTGCGGCGTGCCGCCAAGCACTTCGTAGAACTCCAGCGCCAGGGGTGTCGGCGGCGGCCGATTGTCGAACAGCGCCCGGTAGAGCTGCACGGCTTCAACCGCGCGGCCGGCCTGCGCTGCGGCGCGGGCACGCTGCAGATCGCTGGCCGGTGCACCGGGCTGGCGAGTCTGCCGCTGCAGACGTGAAGCACGGGCATCGGTCGGGTGCGCGGTTTGCAACTGTGTGATCCAGCCGCGTGCAGCTTCGGCGTTGCCGCGCGTGAGCTCGACCTGCGCCATGCCGTACATCGCATCGGCCGATTTCGGGTCGACGCGCAGCAGCTTCGTCCAGCTCTCTTCGGCAAGCTCGGCGCGACCGAGGCTCTGCCAGTAGTTGCCTTGCTCGATCAGCACCGAACGTGCGTCGCTCTGCGCGAAAGCCAGACCATCGGCACCCGCACCTGCGCACAAGGCACCGAGCAGGCCGAGCCGGGCGATCCATTGCCGTGCCGGCGCGCGTCTCCGGACCGCGGTGCGCGACAAGGCGAAGTCCGTTGGAGGGCCGGTATTCATGTCGGTCGTGCGGAAAGACATGGCGATTTCCAATGAGTTTGCAACTCGCCGGTCTTGCCGAAGGCGAAGCGGCCTTCGAGCCATCCCTGGCCGAAGAGGATCAGCACGCGTTCGTAGTACGGGAGCTGCTTACGCGTTGGGGACAGCGGCGGCAAAAAAGGAACGGCGGCGCCTTGTGCCTTGAGGTACGGCAACAGCGCTGCGCTGTAGCCGGTCGGGCCGGTGCCGCGGCCGACTCCCGTCGACGTGTCGACGTACTCGGGCATCGGCTTGCCTTGCTCCACAACGCGGCGCGGCCCGTAGAGACGCTTCTGCAGCATCGTGCGGGCCGGGTCTTCGGCATGCAGCATGCCGGCCCACAGGTACACGCGAATCGCGTCGTAGCTACCGACCGGACCCTTGTCGGGGTCGGCGACGAAGCTCTTGTCGTCGCTCGACCAGGCACACCAGTCCGGCGCGAAGCCCTGCGGCGTGACGGCACCGAACATGCGTAGTGTGTTGTCGGCAATCTCGCCCCAAGGCCCGCGCGGCGACTCCTGCTGAAAGTAGCGCAACAACTGCAGCGGCATGTAGCTCGGGTTGAGTCGCCAAGTCGGTCCCTTGGCCACTGACTGTGGCCACGGCAAGAGCATGCGGCCGAGTCCGTCGAGCGTCGTGACCTCGTCGCGCGCGACCATTTCCAGCACGGCACGGCCGAGCGAGCGATAGCGCGGCAGGTTCCACAAGCGACCCGCTTCGAGCAGCGAATAGGCGATCCACAAGTCAGCGTCGGAAGCAGGATTGCTGTCGAGCACGCCCCAGCTTTTGCCGTCGGACATGCGTCCCCATTGCCAGGCCGGCAGGCGCGTCGCAAGACTGCCGCCGGCCAGATTGGTGTCGGTCCACTTCAGCACGCGGGCGAAGGTGTCGCGGTCGTTATGCACGAGCGAAAAGAACAGGCCGTACGACTGACTCTCGGAGGTCGACTGCTGCTGCGCCGTGTCGAAGTCGATCACACGGCCATCGGCCTGGATGTGGCGTACGGCAAAGCTCGACCAGTCGGATGACGCGGTGCAGTCGCTGGCGCCAGCGCGTGCCCAGGCAGGCCATGCGGCAAGGCTCGCGGCAAGCGGCGACAGCGCCAGACCGGCCAGCCAGCGACGCCGGTCTGCGAGGGAGGAATCGAATGGATTCATTGGCGACTCAAGCGCTTGCGGGCCAGCAATTGCAGACTGGCGAAAGAAACGCTGGCACCCAGCAACGCGACCAGCAGGATCAGCCCTGCCAGCTGCAACGGGCTGCGCGACAGGTTCCATTGCAGCCAAATGATCGGCGGTAACTTGCCCACGTAGTAGGTCTCGCCGCTCAACAGGCTGCTCACCTGCGCGGCCCGAACGATCGACATGCTGCCCTGGATGCGCTGCAGCAGTTCAGGTGTCAGCAGCGCGTTGACCAGCGCCGGTTGCGAGGCCTCGTTGGCCACCACCGCGACCACGCTGCGACCGGCGCGAAGCGGCGACTGAAAGCCCGCCAGCACGGCATCGGTACGCTCTTCGAACACCGACATCTGCGTGGGGTTCGTGGGCAAGTCTTCGCGTTGACGCGAGCCCTGGATCAGGTTCAGCGTGTCTTCAAACCAACTGCCGATGTGGAACTGCTCGGCGCTTTGGCCTGCGGCTGTAGCAGGGCCGCGTCGCAAGGGCATCCGTGCGGCCCATTGTGTGAAGAGCGGCTGGTTCTTCAGGTTGCCGAGCACCAGCAGATCCTTGTCGGCCCACTGCTCGACGTTGGAAGCCGTGCCGACCGTGACGCGCAGGGCCGGGTAGCCTGTCACGTTGCCGATCTGGCCCATCAGTGCGAGATAGGTTTCGATGTCGCCTCGCTCCGCGCGATCGGGCAGCACGACCGCAGTTTCCGCGAGGTCCACCAGCCGCGAAAACGGGAAGCCGCCATTCGCATATGCGGCCAGTTCGGGCATGGCGATGTAGTGCGGAAAGCTCGATACGTCGATGGTCGAGGTCGGCTCGATACCGCCGCGCACGTTGTCCAGCACCGGCGTGCAGGTGGTCCTCGGCTGCTCGAAGTAGTAGTGCATCCGGAGCTGGCTGCGCGAGCCCATGGCGAGCGGCGGCAGATGAAGCTGGGTGCTGTGCAGGGCCGAACCATCGGGCAGCAGCTTCAGCGCGAACACGTTCCACCAGGCATCGCTCGCCATGTTGGCGGCACGCAGCGGTAACGATCCGATGAAGGTGTCGTTGACGCTCAGGTTCAGCGTCGACCGGTCGGGCCGAACGCGCGGCGTGTAGCGGTAGTGCAGGTCGAGCGGGATGCCGCGGCTGCGCCAGGTGAAAAGGTCGGGCGGGATCATCAGATCGACCTTGACCACGTCCGGCGTGTAGCCCGACACGGAGAAAGCGGGCCCCGGTGCCAGCTCGCCGAGCATGACGGCGCGGTTGCTCGAGATCCATCGCGGCGCATCGTGCGGCTTGCGTGGCGCCGGCAACTGCAGGTCGGCGATGGTGGATGTCGCACCGGTGAAGGCGCGGCTGTTGAGTGCCAACGCCGATGCGGCGGTGCTCAGCTCGGCGGCGTTGCGGCCCATCACCAGCAGCAGCTTGAAGGCCGGGTCTCGCGGATGGTCGACAACGGTCAGCGTCGGCCCCTTGATGGCGGGCAGGGTCAGTCCGGCGATGCCGCTGTCAGGCGTAGCGAAGACGATGGCGTGCGCGGCCGTCGGCAGCTCGCCCGTCGTTACCGGAAAGGTCGCACCACGATAGCCTGCGAGTCCGCCGAGCCACGACGACACGATGCCGGCCGCACCCAGCGCCGCGGTCGTCGTCGGTGCGGAGGGCGACGCGCCTGCGAAGACGAAAGGAATACTCGCGCGCCGCACATCGCGCGGGTCGAAGAAGGGCTGCGGCAGTGTCGCGAGGTCGCTCGTGAGCTTGAGCGGCGTCACGTTGAGCGTCAGCGCGCTCGACGCGTCGATGGTGGCCCACAAGCTGCTGTGGTTGGGGTCTTCGCACTCGTTCGTGTAATGCGCGACCAGCTCGATGTTGATGCGGTTGAAGTCCGCGATCAGGCGTCGGTCGATCGGGATGTCGACGGTCTGTGGCTTGCCCGCCTCGGCCGCGCCATACGGCAAGGTGGCCACCTCGACATCGTTCACGCTCACCTTGATGTGCGACAGCGCGGGAATGAGCGATGGCGAGAAGGCGTAGTTGAGCCTCAGCGACGCACCGGTGACGAGCTCGTCGGCACGCACGCTGAACGGAATGCCGACGGTCCCGCTGAAGCCCCGCAGCTTGATGGCGTAGTGGAGTCCGAGCTGTGTGAGGTCGAGCGTGCGTGCGTCACCGCTGGCGGCTGCGACAGCGGCGGGCAAGGCCGGCACGGCGCTCGCTGCCGGCCGGGCTTGCGCCCGTGCGATGTCGACCGGGGCAGTCGCCCACGCGAGCAGAGCGACGACGCCGAACGCGGCACCGGTGCGGGCAAAAAGAGCGGCGCGCATCAGATCGTGTCCTTGACGTCGCGCCGAGTCGCCGTGGTGGGCACGGGCGTGCGGAACTTGCCGGCTGCGGCATGCAGAAAGTGGGCGAACATGTCTTTGAATCCGATGGCGCTGATGTGCGCGATGCGTGCCATGACGCGGTGAGCCGCCATGCGCGGATGGTTGCCCCAGCGCGCGACCCAGATGTCGGCACGGGCGGTGGTGCACTGCACCAGCGCGCGCTCCTGCGCGAAGGTCATGGGGTCGAAGCGCAGGCCCAACCGCTGGCCGCTGTTGAAGCGCACGGTGGCCGGAAAGCGGTACTCGGTGCTGCCGCGATAGAGCGCGACTTCGAACGGCGTCCCATCGTCGGCTAGCACTTGCGTCGGCAGATCGAGGGCGAGGCCGCCGGTCGAAAAATCGGTGGTCGTGCAGCGCATCGAACGGCCGTCGGCAAAGTACAGCGTGGCCGGCACTTCGAGCGCGACGCGATGCGCGCTGCGCACCTGGCGCGACTCGTTGGCGGCCGCCACGCAGGCGCCGAGGATCATCAGGTTGTAAACGGTCCACGCCAGGTTGAGCCACACCGTCGCGATGTTGTCGGCATCGACGAACGTGAGGCGCCACAAGCCGGCAGCAACGCCTGCGAAGTTGATCGCCATGAGCAGCATGCTCGCGCGCGCGATCTCGGTGTCGAAGTATTGCTTCTCGATCAGCCCGCCCTTGGCTGTCACGTTGAAGCTGCCCAGCTTTGGGTTGATGAGCGCGACCAGTGTCGGCCTGAAGATGTACCAGGCAAGAACCGCCTCGTACACCTCGTTCCAGAACAGGTACCTGAACCGCCCCTGCACGCGGCTGTTGGTGAAGTTGGCGTGGAACACGTGCGGCAGCGCGTAGGCAAAGATCAACGAGGCCGAGGCGTGAATCACGCTCGCACCGAAGAACAGGTAAGCCAGTGGCGCTGTCAGGTAAATGATGCGCGGCAGCCCGTACAAAAAATGCAGCATCGCGTTCAGGTAGCAAAGGCGCTGCGCCCAGCTCAGGCCCTTGCCGAACAGCGGGTTGTCGATACGAAAGATCTGGGTCATGCCGCGCGCCCAGCGAATGCGTTGCCCGACATGGCCCGACAGGCTTTCGGTCGCCAGGCCCGCTGCCTGCGGCAGTGCGATGTATGCGGTGCTGTAGCCGCGCCGATGGATCTTGAGCGCGGTGTGCGCATCTTCGGTCACCGTCTCCACCGCGATACCGCCGACCTCTTCGCAGATGGTCCGTCGCAACACCGCGCACGAGCCGCAAAAGAAGGTCGCGTTCCAGAGGTCGTTGCCGTCCTGGATGAGGCCGTAGAACAACTCGCCTTCGTTGGGCACCGTGCCGAAGGTATCGAGGTTCTTTTCGAACGGATCGGGCGAAAAGAAGTAGTGCGGCAACTGCACCATACCGAGCTTGGGCTCGCGGCCGAACCAGCCCAGTGCGATTTGCATGAACGACCGCGTCGGGATGTGGTCGCAATCGAAGATGGCGACGAACTCGCCGCTGGTGTTCTTCAGTGCGGCGTTGATGTTGCCGGCCTTGGCGTGCTTGTTGTCGGTGCGGGTGACGTGCGCGACGCCGATCGCCTCGCAGAACACGCGAAACTCTTCACGACGCCCGTCGTCCAGCACGAAGATGTTGATCTTGTCGCGAGGCCAGTCGATGGCTTGCGCGGCCAGCACCGTCGGGCGCACCACCGACAGTGGCTCGTTGTAAGTCGGGATGAAGACGTCGATGGTCGGCCACTGGGCGGTGTCGGCCGGCAGCGGCACCGGCTTGCGACCCAGCGGCCAGGCCGTCTGCACGTAGCCCAGCAACAGCACGACGAAGGCGTAGATCTCCGCCATCAACAGGCCCGAGCCGAACACGATCTGGAGCACGCTGTCCATGGTCATCGTCTCGGTCACGCGCCAGTACATGTAGCGCGACGATGCGACGACCGAAAGAAAGATCAGCACCAGGCTGGCGAAGCGTCCGGCAAAGCGGTTGACGACGAGACCGGCGATCAGGATGACAACCGACAGCGTGAGCTGCTGGTGCAGCGTCAGCGGCGTGATGATGACTGCGGGCAGCACTGCGACGGTGGCGATCCACGCGACCACGCGCATCACCGGATGGTTGAGCAGCAGCGACTCGGCCGGTGGCGGCTCGGGTGGCAGCGTGGTTTCTTGTGTCATTGAGGATCTGGATTGCGTGGTGGGGCGAGGTCACGCCTTGACGGCACTACGGAGAGAGCTTGTCGTGCTGGCGGGCGAGCAGGGTCGCGGGCCCAGTCGCAGGTGCGAGCGTCGGCGCGGTCACGGGGGAAGGCGAAGTCGGCGGCGATACGCCCGCACTGGTGGCGGGCTCGTCGCGTGGAGCGAACTCCTTGTATGTGGTCGGATCGCCGCCGAACTTGCGGAACAGGCCAGCGACGTCCTCGGGCGGATCGCTTTCGGTCGTCATGATGGAAAGCCGCTGCGGCGCAGAAGCATTTGCGGCAACGCGGCTGCGGGCGGTGCAGTGGCTGTCAGTGCCTGGGCAGGATCCCGCAAGCCGGTCGGCATGCGCTGGCCGAGGATCCATGTGCCGGATGCGGAAAGTCTGTCGCTCGGCTCGGCAGCGAACGACCGGATAAATTTAAGGTACTGAACCGAACAAGTAGAACGTTCGTAGTAATTCCGGAGTGATTCGTTGGAAATCATGAATGAATTTGAGAGATTCATTCTCGCGGACGGCCTTCTTGTTGACAATGCAGACCGCTCGCGCAACGCCTTGCTGTTGCATATGTGCGATTGCGAACAAATGCAGCGAGCGCTAATCCGCGCCTACGACCCGATTGCGTCCGTCGTACTTGGCGCAGTACAGCCGGGCATCGGCCGCGGCGATCAGATCGGTCGACCGAGTGGCGGCGGTGGCGGTCATCGTCGCGACCCCGATGCTCACCGTGACGCCAACACCCGCCACCGACGGATGTGGAATGTTCAACGCTTCGACGCTACGGCGCACACGCTCTGCCACTACGCAAGCTTCGTCGGCACCGATGAGGGGAAGGACGACCGCGAACTCCTCGCCGCCAAAGCGCGCCGCCAGGCTCATGGGCTCGACCATCGCCGCCTGCACCGCTCGTGCGACGCGTTGCAGCGCATCGTCGCCTGCAAGATGGCCGAACGTATCGTTATAGAGCTTGAAGTAGTCAACATCGATCATCAGCAGCGACAGCACGGAGGCGTCTTGTCGAGACGTGGTCCACGCCCGCGCGATGTGCGTGTCGAAGTAGCGACGGTTCGCCAAGCCGGTCAGGCCATCGGAATTGGTCAGGCGCTGCAGCTCCATGTTGCTTTGCCGCAGCTTCGTCTGGCTCTCGTGCAAGGCGCGGTAGGCGTTGTCGCGCTGCAGCAGCGCCATGTAAGAGCGCGAGTGGTAGCGAACGCGCGCCATCAGCTCGATCGGTTCGGGCAACTTCACCAGGTAGTCGTTGGCACCGATGGCGAAGGCCGCCTTCTTCATGGCAGGCTCGTCGTTGGACGACAGAACGATGATCGGGATGTTGCGCAGCTCGGGGATCGAGCGGTAAGCCATGACCAGATCGAGTCCGTTGGCGCCCGGCATGTCGAGGTCTTGCAGGATGACGGTGGGACGGCAAGCGCGCGCCTGCTCGATGGCTGCGATGGCGTCGTTGCATTCGTGGAAAACGATGTTCGCATCGCTCGAAAGCATCTTGCGAACAATGAGGCCGATGACCGGCTGATCGTCGACGAGCAGCACCGTGACGCTCTCCGCCTCGGTGTCCTCGTCTTCCATTTTCAGCGCAACGTTCGCGTGCATACTCGTCTCGAATACGCGCCACGGGGCGCAGTGGATTGATTCAGCGAAGGCTTGTTGCCCAAGCATTCGGTCGTTTTGATTATCACGCCTTGATCACTGCCAATCGTTCCCGACATGACAAATGCTGAGCACCACAACGCCCTGCAAGATGCCCTGGCCCGCATCGCGCGGCTGTCCGAAGAGCGCGGTGCGCTAGCGGCGTTGACGCAGCGCCAGGCCGAAGAAATCGAAGCCGCACACAAGACGCTGGTGTCTGCTCGGCGGCACATGCTGGTCACCGATGCGGCGCGGGTCGCGCAGTGGGAGTGGGATGTACCGAGCGGCCGCATTTTTCTCAGCACCCGCTGGGACGAGATGATCGGCGATGCCGCGCCCGACAGTCTTTGGGATTTGCGTGAACTGCTGTCGCGAGTGCACCCCGAGGATGTGCAGGCGGTGCGCGCCGCGTTCGAAGCTGCCCTCAGCGGCAGCAACGATCGTTACGCAGTGGAGCACCGCGTGGCCGCAGCGGCAGGGTGGATCTGGATCGAGAGCATCGGCATGATCACCGAGCGCGATGCTGCCGGTGACCCGCTGAAGCTCACCGGCTACAACCGCGACATTACGGCGCGCCGCGAGATGCTGGCCGAAATCGACAAGGCGCGCGCCGAGGCCGAAGAGAGCAACCGCGTCAAAGGTGAATTTTTGGCGAACATGAGTCACGAGGTGCGCACGCCGCTCAACGCCATCCTCGGGCTCACCCGGCTGTTGCACCAGTCGAAGCTAGACACTGAGCAGCGGCGCTATCTGCAACTGGTCGACAGCTCTGCGACCGCCTTGCTGGGTTTGCTGAACGACGTTCTCGACCTGTCGAAGATCGAGGCGGGCAAACTGGTCTTCGAGCAGATCCGGTTCGATGTCGAGCGCTGGACCAACGACGTGGTCGCGATGCACGTACCGGCTGCCGAGAGCAAGGGCGTGAGCGTCGCCATCGACATCGCGCCCGATGTGCCGCCCGTCATCGTGGGCGACCCCGGACGGCTGCGCCAGGTGATGTCGAACCTGATTTCGAACGCCATCAAGTTCACCGAACGCGGCAGTATTCTTGTCACGCTGGCTGTCGACGATGACCAGGACGATGTGCCGCCGCGTCGGCAGCGGCTGCTGTTCTCGGTGCGCGATACCGGCATCGGCATCCCGGAGGACAAGCAGCTGCAGATTTTCGAGGCCTTTACGCAGGCCGATGCATCGACCACGCGGCGACACGGCGGCACCGGCCTGGGCCTGGCGATTTGCGCCCGGCTGGTGAACATGATGGAGGGCAAGATCTGGGTCACGAGTCAGTCGCACAAGGGCAGTACCTTCAGTTTCACCGCTGTGTTCGACGAAGCCAGCGACGACTTCAGCGCGCTGTCGGAACCGGCCCCGCTCGACATGTTGACAGTGCACGGCTTGAACGTGCTGCTGGCTGAAGACCATGCTGTCAACGAGTTGTTGATGCGCAGGCTGTTGGGCGGCATGGGGTGCACCTTCGTGGTCGTGCGTAACGGCGAAGAAGCCGTGAGCGCGTGGCAGCGGCAGCGCTTCGACCTGGTGCTGATGGACGTGCAGATGCCGGTCATGAGCGGCTTCGATGCAACCGCGCAAATTCGCGCGCGCGAGGCAGTGATGCCTGGCCGTCTGCGCACGCCCATCATCGCGCTCACCGCGCATGCGATGGCCGGTGATCGCGAGCGCTGCCTTGCCGCGGGCATGGACGGCTATGTCTCTAAGCCCGTGTCGCCTGCGCGGCTGGCCGAGGCAATGCAGTCGTCGATGCGCGCGTCGAGCGAAGTGCCCGAAGTGCTCGTGCCTGAACTCGACTTTGACCTGAGCGCCTACTCAAGCAGGCAGGCGCCAGCGGTGCCGGCTTTTCCGCCCAAGGCCGGAGCGGCGCTCGACCTTGCGCAACTGATGCAGACGATGGGCAACGACATGGCGTCGGTGCGTGAACTCGCTGGCGTGATGCGCGAAGATATCGCGCTGCGGCGCCGCGCAATTCGCACGGCCTCGATAGCGCGTGATGTGCCAGTCCTGCTGCAGCACGTTCACGCGCTCAAAGGCGCCTTTTCGGCCATCTTCGCGGTTGGCGCGGCACAGGCTTCACGCCATCTGGAAGCCGCAGTGCGCGCACAGGAATGGATCGAGGTGCTTTACTGCGTAAACGTGCTCGACCGTGAATCGACGCGGGTCGATCTCGAGCTGCAGAAACTGCTGGCCTGAACTTGAACTTGAACTCGAACTTGAACCAGACAACAAAAGGAGATGACAGGATGACTCTGACGATTGGGTTGATCGGCCTCGGCGCCATGGGCGGCGGCATGGCGCAGTCATTGCGCCGCAAGGGCTTCGACTTGCGCGTGTTCGATGTGCGCAAGGAGGTCGCCGATGCTTTTGTGAAAGACGGCGGAGCGGCCTGCGCATCGTTGGCCGAGCTGGGCGCGCAGTGCGACGTGGTGGTGTCGGTGGTCGTCAACGCGGCGCAGACCGAGAGTGTGCTGTTCGGTGACGTCGCAAACAACGGCACCGGCGGCGTTGCGTCCACGATGAAGCCCGGCAGCGTGTTCGTGATGTGTTCCACCGTCGATCCAAACGTGTCGATCGCCTTCGAGGCTCGGCTGGCGGCCTTGAGCCTGCTCTACATAGACGCGCCAATTTCCGGTGGTGCAGCGCGAGCCGCCAGCGGCGAGATGACGATGATGACGGCCGCGACGCCCGAGGCCTATGCCAAAGTTGGTGAAGTGCTGGAGGCGATGGCCGCCAAGGTCTACCGCCTCGGCGACAAGGCCGGCGCTGGCAGCAAGGTCAAGGTCATCAATCAACTGCTGGCCGGCGTGCACATTGCGGCGGCCGCCGAGGCAATGGCGTTGGGTCTGCGCGAGGGCGTCGACGCTGCAGCGCTGTACGAAGTCATCACGCACAGCGCCGGCAACAGCTGGATGTTCGAGAACCGCATGGCCCACGTGCTGGCCGCCGACTACACGCCGTTGTCAACGGTCGACATCTTCGTAAAGGACCTCGGCATCGTGCTCGACATGGCTCGCGCGACCAAGTTTCCGTTGCCGCTTTCGAGCACTGCGCACCAGATGTTCATGCAGGCATCGACCGCTGGCTTCGCCAAGGAAGATGACAGCGCGGTGATCAAGATATTTCCGGGCATCGAGTTGCCCAAGAAGAAGCCCTGACGCAGTGCGCGATCAGCGCTTGACTACGTAGCGCGTCACTACCGGCGGGTCTTCGCCCAGATGAAACGCGAGCCGGCGTTCGCGCAGCGCCAGGTCTGCGGCGGTCGCCCGGTTGAAGCGCCGCAGATGCTCCGTCCACGAGGCGTCGACGATCTCCTCGACATAGCGCTCGGGCTCCCGAATGTCGTTGAGCAGCTCCCAGCCGATCGCGCCTTCGGCCAGCCGCGTGCGGCGGGTCTGCTGCATCACCAGATGAAAAGCTGCGGCGCGTGCCGGCTCGATGATGTATTGGACCGTGATGACGACGCGGCCCTCGCCAGGTGCCGGGTGCGCGGGCGCCTGCGCCCAACCTTCGCGTGCTGGGCTCAGGTCGTCGTCTGCGTCGCTGCTGGCGTCATCGACCACGTAGCGCAGCGCCAGGCCCATCATCAGGATGCCGCTGACGGCGCCGATCAGCAACGCGGTCTGCAACGTGCCGACGGTTGCGATCTGGCCCCATACCGCGGCACCGAACGCGGTCGCACCCATGATCGCCATCTGGTACATCGACATGCCGCGGGCTCGCACCCAGTCGGGCAACGCGAGCTGGGCCGATACCGAGAGTGAATTGGCCACGGTGATCCAGGCGGCCCCGGCGAAGAACATCGCCGGCACCGCGACCCAGGTGCTGGGCGCATAGGCCATCACCGCAGTCGCGGCCGACTGGATGAGCGTGCCGCGCAACACGAGCTGATCGCGGTCGAAAGCTTGGCGCAGCCGCGGCAAGAACAGCACCACGACGATCGCACCCGCACCCATCGAAGCAAGCAGCAGCGTGAAGGTGCCGGCATCGCCGCCGTGCAGGCCGCGCGCCAGCAAAGGCAGCAGTGCGAGCAGCGCGGTCGAATGCAGAAAGAAGATCGAGATGCGCACGAGCACCGCACGCATGCGCTGCGATTGCCGCACGAACTGCACACCGACGCGCATCGCACCGATGAGCTTTTCGCGGCCCAGCGGGCTCGGTGTGTGCTCGCGCCGCCAGCGCATCACGACGAAGCCTGAAGCCACTGACAGCACCGCATTGAGCCCGAACACCCAGACGCTGCCCGCACTCGCGATGAGTGCGCCCGCCAACAGCGGGCCGATGATGCGCGATGCGTTCATCGCAATGCCATTGAGCCCGAGCGCCGCCGGCAGCTGGGTGCGCGGCACCAGCTCCGGCACGATGGCCGCGAACACCGGCCAGCGCATCGCGAGGCCGATGCCGTTGGCGAAGGTGAGCGCCAGCAACAGCGGGGCGTTGATGAGGTCGAGCACGCTGGCTGCGCACAACACGACCGCGGTTCCCGCCAGCCAGAACTGCGTGGCGATGAGCCAGCGCCGGCGGTCGAGGATGTCGGCCAGGGCACCGCTCGGAAGGCCGAGCAGGAACACCGGCAAGGTCGAGGCCGACTGCACCAGCGCCACCCAGATCGGCGTCGTCGTCAAGGTGGTCATCATCCACGCCGCCGCCACGTCGTTCATCCACATGCAGACGTTGGCGATGAGCCAGGTGCTCCACAGCATGCGGAACACCGGCCGACTCAGCGGGTCGAACGCGCCGACGCGGGGTGGGTGGGGTTCCACGACTGGCTCGGGAGCGTCCGGGTCTGCAGTCTGACTGGGGCTATTGGGCGACATCGACTGCTATTGTCCCAGCGCGGCTGACGCGTTATTCAAGAACGCCGCGTAACTGGCTTCCTCGGGCGTGGCTGGGCCCTATTTCTTCAGATGCCCGAGCGGCAGCGCACTGTTCGCCTTCACCTCCCCCAGCGAAAAACTGGTGTGCAGGTCTTTCACATTGGGCAGGTTCATCAGGTGCTGGCGAGCGAAGGTCGAAAAGCTGTCGAGGTCTTGCGCCACCACCTGCAGCTCGAAGGTGCCGGTGCCACTGATGTAGTGGCAGGCCACGACTTCGGGCAACTTGCGGATGGCGTCTTCGAGCTTTCGAGTGGCATCGCCCTGCACACGCTCGGTGTCGACCCGCACGAACGCCAGCACGCCGAGGCCGATCTTGTGGCGGTCGATTTCTGCGTGATAGCCCTTGATGAAGCCGGCCTCTTCGAGCGCACGCACGCGGCGCCAGCATGGCGCGGCGGACAGGCCGACGCGTTGCGCAAGTTCAGCGTTGGTGAGGCGCCCGTCGGTCTGCAGTTCTTGCAAGATCGCGAGGTCGAACTTGTCGATGCTTCCCATAAGACGACATTTTAAGAAAGATTCATTCTGCAAGGGGCCTTTTGAAGGCAAAGAACGCAAACACCTGTCCCGGACGCAGGCATACACTTTGCGTGCAATACCCGGGCATATGCCCTACCGGGCACAGACCCGTCAGCCAGGCCCACAAGGCCACGCCATATCAGGAGACAGAGACGATGAATGCACCACTGCCCGAGCACATTCGCAAGGCACTAGAGACCGTCACGCTCGACGATAAATATTCGCTCGACTACGGTCGCGCCTTCATGAGTGGGGTGCAGGCGCTGGTCAAGCTGCCGATGCTGCAGCGGCTTCGCGATCAGCAGAACGGCAAGAACACGGCGGGCTTCATCAGCGGATACCGTGGCTCGCCGCTGGGCGGCTACGACCAGGCCTTGTGGAAGGCCAGCAAGTACCTGAAGGCGCAGAACATCGTGTTTCAGCCGGGCGTCAACGAAGAGCTGGCGGCCACCGCCTTGTGGGGCACGCAGCAATTGGGCTTCTCGCCGCCGGGCACCAACAAGTTCGATGGCGTCTTCGGCATCTGGTACGGCAAGGGGCCGGGCGTGGACCGTTGCTCCGACGTCTTCAAGCACGCCAATATGGCAGGCACGACGGAGTTCGGCGGCGTGATCGCGGTGGCGGGCGACGACCACATCTCCAAGAGTTCGACCGCGGCGCACCAGAGCGATCACATCTTCAAGGCCTGTGGCACGCCGGTGTTCTTTCCGGCCAACGTGCAGGAAATCCTCGACCTCGGCATTCACGCCTTCGCGATGAGCCGGTTCTCGGGCCTCTGGTCAGGCATGAAGACGATCCAGGAAATCGTCGAGTCGAGCGCGACGGCCATGATCGACCCGGAGCGCGTTGACATCGTGATTCCGACCGACTTTCAGGTTCCGCAGGGCGGCTTGCATATTCGCTGGCCCGACCACGCGCTGGAACAAGAAGCACGCTTGATGCATTACAAGTGGTACGCCGCCCTGGCGTACATCCGCGCCAACCGCCTCAACTACAACGTGATCGAAGGCGACCACGATCGCTTCGGCATCATGGCCAGCGGCAAGGCCTACAACGACACGCGTCAGGCTTTGATGGACCTGGGCTTGGACGATGCGACCTGCCGCCAGCTCGGCATTCGTCTGCACAAGGTCGGCGTGGTGTGGCCACTCGAAGCGCAACTCACGCGCGAGTTCGCGACCGGGCTGCAAGAGATTCTGGTGGTCGAAGAGAAGCGCCAGGTCATCGAATACCAGTTGAAGGAAGAGCTGTACAACTGGCGCTCGGACGTCCGGCCCCATGTCGTGGGCAAGTTCAACGAACTCGACGATGGTGATTTCTCGGGCGGCGAATGGTCGATGTCGAACCCGACCGCGAACACGCTGCTGCGCGCCAACGCCGACCTGAATCCGGCACTCATCGCCAAGGCGATCGCGCAACGGTTGAGGAAGCTCGGCATCCTTGACTTGGCCGGCGCCGATATGCGCGCGCGGGTCGAGGCGCAGATGGCCATCCTCGATGCCAAGGAGCGCTCGATGGAGGTCATGCAGGCCGGCGGAGTGACTGAAGGTCGTCAGCCCTGGTTCTGTTCAGGCTGCCCGCACAACACCAGCACCGTGGTGCCGGAAGGCTCACGCGCGATGGCTGGCATCGGCTGCCATTTCATGGCGACATGGATGGACCGCAGCACTATCGGCTTCACGCAAATGGGCGGCGAAGGCGTGCCGTGGGTTGGGCAGCAGCCCTTCACTACCGACCAGCACATCTTTGCCAACCTAGGTGACGGAACGTACTTTCACAGTGGCCTGCTCGCCATTCGGCAGTCGATCGCGGCGGGGGTGAATATCACCTACAAGATTCTCTATAACGACGCGGTCGCGATGACCGGTGGCCAGGCGATCGGCGAGCGACCTGAAGGGCATTCGGTACTGCAGATCGCCGAAAGCCTGCATGCCGAAGGCGCCATGAAGGTCGTCATCGTCACCGACGAACCCGAGAAATATGACGGCGTCACGGTGCCGGGCAGCTACGCCGGCAAAGGCGTGGCCATTCGCCATCGCGACGATCTCGACGAGATCCAGCGCGAGTTCCGCGAGATCAAGGGCACGACCACGATCATCTACGACCAGACCTGCGCGACTGAAAAGCGCAGGCGCCGCAAGCGCGGCACGGCTGTCGATCCGGCCAAGCGGGTGGTCATCAACGAGCTTGTGTGCGAAGGCTGCGGCGACTGCAGCGTGCAGAGCAATTGCCTGTCGGTCGAGCCGCTCGAAACCGAGTTCGGTCGTAAGCGCGCCATCAATCAGAGCACCTGCAACAAGGACATGAGCTGTCTCAAAGGCTTTTGCCCGAGCTTCGTGACCGTCGAAGGCGGCGCGCTCAAGAAGAAGTCGAAGGGCAAAGCCAATTCGCCTTTCGAGATGGGCGCGATGCCTGAACCGGCCGTGCCGCAGCTGGCGCGCGACCAGGTCTGGGGCGTCGTGGTTGCGGGCGTCGGCGGCACCGGTGTCATCACGATCGGGCAACTGCTCGGCATGGCCGCTCACATCGAAGGCAAGGGCATCGTCACGCAAGATGCGGCAGGCCTGGCACAAAAGGGCGGAGCGACCTGGAGCCACGCGCTCATCGGCGAATCGCAAGACGCGATCCGCACGACGCGCGTCGGCACCGCGGCGGCCGATTTGATTCTGGCGGCCGACCCCCTGGTGGCGATCAATGCCGAGACACTCGCACGCATGCGCGAAGGGCGCACGCACGTCGCGCTCAACACGCACAGCACGCCGACAGCTGCCTTTGTGCGCAATGCGAACTGGGTCAACCCGCAAGACGACTGCGCCAACGAAATCGCGCGCGCAGTGGGGATCGACAACCTCGGTGCCTTCGACGCGGATGCCTTCGCCGTTGCCTTGATGGGTGACAGCCTGTATGCCAACCCGATGCTGCTCGGCTTTGCGTGGCAGCGCGGTTGGCTGCCGCTCGAATACGAATCGCTGATGCGCGCGATCGATCTCAATAACGTCGCGATCGACAACAACAAGACGGCCTTCGAATGGGGCCGTCGCGCGGCGCACGATTTGGCTTTGGTGCAGCAGCTGGTGTCGCCTGGGCAAGTCATCGAGTTCAAAAAGCGCGAGACGATCGAAAGCCTGGTCAAGCGCCGGGTCGAGTTTTTGACGGCCTACCAAAACGCGGCATATGCCGAGCAATACAAGAGCTTTGTCGCCAAGGTGCAGCAGTCGGAATCGTCGCTGGTCGTCGGCAAGACCAGCCTGACCGAAGCCGTCGCACGCTACCTGTTCAAGCTGATGGCGTACAAGGACGAGTACGAAGTGGCACGCCTGCACACCGACAAATCGTTCCTCGACCGCGTCAACGGCATGTTCGAAGGCGACTTCAAACTCAACTACCACTTGGCGCCACCGATCATCGCGAAGAAGAACGCCAAGGGCGAACTGCAAAAGCAGAAGTTCGGCCCGGCGATGCTGACCGGCTTCCGGTTTCTGGCGAAGCTGAAGGGTCTGCGCGGCACGGCGTTCGATGTCTTCGGCCGTAGCGAAGAGCGGCAAACCGAGCGCGCGCTCATCGGTCAATACCGCGCCGCCATCGACGAGGTACTGACCGGGCTGAACGTCGGCAACCACGCGCTCGCGCTGGAAATCGCCGCCTTGCCCGAGCAGATTCGCGGTTACGGCCACGTGAAGGATCGCAATCTGGCGGCGGCGCGCACCCGCTGGGCGGCTTTGCTGGACCAGTGGCGCAATCCGCACAAGAGCCAGCAAAACGGGCGCGCAGCGGCCTGATCCCCAGCCCCATCGCCGTCCGATTCGGCGCGCTGAAAGCCCCGTTCGGCTCGCCGGGTAAGCCTTCCGGGGAGCTCGGCCCCGACGAATACAATGCCCGGTGCTGAGCGCAGCCCCGGGCTGTGTCATGCGGTCCTTTGGCCGCCTGCCAGCGACCGGAAGCTTCATTCCGGCTCGCATTCCCGTTTTGTCCGTATTGTTCTAATCAGTTGGAGACTTCCCCTTGTTCATTTCTTCTGCTTTCGCCCAGACCGCGCCCGCTGCTGCCGGGGTTGGCGACATGTTTTCGTCGCTGGGCAGCATGCTGCCGCTGGTGCTCATGTTCGTGGTGCTGTACTTCGTCATGATTCGCCCACAAATGAAGCGCCAGAAAGAAGCGCGCGCCATGATCGAGGCGCTTGCAAAGGGCGATGAAGTGGCTACCTCAGGTGGCTTGCTCGGCAAGATCACCAAGATCGGCGACACGTACCTGAGCGTCGAGATCGCCTCCGGCGTCGAAGTTCAGGTGCAGCGCAGTGCTGTCGTCCAGGTTCTGCCCAAGGGCGCAATCAAGTAATAAGTCGGTGATAACGCGGGTGCTTTGCGCCACGCGTCTTGAAGGTTGAATCGATGAACCGTTATCCGGTCTGGAAGTACGCGATCATCGTGATCGTGCTGCTCGTGGGGCTCATTTATGCCCTGCCCAATTTCTTCGGCGAAGCGCCCGCGGTGCAGGTCTCGGCCGCCAAGTCGACCGCCAAGGTCGACAGCGCCACGCAGGCGCGCATCGACGAGGCGCTCAAGGCGGCGAACCTGGTGCCGGACATGCAAACGCTCGACGCGATGTCGCTGCGCGTGCGTTTCCTGACGCCGGACGAACAGCTGAAGGCCCGCGACGTGATCCAGCACGCGCTGGTGCCCGACGCGAACGATCCTTCTTACACGGTGGCGCTCAATCTGGTGCCGCGTTCGCCGGCGTGGCTCGCCGCGCTGCATGCCTACCCGATGTACCTCGGCCTCGACTTGCGCGGCGGTGTCGACTTCATGCTGCAGGTCGACCTGAAAGGCGCCCTCGACAAGCGCGCCGAAACGTTTGCGAGCGATGTTCGAAGCGCTTTGCGCGACAAGAACATCCGCGGCAGCGCGGTCAGCCGCAACGGCCAGACCATCGAGGTGACTTTTCGCGATGCGGCCAGTCTCGAAGCCGCACGTGGTCTCGTGCAGGATCAGTTCCCCGATCTCACCGGCACTGCGACGCAAGACGGCGACAACTTCAAACTGTCGGCGAGCATCAAGCCCGAGGCGGCTCGCCGCCTGCAGGACGCAGCGCTCAAGCAGAACATCACCACGCTGCACAACCGGATCAACGAACTCGGCGTGGCCGAACCGGTGATCCAGCAGCAGGGCATCGACCGCATCGTGGTGCAACTGCCGGGCGTGCAGGACACTGCCAAGGCCAAGGACATCCTGGGCCGCACCGCCACGCTCGAGATGCGGCTGGTCGATGAAAGTGCCGAAGGCCGTGCGGCTGAAACCGGCAGTGGCCCGGTGCCGTTCGGTTCCGAGAAATTCCTCGACCGCACTGGCCGTGCGGTCATTGTCAAGAAGCAGGTGCTCGTCACTGGCGAGAACCTGACAGACGCGCAACCCGGCTTCGACCAGCAGAACAATCAGCCCAAGGTCGACCTGACGATGGACGCCAAGGGCGGCCGCATCATGCGCGACGTCAGCCGCGAAAACTTCAAGAAGCGCATGGCGATGCTGATCTTCGAGAAGGGCAAGGGCGAAGTGCTGACCGCGCCGTCGATCAACGGCGAGCTTGGCAACCGATTCCAGATTTCGGGCTCGATGAACGTAGTCGAAGCCAACGACCTCGCCCTTTTGCTGCGCGCCGGCTCGCTGGCTGCGCCGATGGAAATCATCCAGGAACGCACCATTGGCCCGAGCCTGGGTGCGGACAACATCAAGAAGGGTTTCGACAGCGTGATGTACGGCTTTGTCGCGATCATGGTGTTCATGTGCTTCTACTACGCGTTGTTCGGCGCGTTCTCATCGATCGCCCTGGCTGTCAACCTGCTGCTTTTAGTGGCGATCCTGTCGATGCTTCAGGCCACGCTGACATTGCCTGGTATCGCCGCCATGGCGCTGGCCATCGGCGTTGCGATCGACTCCAACGTGCTCATCAACGAGCGGGTGCGGGAAGAGTTGCGCAATGGCGCCTCGCCGCAAGCTGCCATCCACTCGGGCTACGACCGCGCCTGGGGCACGATCCTCGATTCGAACGTGACCACGCTGATAGCAGGCATTGCCTTGCTGGCCTTCGGCTCCGGGCCGATTCGTGGCTTTGCGGTGGTGCACTGCATCGGCATCGTGACTTCGATGTTCTCTGCTGTGTTCTTCTCGCGCGGGCTGGTCAACTTCTGGTACGGCGGCAAGAAGAAGCTCAAGTCGGTGTCGATCGGTACCGTGTGGCGACCCAAGGTCGATACCGATACCGATGTCGGTACCGCCGTGGCCTCGGGTAAATAAAAAGAAGAACAGGCCATGGAATTCTTCCGTATCCACAAGACCATCCCGTTCATGCGCCACGCGCTGGTGCTGAACATCATTTCGTTCGTCACCTTTGCGCTGGCGGTATTTTTCCTGCTGCACCGCGGGCTGCACCTTTCGGTCGAGTTCACCGGCGGTACGGTGATGGAGGTCGCTTACGCGCAGTCGGCAGACATCGGCAAGGTGCGCGAGGCCGTCGCCAAGCTCGGTTACCCCGATGTGCAGGTTCAGGCCTTTGGTTCGTCGCGCGACGTGCAGATCCGGCTGCCGGCGCAAAAGGGCATGAACGCGACCCAGCAGAGCGCGCTGGTCATCGACGCCCTGAAGGCGGGCGATGCGACCGCCACGCTGCGCGGCACCGAGTTCGTCGGCCCGCAGGTCGGCGAAGAACTCACCACCAACGGGCTGAAAGCACTCGGCATGGTGGTTGTCGGCATCATGATCTATCTCGCCTTTCGCTTCGAGTGGAAGTTCGCGCTGGCCACGGTGCTGGCCAATCTGCACGATGTGGTGATCATCCTGGGCTTCTTCGCGTTCTTCCAGTGGGAGTTTTCGCTGGCGGTGCTGGCGGCCGTGCTGGCCGTGCTGGGCTACTCGGTAAATGAATCGGTGGTGATCTTCGACCGGATTCGCGAGAACTTCCGGCGTTATCGGAAGTTGTCTACGGTCGAGATCATCGACAACGCGATCACCTCGACCATCAGCCGGACCATCATTACGCACGGTTCAACCCAACTCGTGGTGCTGTCGATGTTCTTCTTCGGCGGACCGACGCTGCACTACTTTGCGTTGGCGCTGACCATCGGCATCCTGTTCGGTATCTATTCGTCGGCCTTCGTCGCCGCGGCCATCGCGATGTGGCTCGGCGTCAAGCGAGAAGACCTGATCAAGGGGCCGACCAAGCGCGAAGGCGATCCGGACGGCCCGAATGCGGGCGCAACGGTGTGACCCAAGTGATTCGTGTATCGGATACTCTTGTCTCTTGTGCGCAATTGTTTCTCGATGCAAGCTCGCTACTGTGGAACCGCTCCCTTGCCCCCCTGACCTTTCATGAGTACGTCGCGACCTCTCGCCACCTCCATGCTGCTCGCCCGCGGGACGCGTGAGCGTTTCGTCACCGCAACCGAAGCCGTGATCGCCCCTGCGGCGCTCACGATACGCGAGCGCCTTTCTTCACTGGCTGCGCAAACCGGCAACGCGCGCGCGATGCAGGAAAACCGCGACGACTTTTTGTCGTTTCAAAGTCAGGCGTCGAACTGGGTTGCGCTGTCGCAGGCCAGCTGGCGCAAGGTTCTCGCAACCAGCACGGGCGGCACCACTCAGAATTCGTTGTCGCGCCTGGAACTGATCGGCGACGAGGTAGTGGAAAACAACATCCTGTCGTCGCGACTGGCCCAACTCATCGCCGACAAGGCCAGCTTCGAACTTAACGACTTGCGGTTGCGCATTCAACATCTCGAAGGCACCAACGAACTCGATGCCAAGGACGTTTTCAAGCCTGAAACGCTCGCCAAGCTGCTGGTCGAGCAGTGGCTAGCGGCCGGGTTGACCCGAGCCATGTGGACCAAGGTCCAGGATTCGATCCAGGCAAAGCTGGTCGAGGCGATTGTCAAGGCGTACAAGGAAGCCAACGCTTTCCTGATCAGCAAGGGTGTGATGCCCGAGATCGATCTTAAAAGCTTCGTCAAGCGCACTGGCAACGCTGCATCTGGAACGATGTCGTTGGGGAGCGGCGGTGGGAATGGCTACGGCGGAGCGCAGTCGGGCGGCGCATCCGGCCCAGGTCCCGCCGGACAGTACGGCGGTGGAGGCGCGCCCAGGGGAATGCAGGGCATCGCCCCGCCCGGAAGCTTTGCGCCCGCCGCCATCGGGGTGGGCATGGGCTGGGGCGGCGGTGCCGGCAATTCGCAAGGGGGCGGCCATGAAGGTGTCGTTCCAACTGGTGGCTCCCCGCTTTTGATGGCGCGTCAGCGCGCTCAAGGCGTGCTGCTAAACCTAAAGCGGTTCGTCTCGGCGCGGCTCGGAACTGAAAACAACAGCGGGATTCAGCATGTCGCGGGAGCCGGGGTGCCGGGCGGTGGCTACACGAACGGCGTTATGGCGCGCGGCGCGGGCGGGGCCTCGCCAGCAGCGTTCGCCGCGGCTATCGCCGATGCCGAGGCCGCCTACCAGATGGCGTCGTCGCAGTACGTGGTTGGCGAAGAGGCAACCGCGCTGCAGCAGACGGCCGCCGATCTGCGCCGACGCACTACGGAACTCAAAAAGAAGGCGCCCACCACCGCCGACAAGGCGACAGTGGAAATCGTCGCGCTGATGTTTCAGGCCATCCTTGCTGAAGAGCGCATTCCGTTCTCGGCGCGGGTCTGGTTCGCGCGCCTGCAGATGCCGGTGCTGCGCGTCGCTATTGCCGAGCCGGAGTTCTTCGGCACGCTGCAGCATCCTGCGCGGATGCTGATTGACCGCATGGGTTCATGTGTGATGGGTTTCGACGCTGCCGCCATTTCGGGCAGCGCGCTGGAGGGTGAAATCCGCCGTGTGGTGCAGGTCATCGAGCAGTATCCGGAAACTGGTCAACGCGTCTTCAAGCTGGTGTTCGACGAGTTCGTCGCTTTCCTGAGCAAGTACCTGACGCAGAGCGATGCCACGCAGCGCGTGATGAGCGTGGCGCAGCAGGTCGAGCAGAAGGAGACGATGGCGATCCAGTACACCATCGAGCTTCGGAAGATGCTCAACGATATGCCGGTTCGGGACGAGATCCGGGAGTTCCTGTTCAAGGTCTGGGCCGAGGTTTTGGCCATCGCAGCGCTGCGTTACGGTGCGCAAGACGAGCAAACCGTGACGCTGAAGCGCGCGGCATCCGACCTGGTTTGGGCGGCCAGCGCCAAGCCCAACCGCAATGACCGCACCCGCGTCATTCAGGACCTGCCCAAGCTGTTGCAGCGCTTGCGACAAGGCATGACCCTGCTCGGCATCATCGGCGACCCGCAGGAAGCTCAGATCAAGATCATCGGCGCGACCTTGTCGGACGCCTTCATGTCCAAGACCGAGGCAATTGCGCCGGCAAAGATCGAGGCGATGGCCCAGCGGCTCGCCAACATCGAGGATTTCGTCAGCGATGAAGGCACGGCCGAGTTTCCGATCGACGCTGCCAGCATCGAGCTGCTGCTGGGCGTCGACGCCGCTTCGATCGAAGTGGTGCCCGACACCGGCCAGAAGGTCGCCGAAGAGATGCTGGCCTGGGCGCATGAACTGCAGGTCGGCAACTGGTTCATGCTCGACCACAACAGCCGTCCGAGCCAGGTGCAGTTCGTCTGGCGTAGCGATCGCAAGCAACTGCACCTGTTCGCATCGAGCGACGGCCGCAGCTTTTTGATTCAGGCAGGTCGACTGGCGTCGTACTTGCAAGCCGGACTGCTGGTGCCCGCAGAGGAAGAAACCTTGACAGTGCGCGCCACGCGCGAAGCGTTGGCCAAGCTGGACGCCAACCCCGAACGCCTGCTCAACTAGCGCGCGGAGGCGGCCGACGGCGCTCTAGTGCGCGACCCTGCCTTCGCGGCCGTCGCATAGTTCGTCCAGCACAAGCGCATCGGGCTCGATGCCGGTGCTCCAGTGGACCATCAGCACGATGATTTTCAGCTCGTCGAGCGCCACCGGATTGCCCGGTGCTGCCATGGCTCGCTCGATGACGATCTCGCGCAGGCCCGGTGAGAGCACGTTCGCCGTTTCGAGGAAGGTGATGAAACCCAGGCAATCGGCACCGAGGTGGTCTTGCTCGGTCGCTGAGTAGACGCGCATGGAGTCGGCCGCTTGGGGCAGTGACGCTTCGCCGGCGCCACGAACTCCGACGGTGGCGGTCGTCTCGTCGACATGCCGCGTGAGCTGGATGCCCTGCGTAGCGACCGTAAGGCCATCGAGCCATTGCAACGCGTCGCGGATTTCGTCCGGCTCGAAGCCGTGGGCAGTGAGCTTACGGCCCAGCTGCTCCGGCTCAGGGCAAGCGTCGCCGCGCCAGTAATTTTCGTAGACGAATACAAGCACTTCGAACATGGACTCAATATAGCCCACCTGCTCGGGTCAACCCGGGCTCGTTGTGCCGACGCGACGCCAAAATCGACTTGGAAGTCAGCCGACGGCGACTCGCTGAAACAGGCCGCCAGGCAGGCGCGCGACGTGTCCGTCGAGTTCCAGTTCGAGCAACCGGCCTTGCAACTCGGCCGCGCTGTAGCCAGTGCGTGCACACAGCGCGTCCAGGCTCACCGGGTCGAAGCCGAGGTCGTGCAACAGGCCTGACGACGGTTCGTCTTCGCCGTCTTCGTCGTCGATACGGCCGGCTGCACCGGCTGCAGCTGGGAAAGTCGAAGAAGTCGAAGAAATCTCGGCACCATCGAAGCGCAGTTCTTCAAGAATGTCCTGCACCGACTCCACCAGTTTGGCGCCTTGCCGGATCAACAAATGGCCGCCGCGTGATTGCGGCGAATGGATCGAACCCGGAATGGCGAAGACTTCCTTGCCCTGCTCGACAGCCAGCCGTGCCGTGATCAGCGAGCCGGAACGCAGCGCCGCTTCGACCACCAGCGTGCCGCGGGTCAGGCCCGCGATGATGCGGTTACGCTTCGGGAAATTCTGGTTCAGCGGCGGTGTGCCTAGCGGGAATTCGCTGACGATCAAGCCCTGCGCGGTGATGCGATGCGCCAGATCACGGTGGCGAGCGGGGTACACCCGATCGAGTCCGGTGCCGACCACGGCGATGGTCGCGAACCGCCCCGTACCCTCGGCGGCATCCAACGCGCCTTCGTGCGCCGCACCGTCGACGCCCAGCGCCAAGCCCGAGACCACGGTGATATCGGCTTCGCCCAGAGCGCGACCGAAATAGCGCGCATTCAACGTGCCCTGCGGCGTTGGATTGCGACTGCCGACGATGGCGAGCGCCCGGTCGAGCGCGGTCAGATCGAACTGCGGAGCACCGATCACGTAGAGCATCAGCGGCGGATCGACCATGTCGAGCAGCGAGGCTGGATAAGTAAGGTCGGCCAGCGTCAAGAGGCGCCGCGTGACACCGGACGGCTCAACGGCCTGCAGCCAGTCCCAGGTTTCGTCGACCATCGAGGACAAGCCGGACGGTGTTTGACGAAGCGCTGCCGCCTGGGCCTGCGATACGACCTGCTGCAGCGCGGCTTCAGGCTGCGCAAACACCTGCGGCGGCAAGCCGAAGGCGGCCAGCAGCTTGCGAGCGGTGATGTCGCCGATGCCTGGCGTCAGCGTGAGCCGAAGCCAGCCGGCGAGTTCGTCACGTTCCAAACTTACGACTTACGGATTGACCAGGAGGTCGCCAGCCCGGGGCGTGTCGCTGGAGCCGAGGATGAGCGCGTAAGAAGCCTTGTTGAACACGCGGAACACCATCAGCAAGCCGATGCGTTCGTTGGGCAATTTCAGGGTTTCCTTGGCGCCATTGGTCTTGTCGACGATGGTCTGGCCGTTCTTGAGGATGGCCAGCACCTGGCCGCTCTCCATGCCGTCACGCAGTCCCTTGTTGATGGAGACGATCTGGTTCGTTGCCGCGAAGGTCACCGCGTCGCCATAGACCGAGACGATGCGGCCATTGACTTCCTGCGATGGAGCGCGTGGCACGTAGCTCTGCACCTCACGCGTGGGCTCGGGCAGCAGTCGGTCGCCAGCGCGCATTTCTTCGCGTGCCGCCACGATGTCGATCGTGGCAGGCACCACGCTGGTCACTTCCTTGCCTCCTTCGAGTTGGGTGATCGTCGATTCGCCGCGCTCCATGCGGGCGCGGCCGAGATACGCGGCCTCGTAGCCGAGGATCTCGCCAGTGGCCGGGTCTTTCAGCGCAGTCGCGTTCCGGTAGATCCGGAACTGCTTGATCGGGCCGTTGGTTTCGACCAGCGGTGAGTTGATTTCGCCACGGGCATAGGCGCGATCGCCGCGCGCCAGCAGCACCCGGTCGTCGTTGCCGGCGACGATGCGCGGCGCGGTGATCAAGGTGTTTTCGTCGATGATGATCGCTTCGCTGAGGAAAGGATCGATCAGCGCCGGGCTGAGCGTCGTCAACGCCATACCTGCAAGCGATTCGTAGCGGGTCCGCGGCGTCAGCTTGATGGTGCCGTCCGGCAAACCGGAACCGCGGCGCGTACTGAGGCGTGCACGGCCGCCGGTCTTGTCCAGATAAAGCACCTGGCCCGGGTAGATGCGGTGCGGGTTCTTGATCTCGTTGATGTTCATGCCCCAGAGTTCGGGCCAGCGCCACGGACTCTTGAGGTACATACGCGAAATCGCCCACAGCGTGTCGCCGGGCTTGATGGTGTATTCGTCGGGTGCATTGGGCGCGAGTTCGCTGACCGGAATGCCCGCCTGAGCGGTCTGTTGCGCCACGGCGCGTTGCTCGGGGGTGATCGGATAATTCTGCGCAGAAGCCGCCGTTCCAATGCCAAGGCCGGCGCTGAAAAGCGCGGAGGCCACGAGTGTCGTCAGCAGGGTTGGCCGCAAACGGGCGTTGGTTCGGAGTTTTTTCATGGTTTTATGATGTACGCGCACAGTGCCGCGCCGGACAAACGTTTTCTCACAATTTGCAACGAATTTTGCGCTGAAGCCCTTGATTGGGCAACGTTTATCAGGTCGCAAGCCGTCTCCGCGTCGCGGAAATGGCGAAAATAGAGACAATTTTTCCCCGCTTTCATGGCCAAAAGAACGATCCTGAGTTTCCCTGACAAACGCCTGCACACCGTTGCCAAACCGGTGCAGGGCGTCGACGCACGCATTAAAACGCTGGTTGCCGACATGTTGGAGACGATGTACGACGCGGAAGGCATCGGCTTGGCCGCGACGCAAATCGACGTACATGAACGCGTGGTCGTGATCGACATTTCCGAACATCGCGACGAGCCGATCGTGCTGATCAACCCGGAGATCGTCTGGGCCAGCGACGAGAAGGTGCTCAATGAAGAGGGCTGTCTGTCGGTCCCCGGCATCTACGACGGCGTGATGCGGTCGACCTTGGTCAGGGCGACAGCGCTGGACGCCGAAGGCCGGCCGCAGACCATCGAAGCCGATGGCCTGCTGGCCGTCTGCATCCAGCATGAGCTGGACCATCTGCTCGGCAAGGTGTTCGTCGAATACCTGTCGCCGCTCAAGCGCAACCGCATCAAAAGCAAGATGCTCAAGGCTCAGCGCGAAGAGTTGCGCGAAACCCAGTCCTGAGGGTGCCTGTGTGCTTTTGAGCGCTTCGATTTCGTCTTGCGGTGGAGCGTCCGCGCGAAGATTTGCAGCGAGCGCTTTGTCGATCGCGACCGCGCTTTCCATTCTGGCCGGCTGTGCCAGCGAGCCGACCAATCTTCCCTTGGGCACATCGCGGGCTGAAGCGCTGCAGCGCCTTTGCCAGCCGACCGCTGCTTACTCCCTGCCGGGCGGGGGCGAAAGGCTTCAGTACTCGCGCGCCCCAGCGGGCTTCGAGGTCAACGATGTCGACCTGGACGCCAGCGGCCGCGTCGTTTCGATTCGGCAGGTGCTCCAGGACCGGGCCTTCGATAGCGATATCCGACCGGGCGTCTGGCGCGAGGCCGACGTGCTGCGCACCTATGGGCGGCCGTTCGAGATCACCCGCGTTTCGTCCTTTGACGGCGTGGTCTGGAGTTGGCACTACAAGTCGATGAACACCCGCCGTCTTCTCTATATCTACCTCGACCCTCAGGGCGTCGTGGCGCGTTATCACACGGGCGACGACCTCGAGTTCGAGCGGCTGCCCTCGTGAGCAACCTGCGCATCGTTTTTGCGGGCACGCCCGAGTTCGCACGCGTCGCGCTCGACGCCATTGCCGCAGCGGGTTTCGAGATCGCGTTGGTGCTGACGCAGCCCGATCGCCCGGCCGGCCGCGGCATGAGACTTCAGTCGTCCGCGGTCAAGCAACTGGCTTTGCAGCGCGGCTGGCCCGTCGCGCAACCGCGCAGCCTGCGCGTCGACGGCAAGTATCCCGACGACGCCCTCGCTGCACGCGCCACCCTTGAAGCCGCGCAAGCCGACGTGATGGTGGTCGCCGCCTACGGACTGATCCTGCCGCAATGGGTGCTCGATGTGCCGCGCCTCGGCTGCCTCAACATTCATGCGAGCTTGCTGCCGCGCTGGCGCGGCGCGGCTCCAATTCACCGCTCCGTCGAAGCAGGCGACATGCAGACCGGCATCACCATCATGCAGATGGACGTCGGCCTCGACACCGGCGCCATGCTGCAGGTCGAGGCGATCGACATCGGCGACGACAGCACCGCACGATTGCACGACCGGCTGGCCGAACTTGGCGGGCGGCTGATCATCGACGTGCTGCGCCGCGCCGAGGCCGGTACGCTGACCCCGACGCCGCAGCCCGATGAGGGCACGACCTATGCGTACAAGGTCGAAAAGCACGAGGCCGCGGTCGATTGGACGCAACCCGCCTCGGCCATCGCGCGCCGCATCCGCGCCTTCGATCCGTTTCCAGGTGCCACCACTGTGCTGGGCGGCGAGTCGATCAAGCTATGGGCAGCACAAGTGCAGCCGCCGCACGCGAATGATGTGACCGCCACAGTCAGCCAAGTGCCCGGCACCGTTGTCGCCGTAACGCCTACCGGCATTGCCGTGGCGGTCGCCGACGGCATCGTGCTGTTGACCGAACTGCAACGCGCGGGCGGCAAGCGCCTGCCGGCAGCGGACTTCCTGCGCGGCTTCAACATCCAGCCCGGCCGGGTTTTCGGCGGCTGATGTTCTTTCTCCCGTCGATCCGACGCCAGCCCGAGTTTCGCGAAGCTGCCCGCAACATGGCGCCGCTCGCGCTCGGCATCGGCGCCTGGGGCCTGATGACCGGCGTGGCCATGGTCAAGTCCGACATGAGCCTGATCGAATCGGTCGCGATGACGCTACTCGTCTACGCCGGAAGCTCGCAACTCGCGGCGATTCCGCTGCTCGCGGCCGGGGCCCCAGCGTGGGTCATTCTTGCGACGGGTTTTTGCGTCAACCTGCGCTTCGTCGTGTTCAGCCTTCACCTGCGTCCTTACTTGATGCACATGCCGCGTTGGCGCCGCATGACGCACGGCTATCTCACGGCCGACCTGAGCTACGTGATGTTCACCCGCAAGTATCCGGCGCCTCCGACCACGCCGGCCGAACAGATCGGCCAGGAGGCGTACCTCGCGGGCGGCTACTTCATGACTTGGTCGTCCTGGATGGGCATGAGCCTGCTCGGGGTCTTTCTCGCTAAATTGATCCCGCAGTCGTGGGGCCTGGCTTTCGCCGGCGTGCTTAGCCTGGTCGGTATCTTGTGTTCGATGGCGACAACCAGGCTGCGTGTGCTGGCCGCGCTGATCGCTGGCGCCACTGCCGTCGCGGCCTATGCGTTGCCGCTCAAGCTCAACATCGTGGTCGGCATCGGCGTCGCAGTACTGCTGTGCTTCTGGCTGGAGAAACAGTTGGGGCTCGACCCGAGCGCAGAGGACGACACCTGATGGCCGGCTTCTCGTTTCTGGGCACCGACATCGGCACGATGGCCATCATCGTCGGCCTCGCATGCGTCACGGTCGTCACGCGCTGTTTCTTCTTCATTCTCGACCGGCCGTGGGGGCTGCCCGATTGGGCGCATCGCGCGCTGCACTACGCGCCCGTCGCTGCGCTGGCGGCGGTGATCGCGCCCGAAATCGTCATGTCGCAAGGCCACCTGGTGACCACCTTGCACGATGCTCGCATCTACGCCGCGATTGCTGGCGGCGCGTATTACTTCTGGAAGCACGGCGTGCTGGGCACGATGCTCGTCGGCATGGCGGTGTATTTGCCGTTGCATCTCTGGCTTGGCTGGTAGCTTTCGAATCCGACGCCGCCATGGGCGACTCCTAGAATCGGCCTATGAACGTCATCCGCTTTACCGATTTGTGTGCCGACGGCAAGGTCGCCGGCCAACGCGTGTTCATTCGCGCGGACCTCAACGTGCCGCAAAACGATGCTGGCGACATCACCGAAGACACGCGCGTGCGCGCTTCCTTGCCGTGTATCCAGCTGGCGCTCGATTCGGGAGCCGCCGTCATGGTGACTTCGCACCTGGGCCGGCCGACCGAAGGCGAGTTCAAGCCCGAGGATTCGCTGGCACCGGTCGCCAAGCGACTCGCCGAGTTGCTCGGCCGCGAAGTTCCGTTGGTTGCGAACTGGGTCGACGGTGTCGACGTCAAGCCAGGCCAGGTCGTGTTGCTCGAAAACTGCCGCGTCAACAAAGGCGAGAAGAAGAACGATCCGGCGCTGGCCAAGAAGCTCGCCGCGCTGTGCGACATCTACGTCAACGACGCCTTCGGCACCGCGCACCGGGCAGAGGCCACGACCTATGGCATCGCCCAATACGCAAAGATCGCGTCGGCCGGCCCGCTGCTGGCAGCGGAGATGGACGCCATCACCAAGGCGCTGGCGCAACCCAAGCGCCCGCTGGTCGCGATCGTCGCCGGCTCCAAGGTCAGCAGCAAGCTCACCATATTGAAGAGCCTGTCGGCCAACGTCGACCAGCTCATCGTCGGTGGCGGCATTGCCAACACGTTCATGCTGGCCTCGGGTTTGAAAATCGGCAAGTCGCTGGCCGAGCCCGATCTGCTCGATCAGGCCAAGGCGGTAATCGAGTCGATGCGCGCACGCGGCGCCGATGTGCCGATCCCGGTCGACGTCGTCACCGCCAAGACCTTTGCCGCTGATGCGCCCGCCACGGTCAAGGCTGCGAACGACGTGGCCGACGACGACCTGATCCTCGACATCGGGCCGAAGACGGCCGAGATGCTCGCGGCCCAGCTGCGCGAGGCCGGCACCATCGTCTGGAACGGCCCGCCCGGCGTGTTCGAGTTCGACGCCTTCGCCAACGGCACTAAGGTAGTGGCGCATGCCATCGCCGACAGCGCAGCGTTCTCCATCGCGGGTGGCGGCGACACGCTGGCGGCCATCGCCAAGTACGGCATCGAAGAAAGGATCGGCTACATCTCGACCGGTGGCGGTGCCTTTCTCGAAGTGCTGAAAGGCAAGACGCTGCCGGCTTTCGAGATCTTGGCAAAACGCGCCGCAGGCTGATCCGGAAAAACGAACAACTTACAACCAACAACGACAACACGAGACAAGCCCATGAACACTCCCGCCCCCCGCGTTCCCCGCCACGCCACCAAGATCGTCGCCACACTTGGTCCGGCCTCCAACACGCCCGAGATCCTCGAGCAGATGATTCTGAACAAGGTCAGCGTGGTGCGGCTGAACTTCAGCCATGGCACGGCGCAGGACCACATCAACCGGGCGGCGATGGTGCGCGAGGCGGCACGCAAGACCGGGCGTGAGGTGGCGATCATGGCCGACCTGCAGGGCCCGAAAATCCGCGTCGGCAAGTTTGCCGAAGGCAAGGTCTTTCTGGAGCCGGGCGCCAAGTTCGTCCTCGATGCGGCGCGCACGGAGCCGGGCGACATCGACGGCGTCGGTCTCGACTACAAAGACCTGCCGCGGGACGTCAAACCGGGCGACAGGCTGCTGCTGAACGATGGTCTGATCGTGCTCGTGGTCGATGCGGTCAAGGGCGAGCTGGTCATGACCACCGTCAAGCTCGGCGGCGAGCTGTCGAACAACAAGGGCATCAACAAGCAGGGCGGCGGACTGACCGCGCCAGCGCTGACTGCCAAGGACATGGAAGACATCAAGACCGCGATGAGCTTCCAGGCCGACTACGTGGCGGTGAGCTTTCCCAAGAACGCCACCGACATGGAAATGGCGCGCCAGTTATGCAACGTGGCCGGTTCCGAGTACGGCCATCGCCCCGGCATGATCGCCAAGATCGAGCGTGCCGAAGCCATTCCCAAGCTGGAAGAAATCATCCGTGCCAGCGACGGCATCATGGTGGCGCGCGGCGACCTGGCGGTCGAGGTCGGCAACGCGGCGGTGCCGGCGCTGCAGAAAAAAATGATTCGCATGGCACGCGAGCTGGACAAGGTCGTCATCACCGCCACCCAGATGATGGAGTCGATGATCACCAACCCCGTCCCGACCCGCGCCGAGGTGAGCGACGTGGCCAACGCGGTGCTCGACGGTACGGATGCTGTGATGCTGTCGGCCGAGACGGCGTCGGGTCGCTACCCGTTGGAGACCGTGCAGGAGATGAGCCGCATCTGCGAGGCCGCCGAGGCTGCCGAAGACCTGCAGCTCGACGCCGACTTCAGCGGCAAGAACTACACGCGCATCGATCAGTCGATCGCGATGGGCGCGCTTTTCACCGCACATCACTTGGGCGCCAAGGCCATCGTCGCTTTGACCGAGTCGGGCTCGACGCTGCTCTGGATGAGCCGCCATCGCGCGCATATCCCCATGTACGCGCTGACCTCGCGGCTGGCGACGCAGCGCAAGCTGGCGCTGTACCGCAACGTACGGCCGTTGCTGATGGATTCGCAGACCGATCGCGACACCGCACTGGAACAAGCCGAAGCGCATCTGAAGCAGCGCGGGATCGTGCAGAGCGGAGATGTGTATGCGATCACTTGCGGCGAACCGATGGGCGCGCCGGGCGGCACCAACATGCTGAAAATCTGCATCGCTAGCTAGTTGCTCGCCCCCAGGTCGCTGCGCACTGCGTGTCGCGACTCCCGCCCCCTGCCGGGGGCGACACCAGCGGCCTGGCGAAGCCAGTTCCGCGGTGTCTCTGGAAGGGCGTCCTACCGATCTGGAGCGCAGAAATGTGCACGCTCACGCACCTTTCGAAACTAGTGCGCGTTGTTCTGCGTACATGCCCCATGAACTTCACTCTTTTGCCATTGCGCTCCCTGGGTTGCGTCGTGCTCGCAGCGCTGCTCACCGCCTTGTTGGCGGCTTGTTCTCCGGTCAAGATCGTCAATGGGTTGGTGCCAACGAGCACCTACCGGTTCGAAGGAGACGTGGCTTACGGCGCCGCGGCGCGTCAGCGTCTCGATATCTACAAGCCGCTGGCGCCTGCGATGGCGGCGAACGGCGCGCGGCCGCTCGTCGTGTTCTTTTATGGCGGCACCTGGAGCAGCGGAGAGCGGGCCATGTACAAGTTCGTCGGCGAGGCGCTGGCCGCGCGGGGCGTGACGGCGGTGATTCCGGACTATGGTCTGTCGCCTGACTTTCGATACCCCGTGTTTGTGCAAGACAGTGCGCTGGCCACCAAATGGGCCCTCGACAATGCGGCGCGGCTGGGCGCCGATCCAAAGAAGGTCTACGTGATGGGCCACAGCTCGGGCGGTTACAACGCGGCCATGGTCGCGCTCGACGGCCGCTGGCTGGCTGATGTCGGCGCCAGCCCTAAACAGCTGGCCGGATGGATCGCACTGGCCGGGCCGTTCGACTTTCTCCCGCCCATCGACCCGCAGGTGAAGGCCGCCTTCAACTGGCCGGGCACGCCGCCGGATTCGCAACCCATGGCGCACGTCTCGGCCGCTGCACCGCGCACGCTGCTGATCGCGACGACCAAGGACAAGCTGGTCGACTACGTGCAAAACACCGAGCAAATGGCGAGCCGGTTACGTGCGGTCGGGGTGCCGGTCGAGCTTCACGAGTTCAACGACCTGAGCCACATCACGCTGATCGGTGCGGTCGCCAAGCCGCTGCAATGGCTGGGCGGTCCGGTGCTTCCGCCGATCATGGATTTCGTGGGTTCGGTACCAGCGTCGGCGGTTTCTGCAGCCTTGGCAGACGTCGGTGCGCGCGCGCCGAGCGGCAATTGAGTTTGTTTGCCGTCGCCAGCCGCGGCATCATGGCGGACAGGCGCGGAACGGGCCATCATTACAATCTTTCATCATCCAAATACCGCCGTGCCACGGCTTGAACAAGAGAGCGACGCAGTGAATCACGAACAACTCGACAAGGTCAGCCGAGGCAAGGGCTTCATTGCCGCACTCGATCAAAGCGGCGGCAGCACACCGAAGGCGCTCAAGCTGTACGGCATCGAAGAGAGTGCGTACAAGGGCGACGCCGAGATGTACGACCTGGTACACGCGATGCGCACCCGCATCGTCACCAGCCCGGCGTTCGACGGCCGTCGCGTGCTCGGCGCCATCCTGTTCGAGGCCACGATGGACCGTCAGATCGACGGCGTCGACTCGGCCGAATACCTCTGGATGCGAAAGCAGGTCGTGTCGTTCCTCAAGGTCGACAAGGGCCTGGCGAACGAAGTCGACGGCGTGCAGCTCATGAAGGCGATGCCTGAACTCGACGCACTTCTCGACCGCGCCGCTGGCAAAGGCGTCTTTGGTACCAAGATGCGCTCGGTGGTCAACGGCGCCAATGAAAAAGGCATCGCTGCCGTGCTGGACCAGCAGTTTGCCGTCGGCCTGCAGATCCTGAAGGCCGGTCTGATGCCGATCCTGGAGCCCGAAGTCTCGATCGGTGCCGCCGATAAGGAACAGGCGGAAGCCATCTTGAAGAAGGGCTTCATCGAGCGCCTGAATGCGCTGCCTTCGTCCACCAAGGTCATGCTCAAGCTGACTCTCCCAACGATCGACGGTTTCTACAAGGAACTCGTCGCTCATCCGCAGGTGGTGCGGGTGGTGGCGCTGTCGGGCGGGTACGAGCGTGACAAAGCCAATGCGCGTTTGCTGCGCAACCCCGGCGTCATCGCAAGTTTCAGCCGTGCGCTGACCGAAGGCCTGAGCGCGCAGCAGTCCGACGCTGACTTCAACAGCGCGCTGGACGCTGCCATCGAGTCGATTTACCGCGCATCGATCGGCTGAGCCAAAGACGGCAGGGCGCCGCCGCGGCCTGCAACGTCAGCCACCGTTCGCGGTGGCTTTTTTCTGCGCGCACAATTCGATTTCACTGAATTATTCCGGCGCGTCGCCGTACCGTTTTTGCACCGCATCCGCCCATGACCACCGTCCACACTTCCTCCATCCAGAGCCTGCCCCTGCTCGCGCGCGGCAAGGTGCGCGACAACTATGCGGTGGGCGACGACCGCATCCTGATGGTGGCGAGCGACCGGCTTTCGGCGTTCGACGTGATCATGGGCGAGCCGATCCCGGGCAAGGGCGCCATCCTCACGCAAATGGCGCTGTGGTGGTTCGATCGACTCGGCCATCTGTGCCCGAATCACCTGACCGGCGAGGCGCCTGAAAGCGTCGTTACGCCTGACGAGGTGGCGCAGGTGAAAGACCGCTCGATGCTGGTCAAGCGCCTGAAGCCGATACCGGTCGAGGCGGTTGTTCGCGGCTACCTCGCTGGCAGCGGCTGGAAGGAATATCAGGAGAACCAGGCGGTGTGCGGCGTGCCTCTACCTTCGGGGTTGCGCAACGCGAGCAAGCTGCCGCGGCCGATCTTCACGCCGGCCGCCAAAGCGGCTGCGGGCGAGCATGACGAGAACATCAGCTATGACCGCGTGGTCGAGGTTGTCGGTCCATTGATGGCGCAACAGATTCGCGAAACCAGCATCGCTATTTACGAAGCGGCCGCTGCCATCGCACTCGGCAAGGGAATGATCATTGCCGATACCAAGTTCGAGTTCGGTCTGGACGAAGCCGGCACGCTGGTGCTCATGGACGAAGTGCTGACACCCGACAGCTCGCGCTACTGGCCCATCGAAGGCTACGAGGCGGCGTTCGCTGCAGGCACCAATCCGCCAAGCTACGACAAGCAGTTCGTGCGGGACTGGCTGGAAGCGACCCGCATCAACGGCAAGCCCTGGGACAAGACGCCTCCGGCGCCGCGTCTGCCGGCCGAGGTCATCGAAAAGACGGCGGCGAAGTACCGCGAAGCGCTGCAGCGGCTGACCGGCTGAACGGCGGGCCGGTCGCGCGGACTCAGCGCGCCGTGGCGCCTGTCAACGTGGCCAGCGTCTGTCCGCCTGCGTCGATCAGCAGCATCCGGCCCGGCGCATTCAGCCGGTAGCTCGCAGTCGTCTGCAGAGCCTGCAAGAACTGCATCTCATTGGTGGTGCGTGCGCCATCCAGGCACGCCATCTTGGTCGCTCCCAATTGCGAAATCTGCAGTTGACTGCCGGTCCGCGTAAAGGCGCCGGAAAAGCGATTGCAACCGCCCGAACCGCTGACCCGGCCGCTGCTTTGGTCGAACACGATTTGCGCATCGCGCCGCGGATCGCCGCCTGCTCCTACGGGTTGATCGCCAAGCTGCACCAGCAACCACGAAGGCCCTTCGATCGGCTCGTCGAGGCTGATACCGCTGCCGCAAGCGCCGACGGCAGCAAGCATCAACGTTGCGATGGAAAGGCGTGCGAGACGAATCATCGAGAGGCGCATGGCGAAGGTTCCGCTTTCAGCTGAGGATCACGCTGCTCAGGCGGCGCCGATAGGTCGCCACCGTTGGATCGACGGGTGGAATCTGCCCGTCGGCGACCTTCACCCGCGGTGGCTCGATCAATTCGAGGATGGCGATGTATGTCTTGCGGGCGAGTTCTTCGCTCCAGGTCTTGTCTCGCATGAGGATGTCGAGCAGCTCGTCCATCGCCTCGGTCCAGCGCTGTTCGGCCATGAGCACCTGGGCACGGCCGAAGCGGGCTTCGAAGTCGCGCTTGTTGGCGGCGATCTTCGAATCGAACTCGGCGGCCTGGCGCAACTCGCCGACCGGCGGCGCCGCGAAATCAATCGCCGACATCCAGCGTTGCAGCGCATCGAAACGGCGCACCGAGGTGGTTTTTTCGATGACCGGTGCGAAGGCGACCTTCGCTTCATCGGTGCGGCCTTCCTGCAGCAACAGCTTTACGAAGTCGAAGCGGGCATCGTCGTTGGCCGGATCGGTCGCGACCGCGTGTTCCAGCTTTTCGAGTGCGCCTTCGATGTCGCCCTCGGCCATCGCCTGCAGGGCTGCGTCTTCTTCTTCAGCGGCTTCGAGTTCGGCCACGGCCGGCACATGCTTGTCGAGAAACTCGCGGATTTTTTCGGCCGGCAGCGCGCCGACAAAGCCGTCGACCGGCTGACCGTCCTTGAACATTACGCAGAACGGGATGCTGCGCACGCCGAACATCTGACTTAGCTGCGCCGAGATTTGCGGCACCGCGTCGGCATCGAGCTTGGCCAGCCGGAAGCGGCCGGCGTATTGGGCTTCCAGCTTTTCGAGAACCGGGCCGAGCTGTTTGCACGGGCCGCACCATTCGGCCCAGATGTCGAGCAGCACCGGAATTGGCGTCGAACCTTCGACGAGTTCGGACTGGAAGTTTTCGAGGGTGATGTCGATCATCGGGAATACGCAAGTGTGAAACGTAAAATTGAAACCATGAACGAAATCATTCAGGTCGGTGTGGTGATGGGCTCGAGCTCCGATTGGGAGACGATGCACAACGCGGTCGAGATTCTCGTGCAATTCGGCATCCGTTACGAAGCGCGCGTGGTGTCAGCCCATCGCATGCCGGACGAACTGTTCGCGTATGCCGAAGCCGCTGCCGGTCGGGGGCTCGTTGCGATCATTGCAGGTGCAGGCGGCGCGGCCCATTTGCCGGGCATGCTGGCAGCCAAGACCACCGTGCCTGTACTGGGCGTGCCAGTCGCCAGCCGCCATTTGCAAGGGGTGGATTCGCTCTACAGCATCGTGCAGATGCCCAAGGGTGTGCCGGTCGCGACTTTCGCTATCGGCAACGCGGGCGCGGCCAACGCGGCGCTTTTCGCGGTGGCCATGCTGGCGGTCAACGATGCGCCGATGCGCGCGAAGCTCGACGCCTTCAGGGCGCGGCAGACCGAAGCGGCCACGGCAATGACGCTGCCGCCGCTTGCGACGCAAGGTCCTCAGGGCGGGAGCGCACTGTGATCCGCGGCCTGCCGCTGATGCCCGGTGCCACGCTGGGCGTGCTCGGCGGCGGCCAGTTGGCCCGCATGTTCGTGCATGCGGCACAGCGCATGGGCTACTTCACCGTGGTGCTCGACCCCGACGTCGCCAGCCCGGCCGGCCGGGTCAGCCACCACTTCATCCAGACCGACTACATCGATATCGACGGCCTGGCGCGGCTCGCAGGTTTGGCCGATGCCATCACGACCGAGTTCGAAAACGTGCCGGCGCCGTCACTCGACCACCTCGCAGCCGCGCGGCCCGTGTCGCCCGCCGCAGCCGCCGTCGCCATCGCGCAAGATCGCATCGCCGAGAAGGCGCACTTCATTCGCTGCGGCGTGCCGTACGCACCGTACGCAGTGCTCGAATCGGCGGACCAACTCGACGCGGTGAGCGACGACCTGCTTCCCGGCATCCTCAAGACAGCGCGCCTCGGCTACGACGGCAAGGGCCAGCGCCACGTCACGACGCGCGCCGAACTTGCCGATGCCTGGGCCGACACCGGCAGCGTGGCGTGCGTGCTGGAAAAGCGCCTGCAGCTCGAGTTCGAATGCTCGGTCATCGTCGCGCGCGGGCACGACGGCCAGGTCGTCAACTTTCCGGCGCAGCGCAATCTGCACCGCGACGGCATCCTCGCCGTCACCGAAGTGCATGAAGGCAGCATGTCGGCCGATCTGGCGGCGCGTGCCATCGCCGCGACCAAGTCGATCGCCACCGGGCTCGACTATGTCGGCGTGCTGTGCGTCGAGTTCTTCGTGTTGGCCGACGGCGCGCTGATGGTCAATGAAATGGCGCCGCGCCCGCACAACAGCGGCCACTACACAATGGACGCGTGCGACGTGTCGCAGTTCGAGTTGCAGGTGCGCACCCTCACCGGCCTGCCGTTGACGCAGCCGCGCCAACACAGTCCGACGGTCATGCTCAACCTGCTGGGCGACCTGTGGTTCAGGAACGCGAGCGCCAGCCCATCGGCCGACGAGCCGATGGAGCCGGAGTGGGCGGACGTGCTTGCGTTGTCGGGCGTGCACTTGCATCTTTACGGCAAGACCGAGGCGCGGCGCGGCCGGAAGATGGGACACCTGAACATCACCGGCGCCGACATCGACGAAGTGCGTGGCACCGCGGATTTCGCGGCCGCATTGCTGGGCTTGCCGATTCCGCTTTCCGAATGAATCAGCGCACCGCTTTCCCCCGGCGAGGCCGGCGATGACTCTGGATGGCAAGGCCACCGAGGCCATTCAGCAAGCCGCACACGTGCTGCGGGCCGGCGGGCTGGTCGGCTTTCCGACCGAGACGGTGTACGGCCTCGGTGCCGACGCCGCCAGCGACGCTGCGGTGGCTGGCATCTTCAAGGCCAAGGGCCGGCCGAGCGACCATCCGTTGATCGTCCACATCGCGGCCGGCATCAAGGGCGAAGAGTCGCTGTCGCGCTTCGCGCAGCCGCTGCCCAAGTTTGCCAAGGCGCTCGCCGATGCGTTCTGGCCCGGTCCGCTCACCTTGATCGTCACTCGGCAGCCCGGCGTTGGCGCCGCGGCCGCCGGAGGCCAAGACACCATCGGCCTGCGCTGCCCGGCGCACCCGGTCGCGCAAGCCCTTCTGATCGCCTGCGCCGAACTGGGCGTTCCCGGCCTGGCTGGCCCTAGCGCCAATCGCTTCGGTCGGGTCAGCCCCACTACCGCGCAGCATGTGTACGAAGAGTTCGGCGACGCCTTGCTGGTGCTCGATGGTGGGCCGTGCGAGGTCGGCATCGAATCGACCATCGTCGATTGCAGCCGCGGCGCGCCGGTGCTGCTGCGGCCCGGCGTCATCACGCGGGCGCAGATCGAGGCGGCATGCGGCCAGCCGCTGCGCAGCAAGGAAGAGCTGGCGTCGCCCGACCCGCGTGCATCCGGCACGCTCGAATCGCACTACGCCCCGGTCGCCAAGCTGCGCCTGATGGACGCCCGCGCGATGCAGACCGGGCTGGACGTGCTCGGTGCCGACGCGCGCCATATTGCGGTGTGGTCGCGCAGCGTGCTCAAGAGCCCGTCGCCGTACATCGTGCAACGGCGCATGCCCGATGACGCGGTCGCCAGCGCGCACCAGCTGTTCGCCGTGCTGCGGTCTTTCGACGCACAAGGCGTGAAATTGATCTGGGTCGAAACGCCGCCGGCCGACGCGGAGTGGGAAGGCGTGCGCGACAGGTTGCAGCGCGCCGCGGCCTGAATCAGTCAGCCAGACTTTCAGTCCTGCGTCGCCCAGTCGACCAGCGCATCGAACGCCGGCCGTGCCGCACCCGCATTGGCGTGGTTGGCAATGGCGACCACGATGTAGCGCCGGCCACTGGCGCCATCGACGAAGCCTGCGACCCCAGCCGCGTCGCGCAAGGTGCCGGTCTTCAGGTGCGCCGCGCCGCCTGAGCGCAATGCGCGCTTGCGCAACGTGCCGTCGACGCCGGAGGCCGGCAGCGAAGACATCAGTTCCGACATGGCCGGCGAGCGCCATGCCACTTGCAGCATCTTGGCCAGCGCCGCGGCGCTGATGCGCTCGTTGCGCGACAGGCCCGAGCCGTTGTCGAACACGGGTTGACCTTCGCCGGTGCCGATGCGGTCGTTCCACCATTGTTTGACCGTGTCGCGAGCGCCATCGAGCGTGCCGCGGTTTTTCTGCTGCAGCCCGAGCGTCAGGAAGAGCTGCTGCGCCATCACGTTGTTGCTGTATTTGTTGATGTCGCGAATCACCTCGGCGAGCGGCGGCGAGGCGACTTCGAATGCCGGCTTGAGCCCGGCCGGCACACGGCCTTCGCGCACCTGGCCCTTGAGCTGGCTGCCCATCTCGCCCCACAGCCCGCCGATGGCACGCACCGCGTAGCTGCGCGGGTCGGCATAGGCGACAGCCCAGACCTTTTCACCGCAACTGGCCGGGTAGCTGCCGGTAAAACCGATGCGCGCACCATCGGCGTAGTCGGCGGCCAGCGTGGCGCGGTAATCGCCGCATTCGCCGGCCGACAGCGGTACGGTGCGCTGCATCGTCACCCCGGCGAGCGATGGCTCGAAGTTGACCTGGGCGGTTTGCGAGGCGCGGTTCGGCACGAATGTCATCACGACCGATTTGTAGTTGAGCAGCAACGCATCGGGCGCCACGTTGTAGGGGCGCAAGCCTTCCCCGTCGAATGCGGCCGGGTCGGCCTCCACGGTTTCGAATGCGCTGCGGTCGAGCACGATGTCACCCGCGATGCTGTTGATGCCCAGGCCCTGAATGCGCCGCAGCAGCAGCCACATGCGCTCGATCACCAGCTTGGGGTCGCCCTGGCCCTTGATGTACAGATTGCCGTTGAGCACGCCGTTGACGATCGGACCGTCGACATAGACGGGCGTAGTCCAGGTGAAGGCCGGCCCGAGCAGATCGAGCGCGGCATAGGTCGTGACCAGTTTCATGATCGATGCCGGATTGACCGGCACTTGGGTGCGCCAGGCGAGCCGCGGCGGGCGCACGCCGTCGGCATCGGCGACCAGCATGACGACCGCATCGCGCGGCACTTTGGCGCGCGCCAGGGCGGCATCGACTTCGGCCGGAAGTGCTTGCGCGGCGGCGTGCGCGGCAAGCACCAGGGCGCAGGCGAAAGCGAGGGTGTGGCGCAGCAACGCTGGAAAGGCAAAAAGCATCGCTGGATTATCCCGATCGGCTTGCGCCTCGATAATCGCGGAATGCTAAAGCTGCTCGCCTTCGACACCAGCACCGACCATTTGTCGGTCGCGGTGCAAAACGGCGACTTGCTTATCGAGCACAGCGGCGCCGGCGGGGCGCAATCCTCGACCACGCTGCTTCCGCTGATCCTGCAGCTCCTGGCCCAAGCTGGGCTCACGCTGCGCGAACTCGACGCGATCGTTTTCGGCCGCGGCCCCGGGTCGTTCACCGGGTTGCGCACGGCTTGCGCGGTGGCGCAGGGGCTCGGCTTCGGCGCAGGTGTGCCGTTGCTGCCGGTCGACACACTGCATGCGGTGGCCGAAGAAGCGCGCCATTGCTTCGGCGTGACTCGGGTGGTGGCGGTGCTCGATGCGCGGATGGACCAGGTTTATGCGGCGCGCTACGTCTTCGATGACCAAAATGTCGACGCCGACAGTCGCAACCTCGCGGAAGTACATCTGCTGGCGCCGGAAGCACTTCTCGTCCCACCTGGTTTCGCCCTTGCCGGCAACGCCTTCGCCGCCTACGGCGAGCGCCTGGCCGCAGCCACCGCGCGCTACCCTGTGCTGCCCACCGCCGTCGCCATGTTGCGCCTCGCGCCGGCGCTGCTCGCCATCGGCCGAAGCGTCGCTCCGGCCGACGCAGCGCCGCTGTACGTCCGCGATAAAGTCGCCCAGACCACGGAAGAACGCGCCGCCATCAAAGCTGGCGCCGTTGTTGCTACTGCATTGAAATGAGCGCCGTTCTCCAACCCCTCGAAGCCCGGCTCGAACCACTGACCGCCGAGTGGATAGACCCGGTCTGCCTGGTCGAGCGCGCTGCGTACAGCCATCCCTGGACGCCTACAAACTTTTCTGATTCGCTGACGGCCGGCTACCACTGCCGGTTGCTGATGGGCGGCGACACGCTTCTCGGCTACTTCGTCGCGATGAAGGGCGTCGATGAGGTCCATCTGCTCAATTTCACCGTCGCGCCGGCTTTTCAGCGCCAGGGCTGGGCGCCGCTGATGCTCGAAGCGCTCTGCGGCTGGTCGCGCGTCCAGATGGCGCAATGGCTTTGGCTCGAAGTGCGCCAGAGCAACCAACGTGCCCTCGACATCTACGCGCGCCAAGGCTTCCGTCGCGTCGGCGTTCGCAAGGCCTACTACCCGGATCTTGGCAACCGTCGCGAAGACGCGGTGGTGATGAGCTTCAGGCTCGACGAAACCGGCAGCGCGTGGGGTGCCTTGCAATGACCGACGGGACGCTACAGCTCGACGCGCGGCAGCACGCCATGCTCGAAGAAATGGGCGTCAAGGTCTGGTGGCCGACGGCGGAGCAGGCCTTGGCGCGAACGGCTGCAAGCGATGCGCAGGTTCCCGTAGCAGCGCGCGAACGCGTCGCCGTCGCGCCGATCGAGGTGGACGCGCCGGTGGCGCTTTCGGCAACCGCAGGTGCGGCAGCTCCTGTCGCCCGACGCGCGCCCGGCTCGGCCCAAGCCGCCTCCATCCTGATCGAATCCGCTATCCGCCTCTACGACGGCATCGGCTCTCCCGAAAACGGCTGGCTGCTGGTGGTCGACACGCCGCCGTCGACCGATGGGCGCCACGACGACGAACCCTTTGCCGGAGAGGCCGGGCGTCTGCTGCAAAACATGCTGCACGCGCTGCAACTCGATCGGGGTACGACGCCGGTGCATCTGGCCCGGGTCCACCGCTTTGGCACCGGTGTGCTGCCCGGGGACGGAGCGCCACTGGGCACCGGATTCGCCAAGCAGGCGGCAACGCTAACGCCCCGTCTGGTGCTGGCGCTGGGCCCGCTCTCTGCGCAAGGCCTGTTGCAAAGCGACGAGCCGCTCGGCAAGTTGCGCGGTCGGGTGGCGCAAGTCCGGGTCGGCCCAGATTCTCCTGAAACGCCGCTGGTCGTCAGTTACCACCCCACCTATTTGTTGCGAAACCCGGCCGACAAGGCAAGGGCCTGGGCCGATCTCTGTCTGGCCGCTGTCGAGTTCGAGCGCGTCGCTTCCTAGAATCGGCCCATGACATTCCTCGATAAGTTGCGCGCCGCCGAGCGCCAGAATGGCTCGCTCCTGTGCGTCGGCCTCGATCCGGAACCGGCCCGCTTCCCGGCAGGCCTCAAGGGCGACAGCAGCAAAATTTACGAGTTTTGCGCCCGCATCGTGGACGCCACTGCCGACCTGGCGATCGCCTTCAAGCCGCAGATCGCCTACTTCGCCTCCCACCGCGCGGAGGGCCAGCTCGAACAGTTGATGGAGCACTTGCGCCGCAACGTACCCCACGTGCCGGTCATCCTCGACGCCAAGCGTGGCGACATCGGTTCGACGGCCGAGCAGTATGCGCGCGAAGCTTTCGAGCGATACGGCGCTGATGCGGTCACGTTGTCACCTTTTATGGGTTTCGATTCGGTCGAACCGTATCTACGTCACGACGGCAAAGGCGCCTTTTTGTTGTGCCGCACCAGCAATCCGGGCGGTGACGATCTGCAGGGCCAGCGGCTCGCCGGCATAGACGGAGAACCTTATTTGTATGAACACGTTGCACGGCTTGCGCAGGGTCCGTGGAATTTGAACGGTCAACTCGGCCTGGTCGTCGGTGCGACCTACCCGGCGGAAATTGAACGGGTGCGTGCTTTAGCGCCGACGGTTCCGTTACTTATTCCGGGGGTCGGCGCCCAAGGCGGTGATGCTGTCGCAACCGTCCGCGCAGGTTGGCGGGTTGACGCGCCGATCGTCGTCAATTCGTCTCGCGCAATCTGTTACGCCTCTGACAAGGACGACTTTGCGGCGGCGGCCAGGGCGGTCGCGCTGCACACCCGAAACGCGCTCGAAGCCGCCAAGAACTGACCGACATTTCTCGGCAGTTGCAATGGTCAGTTGTATCGAAGTGACGAAAAAAGTCACATCTTCTTACAGTCCTTGTCCTACAGACGTCCTTTAGAGTTCTCGTGGCCCACCAACGGTCGGGCACGGCATTTGCCTTGAGCGGAGTGACGCAAAAGCGTCGAGGACGAGGACACCCATGGTCGAAGACTTGCAGACCGGTCGCGAAATCGCGACCGAAGAAACAACGCGCGCCCTTTCGTCAAACGAAAGTTCTAGCGATGCAACCAACGGCGTCGAACACGGCAGCCGTCTCTCGCTGACCGCTGCGCTTGCAGCAACAGCGGCAGCGTTGGCAGCGTGCGGCGGCGGAGGCGGCGGTGGCAGCGGTAGCGCTGCCTTTCTGGGATCCGGCGGGACCAACGGTACGACATCGACGGGCAGCACCCAGGTCGCGGCCGGTTCGCTCACCGCGTTGCAGGACACGCCGACTGCCGGTACCTACATCTACACCACGGCCAAGAGCGACGACGAAGCCGCGCGCTTCTTGCTGCAGGCGCAGTTCTCGGCAACCGAAACCGACATTGCGGCTGTCCGCGCCAAGGGCTACCTGACCTGGCTTGGAGAGCAGGCTGACCTAGCGCCATCGCAAACCGGTTGGCAGTGGCTCAGTAGCAAGCCGACGAACACGGCCTACACCGACAACATGATCTGGAACCAGCTCATGACGTCGCCCGACGGTTTCCGCAAGCGAATGGCGCTGGTATTCACCGAGATTTTCGTGGTGTCGGCCAACGACATCGGCTCAAGCTGGCCCGACCTGATGATGGCGCAGTACTGGGACACGGTGGTCGCAGGCGTTACCACCAACTTCCGCAAGCTGCTCGAAGACATCACGCTGAGTCCGGCGATGGGCTTCTACCTGAACACGCGCGGCAACATGAAAGAAAACTCGTCTGGCCGTCAGCCCGACGAAAACTACGGCCGCGAGGTCATGCAGTTGATGACGCTGGGCTTGTACCAACTCAACGCCGACGGCAGCATCAAACGCGCAGCCGACGGCACGCCGCTCGACACTTACACGCAAGACGACGTGACGAATATCGCGCGTATCTTCACGGGCTACGACCTCGACATCAAGACGGCCGAAAAAGGCGCCGTTACGCCCCCAGGCCAGACCTACACGATCGAGAGCAACCAATGGACCCAACGGCCCATGGTGCTGACCGAGAACAACCACTCGACGCTGGCGTCGACCTTTCTTGGCAACACAGTTGCCGCCGGCACCAAAGGCGCAGCTGCACTCAAGACGGCGCTGGACACGCTGACCAATCATCCGAACACCGCGCCCTTCATCTGCAAGCAGCTGATCGAGCGGCTCATTACCAGCAACCCGAGCGCGGCCTACATCGCGCGCGTCGCGGCGGTATTCGTCGATAACGGTGCCGGTGTCCGCGGCGACATGAAGAGCGTCTTCGCTGCCGTGTTGCTCGACAACGAAGCACGCAGCCCGGCCGGCCTGACCGACCCTGGCTTCGGCCGCCTGCGCGAACCGATGCTTCGCCTCGTGCAGTGGGCGCGCAGCTTCGGTGTGACCTCGGTCAAGGACACATGGAAGGTCGACAACACCTCGGATGCGGCCAATCGGCTCGGCCAGAGCCCGCTGCGCTCGCCTTCGGTATTCAATTTTTTCAGGCCCGGTTATGTGCCGCCGTCGACGGTGCTGGCCAGTGAAGGCAAGGTCGCGCCGGAGTTCCAGTTGGTCAACGAGACCAGCGTGGGCGGGTACCTCAACTACATGCAGAACATCCTGCAGAACGGCTACGACACGAAGGATGTGAGCGCAAGCTACGCGGTCGAAAAGACGTTGGTGTTCGACGCCGATGCGCTGGTGCGCCGGCTCAACCTCGTGATGTGCGCCAACCAGCTTTCAGCCGCCACGGTGTCGTTGATTACCAATGCGCTCGCCACGCCGCCGGTCCCTGCCGGCAGCACCAACGACAGCCTCAAGAACAACCGCATTTGGGCGGCAATCCTGATGGTGTTGGCCTCCCCTGAATACCTGATCCAGAAATAGGCGCCCCATGCATTACATCGACCCGACGGGCCATTCGCGCCGCGCGTTTCTAAAGCGTTCCAGTTCGCTCGCACTGGCCGGCACCGCATTGCCGTTCGCGCTCAATCTGGCCGCCATGGGCGAGGCGGCCGCACAGTCGGCCGCTGCCGACCCCGCCGACTACAAGGCGCTCGTCTGCGTGTTCTTGTACGGAGGCTGTGACTACGCCAACACCGTCGTTACCTACGACGACGACAGCTACGGGAAGTACAGCGCGATCCGCGGTGGTGTCCAGTCGGCCGGCGGCATCGCGATCGCCAAGGCCGACCTGGCCGCCACTGCGCTCAGCCCGACTACGCCGCTGTCGGGCAATCGCCAGTACGCATTGCATCCGTCGATGACGGCCATGAAGGGCCTGTTCGATGCCGGCAACGCGGCGGTGCAGCTCAACGTCGGACCACTGGTCGTGCCGCTTAGCCGAGCCACGTACAACAACAGCAACAAGAAGCTCTATCCGCAACCGCCCAAGCTGTTCTCGCACAACGACCAGCAGTCGACCTGGCAATCGTCGTCGCCCGAAGGCTCCACCGTGGGCTGGGGCGGCAACATCGGTGATCTGGTGCTGAGCCGAAACAGCACGTCGCTCTTCACCTGTATTTCAGTCTCGGGCAACGCGGTGTTCCTGTCCGGCGACAGTGCGCTGCAATACCAGGTGAGCAGCGGCGGTGCCGTGCGCATCAACAGCGTGAGTCCGGCCTCCGGCACCACCTTGTATGGTTCGGCCACGGTCAAGTCGGCGATGCAGGCGCTTACCCAGCAAGCCCGCACGCACAAGCTCGAGAACGAATACAACAAGGTCACCAAGCGCGCCGTCGAGGCTGAAGGCACGGTAACGACGGCGATCGCGCAGCCCTATGCAGCCGGAACGTTTCCGGTGCCGCCCACCAACCTCGGCAATCAACTCGCCATGGTGGCGCGCCTGATTCGCGGGCGCACCGCAATGGGCAGCAAACGACAGGTGTTCATGGTGTCGATGGGTGGCTTCGACCTGCACGACAACCTGATCAACAACCAGGCACCGTTGCTTAAGCAGCTGAGCGATGCCATGAGCAGCTTTCATCTCGCGATGGTGGCCGAAGGTCTCGGCGACAAGGTCACCACATTCACCGCATCCGATTTCGGCCGCACGCTGGCCTCTAACGGCGACGGCGCGGACCATGGCTGGGGCAACCACCACTTCGTGGTCGGTGGTGCCGTCAAAGGCAAGATGGTCTACGGCACCCCGCCACCGGTGAGCACCAACAACACGTCGACCTCAGCCGACTACGAAGGCCACGTTGGCCAGGGCCGGCTGATTCCGACGACCTCGGTCGACCAGTACGGTGGAACGATGGGCAAGTGGTTCGGCCTGAACGATGCGGAGTTGCTCAACATCCTGCCCAACCTGAAGAACTTCAACGGCAACACGCTGGTGGTGAACGGCACGACCTACGCCTACCCGAGTGATGTCGGGTTCATGAAGCCGGCCTGACGTTCACCGGCGAAACCGGCGCAGCGACCGCACCGATGCCGCCGATGAACAGGTCGGCCACGATCGGCCCCATCGCCGCATGGTCGAGATCGCCACCCGGCTTCATCCAGGTGAACATCCAGTTGATCATGCCGAAGAGCAGCATGGTCAGCGGCTTCGACAATTGAATGCTAGGTGGCGCGCCCGGCTTGTCGGTGCGCATTTCGGCCACTGCCTTGGCAAAGCCGGCGACCACCTTGCGCTCCTTGCCGAGCACGCGCTCGCGGTCGGTCGGCTCTAGAAACTTGACGTCTTCGGTCAGCACGCGGTGCGCGTCCTGCGCATCGGCATATTCCGCGACGATGCGCTGGATGAAGTGCCGCAAGCGCGCCTCGCCCTGCAGCGCGAGCGCGTTTTCGTCTTCCACCAGCGCGGCCAGCCGCGATACGTGGTCGTCGGCGATGCTGACCAGCAAGGTGTACTTGTCGCGGTAGTAGTGATACAGCGTCGCCTTCGACAGGCCACACGCCTCGGCCACCTGGTTCATCGACGTCGACGGATAGCCGCGCTGTGCGAACAACCCGGCCGCGCGCGCGAGGATCATGTCGCGCTGGTCGTCGTAGTTGGCGGCCCTTCCGCGTGCCATCGAGTCAGTCCGTCTCGGCGTTGCGTTTGGTGTCGACCAGCGATCGGACCGATGAACGCTGCACGGTCGGCCGGTTCGCTTCCACGGAGGTCAGCGGCTGCACTTCGACCATGCTTGCGAGGCAGCGGCGCGTAAGTTCTTGATACGTCTTGGTGCCTTCGAGCTTCCACGCAATCTCGGCGTCGCTCAGTTCGCGCTTGACCTTGGCCGGCATGCCGGCGGCCGGGCTGCGCGGCGGTACTTTCATCCCCGCGGGCACGAAAGCGCAGGCCGCGACGAAGGATGCTTCACCGACCTCGGCCTCGTCCATCACCACCGCGTTCATGCCGACCAGCGCGTCGCGCCGGACGATGCAGCTGTGCAGCACCGCACCGTGGCCGATGTGGCCGTTCTCTTCGATGACCGTGTCCCGCAGCGGAAAGCCATGTACCACGCAGGTGTCCTGCACGTTGGAGCCGGTCTTCATCACGATCCGGCCGAAGTCGCCGCGCAGGCTGGCGAGCGGCCCGACGTAGCAACCCGCACCCACGATCACGTCGCCGATGAGCACGGCAGTCGGGTGCACATAGGCGGTCGGGTCGACCACGGGCACGACGCCTTCAATTGCATAGCAGGGCATGTTTTTGTCTCCTCAGGGTTTGCACTGACGTCAATGCGACGTCGAGGGCTTGCGCAACGCAATCGTCGAATCTTAAAATCTACCGGACGGTCGGTCAATAGTGTTTTTCCGAGCGATGGAGACAAACCACCATGACGGAGCCTTCGATACTTGCAGCCCGTAGCGGCGCAGTCACCACTCTGACCCTCAACCGTCCGGCTGCGATGAACAGCTTCACCACCGCCATGCACGCCGAGCTGATTGCGGCGTTGAACGTTGCCGCCGACGACGCCGAAGTGCGTTGCGTCGTCATCACCGGCGCTGGACGCGGCTTCTGCGCCGGGCAGGACCTGAGCGATCCGATGGCTGCACCGGGCAACGACCTGGGCCACCTGATCGCCGGCACTTACGCACCGCTGGTCGAACGGATCCGGTCGATGCCAGTGCCGGTGATCGCCGCCGTCAACGGCGTGGCCGCGGGCGCCGGCGCCAACCTCGCGCTGTGCTGCGACTTCGTGATCGCGGCGCGCTCGGCCAGCTTCATCCAGGCGTTCTCCAAGATCGGCCTCGTACCCGACACCGGCGGCACGTGGCTGCTGCCACGCTTGGTGGGCAATGCGCGTGCGCTGGGTTTGGCGATGCTCGGTGACAAGGTCCCGGCGGCAGATGCGGCAGCCATGGGAATGATCTGGCAGTGCGTCGACGACGCCGCGCTTGTCGATACGGTTACCGCATTGGCGACGCGCCTCGCCGGCATGCCGACGCAGGCGTTGGTCGCGACGCGACAAGCGCTGTCGGCTGCGCAAGACATGAACCTGGCCGGTGCACTCGCCAACGAAGCGCAGCTGCAAAGCCGCCTTGGCGCCGCACACGATTACCTCGAAGGCGTCGACGCCTTCCGCAACAAGCGCGCGCCGCGCTTCACCGACCGCTGAAGCCATGCCAACGTTGCAGCCGACACCGCAACAAATCGCCGAGCGCGTGGCCGAGGGCATGCTGCGCCGCGACCGCGCGACCCGCACCTTGGGGATGGCGGTGCTCGCCGTTGCGCCCGGCGCTGCCACGCTGGCGATGCGTGTACGCGAAGACATGCTGAATGGCCACGACACTTGCCACGGTGGCTTCATCGCAACGCTCGCCGATTCGGCTTTCGCCTTCGCTTGCAACTCGTACGACGAGCTCACGGTAGCGTCGTCGTTCGGCATCGACTTCATTGCGCCGGCGCAGCGAGACGATCAGCTCACTGCAAGCTGCATCGAGATTTCGAAGAGCGGCCGCACAGGCGTCTACGACACCGAAGTGACCAATCAGCGCGGTGAGCGCATCGCGGTTTTCCGCGGCCGCTCGCACACCATGAAAGGCAAGCCGGCGGTGAGTTCGACGGCGATGGAAATCGAAGCCGTCGCCGCTTCAGGAGGAGACACCCCATGACAGCGAAGCGTCCCGAGCCCGGCGACCTGTCGCCGATCGAAACCGCCAGTCGCGATGAGATCGTCGCGCTGCAGCTGCAACGCATGCAGGCGACGCTGCAACGTGCCTACGACCACGTGCCGCACTACCGCAACGCCTTCGACACCAAGGGCGTGAAGCCCGAAGACCTGAAGCAGCTCAGCGACCTCGCCCGGTTCCCGTTCACCGTCAAAGGCGACCTGCGCGACAACTACCCGTTCGGCATGTTCGCGGTGCCGCGCACACAGGTGGCGCGCATTCATGCGTCGTCAGGCACGACGGGCAAGCCGACCGTGGTCGGCTATACGAAGAACGACATCGACATCTGGGCCGACCTGGTCGCACGGTCGATTCGAGCGGCCGGCGGCCGGGCCGGCGACATGATCCATGTCGCCTATGGCTACGGTCTTTTCACCGGCGGACTGGGCGCGCATTACGGTGCGGAGCGGGCAGGCTGCACCGTCATCCCGATGTCGGGCGGGCAGACCGAAAAGCAGGTGCAACTTATCCGCGACTTCAAGCCCGACATCATCATGGTCACGCCGAGCTACATGCAGGTGATCATGGAAGAGTTCGTGCGTCAGGGCGTCGATCCGCGCGAGAGCGGCCTCAAGATCGGGATCTTCGGCGCTGAACCGTGGACCGAAGCGATGCGCCACGAGATCGAGAACAAGGCCGGCATCGACGCTGTCGATATCTACGGCCTGTCGGAAGTGATGGGGCCCGGTGTCGCGAGCGAATGCATCGAGAGCAAGGACGGTCCGGTGGTGTGGGAAGACCATTTCTATCCGGAGATCATCGACCCCGACACCGGCGAGTTGCTGCCCGATGGTGAAGAGGGCGAGCTGGTCTTCACCTCGCTCACCAAAGAGGCGATGCCGGTGATCCGCTACCGCACGCGCGACCTCACCCGGCTGCTGCCGCCGACCTCCCGATCCTTCCGCCGCATGGGCAAGATCGTCGGGCGCAGCGACGACATGATGATCATCCGTGGCGTCAACGTGTTCCCGACGCAGGTCGAAGAAATCGTGCTTTCGCACGAGCGCCTGTCGGGGCTCTATCAAGTGCACGTGAGCCGCGATGGTTTGCTCGACCAAGTGGAAGTGCACTGCGAACTGCAGCCCACCGGCAGCGCCACCGGCGCCGTAAGCGAAGCCGATCGCAGCGCGATCGCGCAGTGGGTGCAGCAACGAGTCAAGACGCTGATCGGCATTTCGACGCAAGTGCGCGTGTTCGACCCGAACAGCATCGAGCGAACTCAAACAGGCAAGGCGCGCCGCGTGGTCGACACCCGACCCCGCTGAACAAAGGAAAGCATATGTACACGCAAGCGATGGACACGATGGGCAAAGACGGTAGTGATGCGGATGGCAAGAAGAAGGCCATTCGCTCCGCCGAAGAGATGCGCCTGGAGGAGCGCTTCGACGCGCACATCGATGCCGGCGACTTCATCGAAGCCAAGGACTGGATGCCCGACCACTACCGCAAGACGCTGGTGCGGCAGATCAGTCAGCATGCGCACTCGGAGATCGTCGGCATGCTGCCCGAAGGCAACTGGATCAGCCGCGCCCCGACCTTGAAGCGCAAGGCCATCCTGCTGGCCAAGGTGCAGGACGAAGGCGGTCACGGCCTCTATCTTTACGCCGCGGCAGAGACGCTCGGCACCTCGCGCGACCAGATGTTCGACGCGCTGCACAGCGGCAAAGCGAAGTACAGCTCGATCTTCAATTACCCGACGCTGACGTGGGCCGACATGGGCACGATCGGCTGGCTCGTCGATGGCGCAGCGATCATGAATCAGGTGCCGATCTGCCGTTGCTCGTATGCGCCGTATGCGCGCGCGATGATCCGCATCTGCCGCGAAGAAAGCTTCCATCAGCGGCAAGGCTACGAAGCACTGCTGACCATGATGACCCAAGGTACCGACGCGCAAAAGGCGATGGTGCAAGACGCGGTAGATCGCTGGTGGTGGCCGTCGATCATGATGTTCGGTCCACCCGACGACCAGTCGCCCAACAGCGCGCAATCGATGCGTTGGGGCATCAAGCGATTCACGAACGACGACCTGCGGCAGAAGTTCATCGATGCGGCAGTAGAGCAGGCGCGCATCCTCGGCGTGACCTTGCCCGACCCCGACCTGAAGTGGAATGAAGCGCGCCAGGCGCACGACCACGGCACCATCGACTGGAGCGAGTTCTGGCGCGTGGTCGGCGGTGACGGGCCATGCAACCGTGAGCGCCTCGCCACGCGCGTCAAGGCGTGGGACGACGGCGCCTGGGTGCGCGAGGCGGCGATGGCGCACGCACGCAAACAGCCGATGAAGGAGGCCGCATGACGACCGAAGCTTTGCCCGCTAACGTCGCGGCGCAACCGGAGTGGCCGCTGTGGGAGGTCTTCGTGCGCAGCAAGGCCGGTCTCGATCACAAGCACTGCGGCAGCCTTCATGCAGCCGACCCGAAGATGGCGATCCAGATGGCGCGCGATGTGTATACGCGGCGGCAAGAAGGCAGCAGCATCTGGGTCGTGCGCTCCGACCAGATCGTCGCCAACGACCCGGGCGAGAAGGCCGCGTACTTCGATCCGGCGGAAGACAAGGTGTATCGACATCCGACGTTCTATGCGTTGCCCAAAGCTGTGGACCACATGTGAGCCGGTGATGCAATCCTCCATCGAACTCGATCGCAAGCCCGCCACGCAGTACCTGCTGCGTATCGGCGACACCTGCCTCATCCTCGCGCAACGTCTGGGCGAGTGGTGTGGTCATGCACCGGTGCTCGAAGAAGACATTGCGATGTCCAACATCGCGCTCGATCTGCTCGGCCAGGCGCGTGCGGTGTTGACCCGTGCCGGTGAGTTGGAAGACACGCCGCACGACCAAGACCAGCTTGCCTTCTTGCGCAACGAGCGCGACTACCTCAACCTCACGATGGTCGAGTTGCCGCGCGGTGACTTCGCGTTCAGCGTGCTGCGCAACACGATGATCGCGACCTGGCTCAAGCTTCTGTGGGAGCGACTCGCCACGTCGAACGACGCAGAGCTTGCGGCCATTGCCGGCAAGGCGGTGAAGGAAGCGCGCTACCACCAGCAGCATTCCGGCGACTGGGTCGTGCGTTTGGGTGACGGCACAGAGGAATCGCGCCGCCGCATGGACGCGGCGCTGATCGACCTGTGGCGCTATGTGCCCGAGCTGTTCGACACCGACGCGATCGACGATGCAGCGAGCGCTGCCGGCATCGGCCCACGCTGGGCCGACCTGCAGGCGTCCTGGATGGCCGACATGAAGCTCATCCTCGACGAAGCCTGCATGGTGATTCCGAAAGAGTCCGCCTTCCGCAGCGACGGCAAGCGCGGCCGGCACAGCGAGCACATGGGCTTCATCCTGGCCGACATGCAGTACCTGCAGCGAGCGTTTCCCGGAGGCGTGTGGTGACTGCCGCGGTGTTCGCACCGAATGCCGCACAAATCGAAGCCGCATGGGACGTGCTTGCGACCGTGCTCGACCCCGAAGTGCCGGCCGTGTCGGTGCGCGACCTGGGCATCGTGCGCGAGGTGATCGCGCATGACGACGGACTCGAAATCGTGCTGACGCCAACGTACTCCGGCTGCCCTGCCACAGAGGTCATCGAGCACGACGTGCTGACAGCACTCGCTGCCGCTGGCCTCGGCCCTGCGCGTGTGACGCTGCGGCGCGCGCCCGCATGGACGACCGACTGGATCAGTGCCGAAGGCAAACGCAAGCTGGCCGAGTACGGCATCGCGCCACCGCATGTGATCGCTGCAGGCGAGGCGGTACCGATCCGCTTCTTCGGTCGCGGACTCGACGCGCAACGACTCGAATGCCCGCGTTGCGAGAGCCGCCAAACCGAGCGGCTGTCGGCCTTCGGTTCCACCGCATGCAAGGCGCTCTATCGCTGCCTCGCGTGCAAGGAACCCTTCGAACATTTCAAGCCGATATGAGCGTCATCTTTCATCCACTGCGCGTGCGCACGGTCGAGCCCGACACTCAAGAGGCGGTCGTGGTTTCTTTCGACGTGCCGACCGAACTGCGCGAAGTGTTCGGCTTCACGCAGGGCCAGTACCTCACGCTGCGAACCGACATCGACGGGCAGGACTTGCGGCGCTCCTATTCGATCTGCGCCGGCGTCGACGATGGGGAGTTGCGCGTCGGCGTGCGCAAGGTGCGCGGCGGGGTGTTCTCCAACTGGATCAACGCGCACCTGCGAGCCGGCGACACGCTCAACGTGATGGCACCGCAGGGCCGCTTCTTCGTGCCGCTCGATCCGACTGCGAAGCGGCACCACGTCGGCATTGCGGGGGGCAGCGGCATCACGCCGATCCTGTCGATCATGAAAACGGTGCTGGCGCGTGAGCCGCTCAGCCGCTTCACGCTCATCTACGGCAACCGGCAGCTGCAGTCGACGATGTTCAAGGAAGAAATCGAAGACCTGAAGAATCGCTACATGACGCGGCTGGTGCTGCAGCATGTGTTCTCCGACGAGCAGACCGATGCGGCACTGAACCACGGCGTGATGAACCGCGATAAGGTCGGCGAGTTTCTCAAAAGCGTGGTGCCGGCCGGGCAGATCGACCAGGTGTTCGTGTGCGGTCCGTTTCAGATGAACGACGAGGCCGAGGCAGCCCTGCTCGCGGCCGGCGTGCCTGAAGAACGCATTCACATCGAACGCTTCGGCGTCGCGCTTCCGACTGGCGCTGTAGCCGGCACAGCAGTGGGCGCGGTGCTGCATGAAGCACTTCCCGGTGATGCCGAGCAGGCGCGCATCGTCATCGTGCGCGATGGACTGCAGCGCGAGATCTCGTTTCGCAAAGGCCAGCCGAGCATCCTCGATGCGGCTTCCGCCGCCGGGCTCGAAGTGCCTTTTTCGTGCACATCGGGCGTGTGCGGAACCTGTCGCGCCAAGCTGGTCGAAGGCGAGGTGCGCATGGAGCGCAACTTCGCGCTCGACAAGCAGGAAGTCGCCGCCGGATTCGTATTGACGTGCCAGGCCCATCCATTGACCGACCGCGTGGTGCTGTCCTTCGACGAACGTTGAAATGTTCACGTGGGCCGGGGTCAATCCCGATGGCGGCAACGCCTGCAAGCCTCTCTACTACGCCTCTCCCCGACATCGGCGTGCACTGCGCCAGTCGTCTTGAATTTTCTGTTTTGCGTTGAATATCCTGGAGACAAGAATGAAGCTTTTGAACCCCTTGCTGCTGGCCGGCCTGCTGGCTGCGGCGCTGTCTGCACATGCCGACATCAACGTCGGCGTCACGCTCTCGGCCACTGGCCCCGCCGCATCACTTGGCATTCCCGAGAAGAACACCATCGCGTTGATGCCCAAGACCATTGGCGGGCAAAAGATCAACTACATCGTGCTGGACGACGCATCGGACACCACGGCCGCGGTGACCAACACGCGCAAGGTGCTGGCTGAAAACAAGGTCGACATCATCCTGGGATCGACCATCACCCCGGCCTCGCTGGCGATGATCGATGTGGCGTTTGAAGCCCAGACGCCGATGATCTCGATGGCTGCTTCGGCGCGCATCATCGAACCGATGGATGCCAAGCGCAAGTGGGTCTTCAAGACGCCGCAGAACGACATCATGATGTCGCTCGCCATCGCCGAGCACATGCAGAAGAACGGAATCAAGACCGTCGGCTTCATCGGTTTCTCGGATGCGTACGGCGAAGGCTGGTCGCAGGAGTTCGCCAAGGCTGCCGGCCTCAAGGGCCTGACCATCGTCGCCAACGAGCGCTTCGCACGGTCCGACACATCGGTCACTGGCCAGACGTTGAAGCTCATCGCTGCCAAGCCCGATGCGGTGCTGGTCGCCGGCTCCGGCACGCCCGCGGCGCTGCCGCAAAAGTCGCTCAAGGAACGCGGCTATGCCGGCAAGATGTACCAGACGCACGGCGTCGCCAATGCCGACTTCTTGCGCGTCGGCGGCAAGGATCTCGAAGGCACTTTCCTGCCCGCGGGACCGGTACTGGTGGCAGAGCAGCTGCCGGCTTCCAACCCAGTGCGCAAGAGCGCGCAGACCTATGTCGCGGCGTATGAAGCGGCTTATGGCAAGGGGACGGTGTCGACCTTCGGCGCGCATGCGTGGGACGCCGGCCTTCTCATGACCGCTGCTGTGCCCATCGCGCTCAAGAAGGCGCAGCCCGGCACGCCCGAGTTTCGCGCAGCACTGCGCGACGCGCTCGAGCAGACCAAGGAAATGCCCGGCGCGCACGGCATCTTCACGCTGTCGCCCACCGATCACCTCGGCCTCGATCAGCGCGCGCGTGTGATGGTCAAGATAGAAAACGGCGCCTGGAAATACCAGCCCTGAGCAGCCTTTAGGCGTGACTCCAGAAAGTAAGCAATGGATTCTCAGATCGCCCTGCTTTTGATGCAGGACGGCCTGGTCAACGGCGCGGTGTACGGGCTGATGGCAGTGGCCCTCGTGCTGGTTTTCTCGGTGACGCGCGTCATCTTCATCCCGCAAGGCGAGCTGGTCGCGTTCGGCGCGTTGTCGATGGCCGCAATGCAGGCCGGTCGCATCCCGCCGACCCTGTGGCTGTTGCTCGCGCTGGCGGTCATGGTGCTGGTGGTCGAGGCCTGGCGCTGGAAGCGTGGCGCCACGGTCGACTGGACCTCGGCAATGGTTTGGTGCGTCGCTTTGCCGGCGCTGGCCTGCGTTTTGGCGCTCGCTTGGCGGCCCGCTTCATTGTGGGCACAGGCAGCCAACACGTTGATCATCGTCACACCGCTCGGGCCGCTCATCTACCGGCTGGCGTTCCGACCGCTGGCTAACGCCTCGGTGCTGATGCTGCTGATCGTGTCGGTCGCGCTGCACGGCGTGCTCACCGGGTTGGGCTTGCTCTTTTTCGGCGCCGAAGGTTCGCGCACGCCGGCGTTCTCGGATGCGCGCTTCGAGGTCGGCGGCCTGCAAATCAGCGGGCAGTCGCTGGTGGTCGTGGGCGTCACGTTCGTACTGGTCGTGTCGCTGTTTCTTTTCTTCGGTCGCTCGATGGTCGGCAAAGCCTTGCGCGCCACTGCGATGAACCGCGTCGGCGCGCGGTTGATGGGCATCCCGACGGAGCTGTCGGGTGACGTCAGCTTCGCGCTGTCGGCGTTGATCGCTGCCGTATCCGGCTTGCTCATTGCGCCGTTGACGACCGTGTACTACGACACCGGATTTCTCATCGGCCTGAAGGGCTTCGTCGCTGCGATCGTCGGCGGACTGGGCAGCTACCCGATGGCGCTGGCCGGCGCGTTGCTTGTCGGCCAACTCGAGGCGTTCTCGTCGTTCTGGGCCAGTGCGTTCAAGGAGGTTCTGGTGTTCACGTTGATCATTCCGGTGCTGTGGTGGCGCTCGCTCAAGAGCCATCACGTGGAGGACGAAGAATGACGGTGGACAAACGTTGGCTCACAGGCCGTCATCTCACCGCGCTGGCCATTCTGGCGCTCGCAATGGCATGGGGTTTTCTGCCTGAGTTCACGGTGGTGGTGATGACCTACATCGGGCTCTATTCGCTGGTCGCGGTCGGGCTGGTGATGTTGACCGGCGTCGGCGGCATGACGTCTTTCGGCCAGGCTGCTTTCGTGGGCATCGGCGCCTATGCGACGGCGTGGGTCTGCACCTCGCCGATGGCGGTCGCTGCGCTCGGCGGCATCGTGGGTGAAGCGGGTCTACCTTGGGTCGGGTTGCTGCTCGGGCTGGTGCTGACTTTCGCGGTCGCTTGGACGCTCGGCGCGGTCACGGTCAAGCTGTCGGGGCACTACCTCCCGCTGTGCACCATCGCCTGGGGTCTGAGCCTGTACTACCTGTTCGGAAACATGGATTTCCTCGGCGGGCAGACCGGCATCACCGGCGTGCCACCGCTGGTCATCGCCGGCGTTTCGCTGGCGTCACCGCGTGCTCTCGGCATCGCGGTCTGGGCGGCGCTGCTGGTCGGCTTGTGGCTGTTGCACAACTTGCTCGACTCGCGTGAAGGCCGTGCCATCCGTGCATTGAAAGGTGGGCGCCTGATGGCGGAATCGATGGGCGTCGACACAGCGCACTACCGCGTCAAGCTCTTCGTCTTGGCCGCGCTGATGGCGGCGATCTCCGGCTGGTTCTATGCGCACATGCAGCGCTTCGTCAACCCGACGCCCTTCAACCTGAACATCGGCATCGAGTACCTCTTCATGGCGGTGGTCGGCGGGTCCGGGCATCTGTGGGGCGCGGTGCTCGGTGCGACCGTCATCACGCTGTTGAAAGAGAAGCTGCAGGACGTGTTGCCGAGCCTGCTCGGCACCAGCGGCAACTTCGAGGTGATCGTGTTCGGCCTGCTGATGGTGCTGGTGCTGCAGCGTTTCGCCGACGGACTGTGGCCGACCCTGGGGCGCCTGGCGCAGCGGTATCTTCGGCCCGAGACAACGCGTGCGCCAAGCGGTGTCGCGACGTTGACGCAGCGCACGTTGCCGGCGCGCGGCGAAGTGCTGTTGCAGGCGACCGCGGTGACCAAGCGCTTCGGCGGCCTCATCGCGAACAATGCGGTGACGATGGACTGCAAGGCCGGTGAGATCCATGCGCTCATCGGACCCAACGGGGCGGGAAAGAGCACCTTCTTCAACGTGATCTCGGGCGTCGACGATCCGACGGAAGGCGAGGTTCAGCTGATGGGCCGCACCATGCACATGCAACCTTCGCGCGCCTTCGCCGCGCTGGGGTTGAGCCGCACTTTCCAGCACGTGCGGCTGCTCGGCCAGCGCAGCGTGATCGAGAACGTGGCGCTCGGTGCGCACCGTCGGGCGCGGCGTGGCTGGGTTGCTTCGATGCTGCGTCTCGACCGCGCCGAAGAGGCTGCGTTGCTGACTGAAGCGCGCTTGCAGGTCGAGCGTTGCGGCCTCGGCGCGCATGCCGATGCGCCGGCAGCCTCGCTGGCATTGGGGCAGCAGCGCGTGGTCGAAATCGCCCGCGCATTGGCGAGCCAGCCCGCGGTGCTGCTGCTCGATGAACCGGCCGCCGGCCTGCGCCATCTGGAGAAGCGCGCGCTGGCCGACCTGCTGTCGCAGTTGCGGGATGAGGGGCTCGGCATTCTGGTGGTCGAGCACGATATGGAGTTCGTCATGAACCTGGCCGATCGCATCACGGTGTTCGAGTTCGGCACCATCATCGCTGCCGGCACGCCAGCCGAAGTACAGGCCGATCCGAAGGTGCTGGAGGCCTATCTGGGCGTCGCCGACAACGAACCATTGGAAGTACTGGAAGCAGTGAGGCGCAACGCATGATCCCGTTGCTCCGGCTCGAAAACTTCAGCGTCTCCTACGGGGCGGTCGAAGCCGTGCATGACGTCGCGCTTGAGGTGAACGAGGGCGAAATCGTCACCGTGATCGGCCCGAACGGCGCCGGCAAGACAACCTTGCTGTGCGCCGCGATGGGCTTGCTGCCAGCGAAGGGCGCGCTGTCGCTGAACGGCGAACGCATCGCGCGCCCGAGCGTCGAGGCGATGGTTGCGCGCGGCGTCTCCTTGGTGCCGGAGCGGCGCGAGTTGTTCGCCGAGATGTCGGTCGAAGACAACCTGCTGCTCGGCGGCTTCTATCGCTGGCGTACCGGACGGCGCGACCAAAAGGAGCGCATGGACGAGGTCTTTCAGATCTTTCCGAGGCTGCGCGAACGGCGCGGCCAGATGGCCTCGACGCTGTCGGGTGGCGAGCGCCAGATGCTCGCCATCGGCCGCGCATTGATGGCGCGGCCGCGCCTCTTGATGCTCGACGAACCTTCGCTAGGCCTTGCGCCGCTCATCGTGCGCGAGGTCTTGCAGGTGGTGTCGTCTTTGCGGCAGCATGGCGTGTCGGTGCTGCTGGTCGAGCAGAACGCGCGCGCCGCGCTGCAGGTGGCCGACCGCGGCTATGTGCTCGAGATGGGCGCTGTCGCGCTCACCGGTGCGGCCCGCGATCTGCTGCACGACCGACGCATCATCGATACGTATCTGGGCATCGGAGCCCAACGCGCTGCGACCGTTGCGCCGACCATTTTTCCCCAGCCGAAGAGGTAATCCAGATGATCAAAGTAAGCGTTCTTTACCCCAATGACGAAGGCAGTACCTTCGACATGAACTACTACGCCGACAAGCACGTGACGATGATTCAGAAGTTGCTCGGCGATGCCTTGAAGAAGGTCGAGATCGACGAAGGCGTTTCTGGCCCGGCGCCGGGCAGCCGACCGGCTTTCGTGGCCGCGGTGCACATGTACTTCGACTCGACCGAGGCCTTCTATGCCGCCTTCTCGCCGCACGCCAAGGACATCCGCAACGACGTCGCTAATTACACCAATCTGAAGCCGGTCACGCAGATCTCCAAGGTGCGCGCGTAGCAGTGCGTGGTGGCTTGTTGCAGGCATCACGGGTGAACCCCGATAGAGAAATGAAGCGCTTCAAGTTAAATTTGTCTCCGGCAATGACCTGAAAGCTGGACGGTTCGATCTGGTGGGTCTGAAGCGCTTCATCCGCACTAAAACCATCAGGAGACAAGCCATGTTCAATGCTTTGCGCCGGGTCACGGCAGGGGTCGGTATTGCGTTCGCACTAGCCAGTGCGCCCGCATACGCTCAGGAACTCAAACTCGGGGCGCTGTACCCCTTCAGCGGGGGACTTGCCTTGCTGGGGGACGAAAGCTATCGCGGTGTGCAGCTCGCGGTCGATGAGCGAAATGCCGCGGGTGGAATCAACGGCCGACAGATCACGCTGGTGAAAGCCGATGCGGTCGACGCGAGCCAGGCGGTCGGCGAAGCGCGCCGGCTGACGTCTGTCGAGAACGTTGTCGCGGTCTTTGGCAGCTATGCATCGGGAATCTCGCAGGCGGCCACCCAGGTCACCGAACTGGCAGGCGTTCCGTACTTCGAGCTCGGCGCAACCGCCGACACGATCACGCAGCGCGGTTTCAAGTACCTGTTCCGCATCAACCCCACTGCCAAGAACATCGGTGATCGCACGCTCGAGGGGCTTGTCAAGGTGGTCGCCCCAACGCTCAAGGTCGATCCCAAGACGTTGAAGCTCGCGATCATTCATGAGGACGGCCCATACGGCTCGCTGGTCGCCGCGGCGCAGAAGGAAGGCGCCGCGAAGCTCGGCATCACGGTCGTCGAGGTGCAGGCCTACTCTGCAAAGACGGTCGATCTGTCGTCGGTGATCCTGCGGCTGAAGGGCGCCGGGGCCGACGTGGTCTTGCACACCGCTTACCAGAACGACGCGGTGCTCTTCTTCCGCCAGGCGGCTGCTGCCGGCTACAAACCGAAGGCGGTGATCGGCGGCGGTGGTGGTCATTCGCTGACCGACACGGCGCAAGCCGTCGGTGCGCCGATTGAAGGCGTGTACGACGTCGACTTCCCGCAGATCACGATGAACGCGGCCGGTGCGCCCGGTCTGGGCGACTTCGTCGCTGCTTACCAGAAGAAGTTCTCTATGGCGCCGCGCTCCGGCCACAGCCTCGCCAACTACGTCGGCGCCAAGGCGATGCTCGAGGTGCTGGCACGCGCCAAGTCGACCGACAAGGACAAGATCCGCGACGCAGCACTGGCCTACCGCGCGCCAATGGGCAGCACGGCCGCCGGCTGGGGCATCCAGTTCAACGAGACCGGCCAGAACACGGCCGCAACGCTCAACCTGATGCAGTGGCAGCAGGGCAAGCTCGCGACGGTGTTCCCTGAAGGGGTCGCCAACGCGAAACCCGTCGCCACAAACTGATCAGCCTTCCTGGCAACCAGCAAACCAACGTGCGCGGTTCGCCCCGCACTCAGGATTTCTCATGTCATTGCTGCTTCAGCTGGTAGCGAACGGCCTGCTGCTCGGCGGCGCCTACGCGATCATCAGCATCGGTCTGACGCTGATCTTCGGGGTCGTGCGAGTGGTCAACTTCGCGCACGGCGAATTCCTGATGGTGGGCATGTACGTGGCGTGGCTCTGTGCCAGTCGCCTGGGCCTGCACCCCTACCTCGCGGTCCCGATCGTCGTGGTCTTTCTCTTCGTGATCGGCGCGCTCATGCAGCGCTACGTGATCCAGCCATTGCTGTCCGCCGACGCGCACATCCAGGTGTTCGCGACCGTCGGGGTCTCGACGGCGCTGCTGAACCTTGCCTTGCTGCTGTTCGGTGCCGATATCCGCAAGGTCGAATTCTCTTTCGGCAATCAGAACCTGAGCCTTGGTCCGCTGACATTCGTCAGTGGCCAGATATTCACCTTCGTCGTGGCGATCGCGGTCGCGTTCGCCATGCATTTCTATCTGACGCATACCTACACAGGCCGGGCGTTTCGTGCGCTTGCGCAGAACCGCACCGCGGCCGCGTTGATGGGCGTGGATGTCAACCGGACCTACGTGCTCGCCTTCGGCATCGGCGCAGCCCTCGTCGGCATTGCTTCGTGCCTCCTTTCGTTGCAATACCCGGTCTTCCCGACGGTCGGCTCCTACTTCGTCCTGACCGCGTTCGTGATCGTCGTGCTCGGCGGCATGGGCAGCCTGCCAGGCGCCGTGATCGGCTCGATGTTCATCGGCCTGATCGACAGCCTTGCCGGCTTCTACGTCGGCCCCGACCTCAAGGAGGTCGTCTACTTCGTCATCTTCCTCGTGATCCTGATCGTGCGACCGACCGGTCTGTTCGGCCTGGGTCGTGGTTCCGAGTGAGGGGATATAAAACATGATTCCCAACCCACTGAATCCACGCGGATACATCGCGTATCTCGCACTCGCCGCGTTGCTCGTCTTGCCTCTGGCAACGCAGTCGCCGTTCGTCATGCACCTCGCAATCCAGGTGTGCGTTTTCGCCGCGTTGGCTTCTGCGTGGAACATCGTCGGCGGCTTCGCGGGGCAGCTATCGCTCGGGCACGCCGTGTACTACGGAATCGGCAGCTACGCCGCTGGACTCCTGGTGCTGCACTTCGGTATCTCGCCATGGGTAGGGATGTTCGCGGGCGTCGCCGTATCGGCGCTCGTCGCGCTCGTGATCGCGTATCCGACCCTGCGCCTGCGCGGGCCGTTCTTCTCGCTGGCGTCGATCGCGTTCCTCGAAGTCGCAAGGCTGCTCGTCAATCACGAAGAAGCCTGGACACACGGCGCAGGCGGACTGAACGTGCCGCTGCAGATCGGCCTCAAGTGGATGATCTTCCGCGAGAAGTGGGCCTATCTTCTGGTCGCGTTCTGCTTCCTGATGGTGGTGCTCGGCATCTGCCATGCGATTCGTCATTCGCGCTTCGGCTACTACCTCATCGCAGTGCGCGAGCGCGAAGATGCGGCGCGCGCCATCGGCATCAATCCGGTGCGGGTGAAGATCGCGGCGGCCGTCATATCGGCCTGCCTCACGAGCCTGATCGGCAGCTTCCACGGCATGTACCTGACGTTCATCGAGCCGTCTTCCGCCTTCTCGCTGGAGCTCTCCATCCAGGTCGCGATGTTCGCCTTGATCGGCGGGCTCGGCACAGTCGCTGGGCCGGTGCTCGGCGCGGTCGTCGTGATGCCGATTGCAGAACTGGCGCGTGGGTGGCTGAGCGCCTTCGGCAATGGCACGCACGGATTCGTGTACGGCGTAGTGCTGGTGGCTGTGGTGCTCTTTTTCCCGCGCGGACTGGTCGGCCAGCTTGGGGGGCGTGTGGCTCGCTTGATCGACAAGCTGCCTGATTTTGGGCGTGTCCGGCGCGTTGCCGTTGCACCGTTGCCCGCGACTTTGCGCGATATCTCGAGCATCGGCCAGCCGATCCTGAAGGCAGACAACATCGAGAAGCGCTTCGGCGGTTTGAAGGCGACCGACAAGGTGACTCTCACGCTGCACGAGGGCGAAATTCTCGGCGTCATTGGGCCCAATGGCGCCGGCAAGACGACCGTGTTCAACCAGCTCTCCGGATTCCTTCGGCCGGACGGCGGCACCGTGACGATCCGCGATGCCGCAGGCAACTGGACTGCCCCTCGAAGCCCCGAGGGTTTTGCGCGCGCAGGTGTCGGGCGCACGTTCCAGATCGTTCAGCCGTTCGCCGGCTTGACCGTACTGGAGAACCTGCTGCTCGGCGCCTTCATGCGCACCAAGGGCCGCGACCAGGCCGAAGCCCTCGCCCGCTCCGTGGCCGAGCTCACGGAGCTGACGCCGTTGCTCGACACCGAAGCACGCAGCCTTACCGTCGGCGGCATGAAGCGACTCGAGATCGCACGCGCGCTGGCCACCTCGCCTCGCGTCTTGTTGCTGGACGAAGTGCTTGCCGGTTTGAACCCAGCCGACGTTGCGCGCGCCATCGTGATGATCCGGCGCATCCGGGAGTCCGGTGTGTCGGTGCTGATGATCGAACACCTGATGCAGGCCACGATGGCACTCTCCGACCGCATCGTCGTCATCCATCTTGGCAAGGTGCTCAAGGAAGGCTTGCCCGCGGAAGTCGCGAACGACGTGGACGTCATCCAGGCCTATCTTGGAAAGGGCTATACCCATGCTTCAGGTTCGTGATCTGCACGCCGGATACGGCAAGAGCGAAGTCTTGCACGGCATCTCGTTCGATGTGAAGCGCGGAGAGATCGTCACCATCGTCGGCGCCAATGGTGCCGGCAAGACGACGACGCTGCGAACGCTCTGCGGCATCGTGCGCGCGACCGCCGGAAGCATCGACTTCGACGGCGTGCCGCTCGCCGCGCGCCAGCCTCACGAGATCGTCGAACTCGGCGTGACGATGATTCCCGAAGGCCGGCAGTTGTTCCCATTCCTCACCGTGGAGGAGAACCTGCGCATGGGGTCGTTCAAAAAGTCTGCCCGCGATTCGCACGCGCAGCGGCTAGAGGACGTGTTGATGCTGTTCCCGAAGGTCAAGGAACGGCTGAAGCAACTCGCCGTCTCGCTCTCGGGCGGTGAGCAGCAGATGGTCGCCATCGCGCGCGGCATGATGGCCGGGCCACGCCTGCTGATCTTCGACGAGCCTTCGCTCGGTCTTTCGCCTTTGCTCGTGGAGCAGATGTTCGAGATCGTTCGAAAGGTCGCCGACCAGGGAACCACGGTGCTGCTGGTGGAGCAGAACGTATTTCATACGCTGCAGTTGGCGGACCGCGGTTATGTGCTCGAGAACGGCGAGGTGGTGTTGTCAGGCACGGGCAAAGAGTTGCTGGTGAATCCGCATATCCGCAAGGCCTATCTCGGGCATTGAACGAAATCCCCCCACGATGCTTTCGAGCCCTTTCGAGATCACAGGACACACGCGCTTTCTGGCGATCGTGGCCGACCCGATCCACCATGTGAAGACCCCGCAGCGCATCAATGACCTGGTGCGCGCGCATGGCATCGATGCGGTGATGGTGCCGCTGCACATCAGCGCGGCTGATCTCCCGGTCGTGATGAATGCCTTGCGTTGCATGCAGAATTTTTTCGGTTGCGTGGTGACAGTGCCGCACAAGACGAGCGCGCTCGCACTGTGCGACGAAGTGAGCGAAGAGGCACGGCAGATCGGCGCCGTCAACGTCGTGCATCGCAGGCCCGATGGACGACTGCATGGCGCCATGCTCGACGGCATTGGTTTCGTCGATGGGCTGCGGAGCGCGGGCATCGATCCGGCCGGCCGGAGCGTGTATCTCGCGGGCGCTGGTGGCGCCGCGAGCGCCATTGCGTTCTCGCTCGCGCAAGCAGGTGCGGATCGCATCACGGTGGCGAATCGCAGCTCCGACAAGGCCGAAAGTCTGATCGAACGGCTGCACGCAAAGTATCCTGCCCTCGTCGCATCGGTCGGCAGCAACGACCCGTCGGGCCACGATATCGTCGTTAATGCGACCTCGTTGGGGTTGCGTCCGGGCGATGCGCTGCCGCTCGACGTCATGCGGCTCGACCCCGCACAGATCGTCGCCGAAATCATCATGGATCCGGCAGAGACCGCACTGCTGAAGGCGGCTCGTGCACGTGGATGCCGCGTGCACGAAGGCGCACCGATGCTCGCGAGCCAGATTCGTCACATGGCGGCCTTCATGCTCGACCGGCCGATCCCGACCGTGGTGGCCTGAACCGGAGAACAGCAGTGGAACTCTTCGACTACGTGATCGTCGGCGGCGGCGCTGCGGGCTGCGTGCTCGCCAACCGGCTGAGCGCGGACGGCAAGCAGCGGGTGCTGATGCTGGAGGCAGGCGGCGAACCGGCGAGTCGCTGGATTGCCATCCCCGCCGGCTTCAGCAAGTTGCTCACGAACAAACGCTACAACTGGCTCTTTCAGACCGAGCCCGAACCGAACACGCACGATCGTCGAATCTCTGTGCCGCGCGGTCGTGGCCTCGGCGGCTCCACGCTGATCAACGGGATGATCTACGTGCGCGGCCAGCGCGAGGACTACGACAGCTGGGAGCGCGCAGGCGCCACCGGCTGGAGCTACAAAGACGTCGAGCCTTACTTTCGCAAGCTGGAGAACTACGCCACGGGTGGCGCCATGCGTGGCAAGGAAGGCCCGGTGCAACTCGAGCAGGTGAGCGAGCGTTTCCCGATCGCGGAAAGGTTCCTTGCCGCCGCTGCGGACGACGGCCAGCCGATGAACGCCGACTACAACGGCGACGACCAGGAAGGCTTTGGGTACTACCAGGTCAATCAGCGCAGAGGCAGGCGCTGGAGTGCGTACGACGCATACCTCCAGCCTGCACGGCATCGGTCTAACCTCGTCGTCGTGACGGATGCCCACGTGCAGCGCTTGCGATTCGAAGGCACGCGCTGCGTGGGCGTTGTCTATCGCCAGGCCGGGCAGCAAATCTCCGTCGACGCGCAGCTCGAAGTCATCATCGCTGCCGGCGCCTTTCAATCGCCTCAGCTCCTCGAACTCTCGGGCATCGGTCGCAGGGATGTGCTCGACCCGCTTGGAATCACGATGCGCGTGGAGTCGCCAGGCGTCGGCGAGAACTACATCGACCACTACGCCACGCGCATGAATTGGCGTGTTCGAAACACGTTGACGCTCAATGAGATGTCGCGCGGCTGGCGCCTCGTGCGTGAGGTTGCGCGTTACTACGCCCAACGGCGCGGCATCCTCACTCTGGGCACCGGGCTCGTGCACGGTTTCGTGAAGACGCGGCCTGAAATGGATCGACCCGATGCGCAGTATTTCTTCATGCACGCGAGCTATGCGAATGCGGCTGAGCGGATTCTCGACCGCGAGCCGGGCATGACGATCGGCGTGAGTCAGCTTCGCCCGGAGTCGGTCGGCAGCGTGCATTCGACGACGCTCGATCCGCACACGCAGCCGGCGATTCGGCCGAATTTTCTCGACAGTGCAGTCGACCAGGAATGCATCGTTGAGGCGATGAAGATAGCGCGTCGTATCGTCGGGCAGCCTGCGATGAAGCACTACATCGCGCATGAGACGGGTCCGGGCGATGCCACTCGGGACGATGCGGCGTGGCTCGAGTTCGCGCGCCGAAACGGGCAGACGATCTATCACCCGGTTGGGACCTGCCGCATGGGCAGCGGTGCCGATGCGGTCGTCGATTCGCGGCTGCGCGTCTGCGGTCTGCAGGGACTGCGGGTAGTCGATGCATCGGTGATTCCAAGGATCGTGTCGGGCAATATTCAGGCGGCCGTGATGATGGTTGCCGAGAAAGGTGCCGACATGATCCTGGCGGACAGGCCGCGATGAAAAGATCCCGATGAAGGACCGCGCCACTCTCCAGGATGTCGCGCGCCTCGCAGGCGTCTCGCTCGGCAGTGCTTCGCGCTCGCTCTCGGTGCCGCGCGAGGTTCGTCCCGACACTCTCGAGCGCGTTCAGCGTGCGGTGGCGCAACTGGGCTACGTGCGAAACGGCGCAGCGCAGGCGCTGGCCTCGCGCCGCACGAAGACGATTGCGGCCATCTACCCGACACTCGACAACCCCATCTTCGCGGTCTCGATCCAGTCCCTGCAGCAAACGCTTTGGGGTCTCGGCTATCAAGTTCTCGTCGCAAGCCACGACTACGAGCCCGCGCGCGAGGTCGATCTGCTGCGCGCGATCGTCGAGCGTGGCGTCGACGGCATCGTGCTCGTCGGCACCGATCACGCCGACGCTGTGTACGACCTGCAGCGCCAGTACGGCTTGCCTTACGTATTGAGTTGGGCCGTCGATGAGACGAGGCCAGGGCAGTGCGTGGGTTTCTCGTACCTCGACGCCGCACAGCGCATGGCAGGCCTCGTTGTCGAGCGCGGCCATATGCGAATCGCGCTGTGCCCGGGCATCGCCGATGGGAACGAACGCGTGCGCGCACGCATCGAGGGAACGCGCGCCGCGCTGAAGGCGCACGGTCTCGTGCTGCGCGAAGACTGGATCGTCGAACGCCCCTTCACCTTCGAAGGCGGTCGCAGTGCCGTAGCGCAACTCTTCGGAACGACCGACCGGCCGACAGCATTGATCTGCGGAACCGACATCCAGGCAGTGGGCGCCATCGGTGAGTGCCGCGACCGTGGCATTCGCGTGCCGGATGAACTCTCGATTACCGGCTCGGACGACATCGAACTCGCGAACCTGGTCGAGCCGAGACTGACGACCGTGCACGTGCCGACTTCGGAGATCGGTCGCTTGTCGGCCGAACGCATCGTCAGCCTCATCGAGGGTCGAGCGCTCGGCGAGACGCGTCCATTGCAGACGACATTGACGATGCGCGAGAGTCTTAAGGACCTCAACCGGGTCGAACTGAATTCACAGAGACCCAACTAGGAGAAGCAGACATGAAACGTATAGTGCATGGTGCAGGCGGCAATGCCGACGTGATGAAACTGGTCGACGACGAGCGTCCTGTCCCCGGCCCTGGCGAGGTATTGATCGAGGTGCACGTGGCCGGCGTCAACCGGCCTGACGTGTTGCAACGCTCCGGCAACTATCCGCCGCCCAAGGGCGCATCGCCCCATCTCGGGCTCGAAGTGGCGGGGGTGATCGCGGCGACAGGGGCAGGCGTCGACGCATGGCGCGTGGGCGATCGCGTCTGCGCATTGACGCCTGGCGGCGGCTACGCGGACTATTGCCTTACCGATGCGCGGCACTGCATGCCGGTGCCTGGCGGCCTCAGCTTGCTGCAGGCCGCTGCGCTGCCGGAGACGTACCTGACAGTCTGGGCGAACCTCTTCGATCGCGCGCGGCTCGAGTCGGGCCAATCGGTTCTCGTGCACGGCGGGTCGAGCGGCATCGGTCTCACGGCGATTCAGCTGGCGCGCGAGTTCGGCGCAACCGTCTACACGACAGTGGGTAACGCAGAGAAAGCGCAGGCTTGCGCGGCCGCCGGTGCTCTGCGCGCCATCAACTATCGCGAGGAAGACTTCGCCGCCGTGGTGGCGCAGGAGACTGAAGGCCGCGGCGTCGACATCATCATCGACATGGTGGGTGCGCCTTACATCGTGCGCAACATCGCGAGCCTGGCACTCGAAGGGTGCCTGGTGCAGCTGGCGTTCCTTGAAGGCAGCCGCTTCGACTTCGACGCGACGCCCGTGATGCTCAGGCGCCTTACGCTGACCGGCTCTACGCTTCGTGCGCGCACGGCCGAGCAGAAGGCGGCCATCGTGTCGAGGCTGCAAAAGAAGGTCTGGCCGGTGCTCGAGCAGGGACGGTGCCTGCCCGTCATTCACGCGGTGTTCCCGCTCGAGCGCGCGGCCGAAGCGCATCTGCTGATGGAAAGCAGCAAGCACATCGGCAAGATCATGCTGATCGTGAAGGATGGCGCCGATGCGCCACGCTGATCGCGTCGTGCTCGTCACAGGCGGGAGCGGCGGCATCGGGGCTGCGCTCGTCGAGCGCTATCTCGCCGAAGGTGCCGCCGTGGGCATCGTCGACTTGAACGGCGAGGCGGGAGAGCGTCAAGCAGCCGAGCTGCGCAGCCGCGGGTGCCGCGCACACTTCGCGGCGGCCGACGTGGCCGACTACGCCAGTTGCGAGCAGGCCCAGCGCGAGATCGAATTGGCCCTTGGTCCGATCGATGTCCTGATCAATAACGCTGGCATCTCGCCCAAACACGGCGGCAAGCCGGCGCCTGTCCATCGCATGGACCCGGCCGAGTGGCAGCGCGTGATCGGCGTCAACTTGAACGGCGCCTTCAACTTCTCGCGACTGGTGACCGGCGGCATGATCGATCGGCGCTACGGGCGGATCGTGTCGATGTCTTCGGTTGCCGGGAAGGCTTACCTGGGCGATATCGTGGCCTGCCACTACAGTGCTACCAAATCGGCCCTGATCGGTTTCACCCGGCACCTCGCCGGCGAGCTCGGGCCTCACGGCATCACCGTCAACGCCCTTGCGCCGGGGCGCATCGCGACACCACTCGTTCGCACGGTCTCTGACGCCGCCAACAACGCAGTGGTCGATGTGACGCCGCTGGGACGCCTGGGTGAGCCGTCCGAGGTCGCAGACGTGTGTTGCTATCTCACGTCTGCGGACGCCGCTTTCGTTACGGGCCAGGTCATCGATGTCGCCGGCGGCTGGCTGATGACCTGATTCAGCGCCGCGGCGCACCCAGTCGCTGCGACACCGCATCGGCGCACGCCTTGAGCGCCTTCGCCAGTTCGCCGTTCCAGCGGCTGTCGAAGATGCCGGCCGCACCGATCGCGGTGATGGCCAACTTGATCGCACCTGTGTGGTCGAACACCGGCGCCGACATCGCGTTGACGCCCGGAACGATCTCGCCTTCCGAGCGGCTGATGCCGTGGCGACGAACTTCGTCGAGCTGCACTTCAAAGTCTTTCCATGCCGGCACAGGCGGCTGCGGCGGCATGCCGACGACCTTGGCCGACCCTTCGCGGTCGCGCAGCTTGCGGCGTGCTCGGGCGTCATCGAGTTGCTGCTTCACGATGGCTGCATCGAGGTAGGCGCCGAAGAGCCGGCCCGAAGCCGTGTCGGTCAGCGAGAACACCGTGCCGTGGCGCATGGCGACGTGCACCGCCGCTGGCGACTCCGCAATGCGAACGATGGTGGCACCGCGATCGCCCCACACCGCGATCGCGATCGTCTGGCCGATTCGCTGCGCCAGCGCATCGATCATCGGTGTCGCGATCTGCACCGGATTGGCCTGCTGCAGCCCGATCAACCCCAGTTGCAAAGCGAGCGGGCCAAGCAGATAGTGACCGCTGACGGCGTCTTGCTCGATGAGCCCGAGCCGCCCGAAGCTGACCATGTACGGATGCGCCTTGGCGGCACTCATGTCGGCTTCGCGGGCGAGGTCTTTCAGCGCCATCGGCCGTCCGCTGTGGACGAGTGCGTGCAGCAGCTGGCCGCCGACTTCGATGCTCTGAATGCCGCGTTGCGTACGGTCGATGTCGGTGCTCATTGGCTGGCGGCAGGTTCGTTCATGTGAAAAGGATTAGACATTGTCGGACGTGCATCCTAAACTTCTTGATTCGCACAGAGCAAATTGATTCTGTTTAGACGAATTGCTACAACCCGGAGACACGCGCAATGACGCAACCCACCACGAGCACCCCCAAAGTCTTCGCCAGCCAGGCCGACCTCGCCGAGAAAACCGTCAGCTTCACCCGCCTGTCCGAAAACGCCTACGCCTGCACCGCTGAAGGCGACCCCAACACCGGCGTCTTCATCGGCGACGAAGCCGTCATGGTCGTCGACACGCAAGCCACCCCCGGCATGGCGCAAGACGTCATCCGCCGCATCCGCGAAATCA
>JANXTS010000032.1 GCA_025352265.1 Variovorax sp. | reverse complement strand
TCCACACCAGCTACGGCCACACCGACGTGCTGCTGAATCGCCCGGCGGTGGCGCCGCGTGGCGAGGCGCGCAGCAACGCCTGGGTGTTTCGCGAACTGGCGCGTCGCATGGGGTTCGACGAGCCGTGCTTTTCGGACGACGACGAGGCGATCTGCCGCAGCGCGTTCGCCGACGACACGATCGACTACGCACAGTTGCTCACGCAAGGCTTCACCAGCGTGAAGTTGCCCGAAGCACCTTTCGCCGAGGGCAACTTTCCAACGCCGTCCGGCTGCTGCGAGTTCTTCAGCGCGCGCCTGCAGGCGCAAGGCCAGGACGGCTTGCCCGACCACGTGCCCAACTACGAGCCCGCCGGCAGTTCGACCGAATTTCCGCTCGCGATGATTTCGCCGCCGGCACGCAACTTCCTGAACTCGACCTTCGTCAATGTGAGAAGCCTGCGCGCGATCGAGGTCGAGCCGCTGCTGGAAATCCACACCGACGATGCTGCCGCACGCGGTATCGAAGACGGCACCACTGTGCGCGTCTTCAACAGCCGAGGCGAACACCGCTGTCGCGCCGAGGTATCGCGACGTGCGCGGCCCGGCGTCGTGCATGGCATGGGCATCTGGTGGCGCAAGTTGGGCATGGACGGCACCAACGTCAACCAGCTCACCAGCCAGCGCCTGACCGACATCGGCCGCGGCCCCACGTTCTACGACTGCCTGGTGCAGGTAGAACGCGCCGCGTTAACCCCTCTTCCCGCGTTATTCCCTCTCCCCCCGGGAGAGGGTTAGGGTGAGGGCGCCATACCTGTGAGAACGCTCCCATCCATAGCCCTGGCCGCCGCCCTGTCCCTCCTCACCGGCTGCGCCGACCTAGGCTACTACTGGCAATCCGCCCACGGTCACATCGACCTCATGCGCGCTGCCCGCCCCGTTCCTGCCTGGCTCGCCGATCCCGCCACCTCCCCAGCCCTCAAAGCCAAGCTCGAACTCACCCAGCGCATCCGTCGCTTCGCCGTCACTGACCTTGGCCTGCCAGACAACCGCAGCTATACGGGCTACGCCGACCTGCATCGGCCTGCAGCCATCTGGAACGTCGTCGCTGCGCCGGAGTACTCGCTCCAACTCAAGACATGGTGCTTCCCGGTCGCAGGTTGCGTCGGCTACCGCGGCTACTACGACGAGGCCGCCGCCAATGCTGAAGCCGCGGCGCAAGCATTGCAGGGGCTCGAAGTCGCCGTGTATCCCGTGCCGGCCTATTCGACGCTCGGCTACATGAACTGGGCCGGCGGCGACCCGCTGCTCTCGACCTTCATTGCCTATCCCGATGGCGAACTCGCACGCATCGTCTTTCATGAACTGGCGCACCAGATCCTCTACGTGCCCGACGACACGCTCTTCAATGAGTCTTTCGCAACGGCGGTCGAGCGCATCGGCGGCGCCATGTGGCTGGAGCGCGAAGAAAGCGCGCAGGCACGCGCCGACTATGCCCAGTTCGATGGCCGCCGCCAGCAGTTCCGCGCGCTGACCCTGCAGACGCGCCGTGCGTTGACGGCCATCTACGAGTCGAAAGAAACGGAAGCACACGACTGGACCGCCGTGGCCGCGATGAAGAAGGCCGCGCTCGACGACTTCCGCGCGCGCTATGTAACGCTCAGGGCAAGCTGGCCCGGCGCGCGCCAGGGTGCCTACGACGGCTGGGTCGCGCGTGCCAACAACGCCATGTTCGGCGCGCAGGCGGCCTACGACGATCTCGTGCCCAACTTCGAGGCACTGTTCGCGCAGCAGGGCCGCGACTGGCCGCGCTTCTATGCGGCGGTGAAGCGGCTCGCGGCGATGGAAAAACCACAACGCACTGCGGCGCTAGAAGCTTTGGGCGCTCCGGCCGACAAGGCACCGGCCGCTTCTGCTTCTGCGTCTGCGGCGATGATCCTTCCCGCGACATGGACAGCCACATCGCCCATCACGACAACCACAAAAAATCAGGGAGGCCGCGGTGCCTGACATCCACATCGAACGCACCCACACGCTGGGCATGAAAGGCGCACGGGCCGCCGCCCGCAAATGGATCGAACAGGCCGAGGAGCAGTTCCAGATCGAGTGCGACTACACCGAAGGCAAGGCGCGCGACGTAGCGCAGTTCACCCGCCCCGGCATCGACGGCACGCTCGAAGTCACCGCCGACACGCTCACCCTGACCGCAGAGCTAGGCTTTTTGTTCAGCGCCTTCAGCGACCAGATCAGCGCGAAGCTCACCCGCAATATCGATGAGGTGCTGGGGACGAAGCCGGCGGAGGAAGAGGACGACGGGTACGGGAAGGGCTGGCTGTAAGAAGCCCAGTGCAGCCCGCTGAGATCAGCGCAACGATTCGATCAAGTCGATGTATTTCTGCTTCGCGTCATCCGCGCTCACGCCTTTTTGTGTCGTCCACGCGTCCCACTTGGCGCGCGCCACGAAGTCGCTGAAGCTGGGCTTTTTCTCGGCGTTGTCGCCCAGCGTCGCCTGTTTGTAGAAGCCGTAGATCTTCAGCAGCGTGACGTTGTCGGGGCGTTCCGGCAGCAGTTTGGATTGCGCCTCTGCAGCTTCGAAGCGAGCCTGGATATCGTTCGTGTCGGACATTCGTCTTGCGTCTGTAAATTAAAAGATCTCAGTCTGACAGCCCTGAGCGTGCGAGTTCGACATCGAGCCGCTCGCGGGCGTCGACCGGCTTCAGCGCCGCCGCTTTTTCATAGAGCCGTGTCGCTTCTGCCATGCGGCTGTCGCCGTGCAGGGCGAGCAACCCACGGGCGTATTCCATCAGGCCGCTGGCGGAATCGGGATGCAGTTCGAGGCCACGTTCGAACAGCTCGAGGGCTGTTTCTGCCCGTGCGCCGTAAGTCATGCGCGCCACCAGTGGGCCGACCTTGTCGATCACTTCTGCATGAAAGGCGGCGAGCGAGATGTGAGCGTCGGCATGGTTGGGCTGCAGCGCGATCACGCGTTCCAGCGAGTGCTTGACCTTGCTTCCCAGGCCTTGCGCCAAGGCGCGCGCCACGCTGATGCCCTCGGCGTAGCGGCCCAGGGCGTAGGCCTGCCAGTAGAGCGCCTGGCAGTTGTCCGGCTCGGCAGTCGCTTGAGCGGTGGCACGCTCGGCGACCTGTCGAAACAGTGCGAGGCGCACCGACTCGCGCCGCTCCAGATAGTTGGCATAGACGGCGGTCGCCTGGTTGGCCAACGCCAAACCGTGGCTGCCGTGCAGCAGCCCGATGTCTACGGCCTGTTCGAAATCGCCGCGGTGATAGCGCACCCAACCCTCGATCAGCGGCTCGGGCGGCGGCGTTTGCAGGCCTTGGCCGGCGTGCAGCTGCCGCCACTGCACTTCGAGTGTCGCTGCATCGATGGCCGGCACA
>JANXTS010000071.1 GCA_025352265.1 Variovorax sp. | reverse complement strand
GGCCAGTTCGAGAACCAGCAGCGCGCCCAGGCGCGGCTGATGCTCATCATGCCGATGGTCATCGCGCTCATGTTCGCGCTACTTTTTGCGCAGTTCAAGAATCTCTGGCAACCGTCGTTGATCCTGCTTGCCGTGCCGCTCGGCGCGCTCGGCGGTTTCGTCGCGCTGCACATGCGAGACATGACGCTCAACGTGTCGAGCGCGGTCGGTTTCATCGCGTTGTTCGGCGTGACGGTGATGAACGGCATCATCATGGTGTCGAACCTGAACCGGCTTCGCGTCGAAGAGAAGTTGCCGCTGCGCGAGGCCGTGATCCAGGGCGCGCGGGAACGCTTCCGTCCGGTGCTGATGACGGCGACGGTGGCAGCCCTTGGCTTGCTGCCGGCCGCGCTGGCCCATGGGCTTGGCAGCGATGTGCAGCGCCCGCTGGCCACGGTGGTGGTCGGTGGCCTGGTCACCGCGACCGGTCTGACGCTGGTCTGGTTGCCGGCGCTCTACTACTTGGTCGCGAGCCGGCTCGAGGCTATGAGCGCACGTCACGCCCAAGCGCATGCCGACCTGACAGACCCCGCTGGAGAAGCGACATGAAGCGGATTGCATGGACCGTTGCAGGCGCCTGCCTGATTGGTGGGTGTGCCGTCGGTCCGGAGTTCAAGCCACCCGTGGCGCCGGTCACCGATCGCTACACGGCTGAACCTTTGGTGCAGGCGCAGGCGCAGGACAGCGCCGGCGTTGCTTTGCAACGCTTTGTGGACGGTCGGTCGATCCCGGAGAAATGGTGGTCGGTGTTTCAGTCGGCGCCGCTCGACGCCATGGTGCGGCAGGCGCTTGCCGCCAACGCAGATATCGAGGCGGCACGGGCATCGCTGCGCATCGCGCAGGAGAACGTGCTGGCGCAGAAGGGCACCTTCTTTCCTACGGTCGGGGCGCAGTTCACGCCGACACGGCAGTCGGTCGCGACGCCGTTGGCGAGTCCTGTCGCCTCCGGCGGCAACCTGTACAGCCTCCAGACGGCGCAGCTCAACATTGCCTACGCGCCGGACGTGTTCGGCGGCCAGCGACGGCAACTCGAATCGTTGCAGTCGCTGGCCGACGTACAGCGCTTTCAGCTCGAAGCCGCGCAGCTCACGCTGACGGCCAACCTGGTCGCGACGGTGATCCAGCGGGCCGCGGTGCGGGCGCAAATCGATGCCACGCACGAGATCGTTACGCTGGCTGAATCGCAGCTGACGATGGTGCGTCGGCAGCAAGCGCTCGGCCAGGTCGGCACGGCCGATGTGGCGGCGCAGGAGGCGTTGCTCGCGCAGGTCGAAGCGACCTTGCCGCCGCTGCAAAAGCAGATGGCGCAGCAGCGCAATCAGCTTGCCGTCTTGCTTGGCCGGTTGCCCAGCGATGCTCGGATTCCGGAGATCGGTCTCGACGCATTGCAGTTGCCGGGCGAACTGCCGCTGAGCCTGCCTTCGCAACTGGTCGTGCAGCGGCCCGATGTTCGCGCCGCCGAAGCGCAGTGGCACGCCGCCAATGCACAGATCGGCGTGGCGCTTGCCGCCCGGTTGCCGAGCTTCGATCTCACCGCAAACATCGGCAGCACCGCCTTGCGGCTGTCACAACTCGCGACCGCCGGCACCGGGTTCTGGAGCATCGGCGCCAACCTCGTGCAGCCGCTTTTCGACGCCGGCACCCTGATGCACCGGCAGCGGGCAGCGGAGGCCACGCAGGCGCAGGCTGCAGCACAGTACCGCAGCACGGTGCTGGGTGCCTTTCAAAACGTGGCCGACACGCTGAACGCGATCCAGGCCGACGCGTCGACCCTGGCCGCGCAAAGCCGCGCCGAGCGGGCGGCCGGACGGAGCTTCGACATCGCGCGCGCGCAGCACGACGCCGGCGCTACCGGATCGTTTGCCGTGTTGGTCGCGCAGCAGGCTTTGCGGCAAGCCGCCATCGCGCGCATCCAGGCGCAATCGGCCCGGCTCGCCGACAGCGTGGCGCTGTTTCAGGCGCTGGGCGGCGGTTGGCTGCAGACCGCCGACGCGCAGCGATACGAGGCGGCAGCAGTGTTATCGAACGGGCAGGCAAATTAACAATGGGCAGGCCCGGCCGTTTCAACTCGACTTCCGCAAGGACATGCGTTGCGACGCTGCTGTTCGGGTGCGTCGGCGTGCTGGCGGTGACCGGCTGCGTATCGCGCACGCCGTTGCCGGACGGTGAAGTCACGCAAGCCACCCACGACAAGGCCGATGGTTGGCGCCTGGGCGTGATCGTGAGACTCGGCGCCGCGTTGCCTGATCCGGGAACGGTGGACGACGATTGCCGCGTCGCCCTCGCGCCATCGGTGCGCGAGGCCAGCGCCTTCGCTGAGTTCGCTTATCGACAGGGGCGGCGTTCGAGACTGCGCATCGTCATGATCGAACGCGACAGCGCGTGGTCGCCGGGCGACGAGGCCTCCATCGACCTGCGGGACTGCCAGCAGGCTGCCGTGCGGAATGCAACGCCCCGATCAGATGCGCCTTCGATGTAGAGCCCTGTCGTCGCCGCTGTTCAAAGCACCAGCGACAACCCCAGCGTCACGATCAACCCCATCACCGAGATCACAGTCTCCATCAACGACCACGTCTTGATGGTCTCCATCACGGTCAAGCCGAAGTACTCCTTGACCAGCCAGAAACCCGCATCGTTCACATGCGAGAAGAACAGCGACCCGGCGCCCACGGCCAACACCACGAGCGACAGGTGATTGGGTGAAAGGCCGGCCGCCAGCGGCGCGACGATGCCGGCGGCGGTCACCGTCGCAACCGTCGCTGAACCGGTCGCAAGGCGAATGAGCACTGCAACGATCCAGCCCAGCACCAGCGTCGACAACCCCGCTGCGAGAGCGATCTTGGCAATGGCGATGCCGGTGCCGCCATCCACCAGCGCCTGCTTGAAGCCGCCGCCCGCGCCGACGATCAGCATGACGCCGACGACAGGCAGCAGACTGGCGCCGATCTTCTTTGCCAGCACCGCGGGAGTAAAGCCGACCGACGTACCGAAGGTCACCATCGCCAGCAGCACCGCGATCAGCAACGCGAATACCGGGTCGCCGATGAAGTCGAGCGCGGGGCGCAGCGGCGCCGATTTGTCCATCCAGATGTCGGCGCCGGCCTTGACGAGCATCAGCGCCAGCGGAGCCAACAAGGTGATCAAGGTCCATGTGAACGTCGGGCTGTGCGTCGGCTTCGGATCTTCATCCTTGCCACCCGCAGTGCCGCCCGGTGCGCGCGATGCACTTGCAGAGGACACTGCCAGTCCGGCACCCGCTGCGCCGATCGGAACCATACGCGCCGCCAGCAGGCCGAACAGCGGCCCCGCGACGGCGACGGTCGGGATGGCGATGAGCAGCCCCAGCGCCAGGGTCACGCCGACATTGGCATGGAGAATCGCGATGGCCGCGAGCGGACCGGGGTGCGGCGGGATGAATCCGTGCAGCACCGACAGGCCGGCCAAGGCTGGGATACCGAGCCGCATGGCCGGGCCTTTGGAGTGATGCACCGCGAGCATGACAACCGGGATCAGCAGTACCAGTCCGATCTCGAAAAACATCGGAATGCCGATGATGCTGGCGACCAGCGCCATCTTCCAGGGCAGCGTTGCCGGGCGACCCTGCAGCAGAGTGTCGACGACCTTTTCGGCCCCCCCAGAATCTGCCAGCAGCTTGCCGAGCATGGCGCCGAGTGCGATGAGCACGCCGACATAGCCGAGCACGCCACCGACGCCGGCCTCATACGAGGCGGTCACCTTGTCGAGCGGCAGCCCCGAGCCGACGCCGACGAACAGCGCGCCGATGGTCAGCGCCAGAAACGCGTGCATCTTCAGCCACACGATCAGCACGATCAGGATCGCGATGCCGACAGCAGCGACGATGAGCACTTGCGTGTCGTGTGCGTTCAGCGGCTGGTGCATCAGGTCGGCCGGGTTCATTTCGCGACTCCTTTCGCGATTCCTTTCGCGACGTCCAGACCGAGCATCTTGACGACGGTATCGGCGATCTGCGAAGGCGTCGGGCCGACATCGACGCGGATCGCGGGCTCATCGGCGGTGGGCTCGTGCAGGTCGGCGAACTGGCTGTCGAGCAGCTTGGTCGGCATGAAATGGCCATGTCGTGCAGCGAGGCGCGCAGCGATGATTTCGTATGACCCGTGCAGGTAGACGAACACCACGCCAGAACCGCGCCGGTTGATGGTGTCGCGATAAGAACGCTTGAGTGCAGAGCAGGTGATCAAACCGCTACCGCCAGCGTCGAGCCGCTCCCCGATCCAGTCGGCAACCTTTTCGAGCCAGGGTGCGCGGTCGTTGTCGTCGAGTGGATGTCCAGCCTTCATCTTCTCGATGTTGGCCGGCGGATGCAGTGCATCGCCCTCCTCGAAAGGCCAACCCAGGCGGCCGGCAAGGAGGGCCGCGACGGTGGTTTTGCCGCAGCCCGAGACGCCCATGACCACCAGCACCACCGGTTGGGAGATGGGCGGCGATAGCGGCAAAGGCAGCGGCAGCGATGAGGTCGCTATGGTGCTGGTTTGAGTTGTCATTGTTCTTCCAATTACTTGGGTCACTCGGGCCGACCTTGAACATAGCACCGGGAGGCCGATGCTGCCGTCGGCGATGCGACCAGGGGGCCGGGGGCTCCTGATCAAAAACCCTCGTGAAGGCGCTGGGCAACGACCTGCGTCGAGCGCAATTCGAGCTCCAGCCAAGCGCCAGTTCACGCGCCGATAAAGCGTCTGCAAAAAGTACGCCAAACTAGGGGATGCTGGTTCGCCTTCGCCGCCGCTTTGCCAAAGCTCTCACGATCAATGGACGCTTGTTTCTGCTCGTGCTTGCAGTGGCGATTCCGTTTTCGGTCTTTTTAGGTGTCTCTGCAGTGCTCCAGGTGAAGCTGGAACGCGAGCACGTCCGCCAAGAGATGCTGGACCTGGCGCGCCTCACGTCGGCCCGCCTCGACGACCACATCGGCGACATCGCGCAATTTCTCGGCGTGCTCGCGGAGGTGATAAGGCCCGAGCCTGAAGCCGGCGCCGCCAACGATGCGTTGCTCAGAGGCCTGACGGCGCGCAGGCCTGCGCAGATCAACAACGTTGCCGTGTGGAATGCCGGCGGCGAGCTGGCGGGGTCGACGGAGCAGCAATTGCGCGCGACCCGACTGAACGTGGCCCAGCGGTCGTTCTTCAAGCAGGCGGTGGGCGGTGCGGACCTGCCTGTCGAAGCACCTGTCATCTCTCCAGTCAACGGCGAACAGGTCGCGATCTTCGCTACTGCCGTTCGGCGCGAAAGACGGGTTGTGGGCGTGGTCACGGCGACCGCTCGCCTGCGTCTGCTGCAAACACTTGTGGTACCGGCGAGCGGCTTGCCGCCTGGTGCCGTTGTCACCGTGCTCGACCACAATGGCGTCATCCTGGCGCGGTCGCTCGACCCGCTGCGTTGGATCGGCAAGAGTCTGGGGCCCGCGTTCGTGGCAACCAACGTGGCCGATGGCGTGCGCGATGGCATGAGTGCCGATGGCGTGTCGCGCATCGGTGGTTTCACTGCGTCGCGCCGCGTACCCTGGTACGTGTACGTCGGCATTCCGAACGATGTCGCACTGGCGCCCATGAGGCGCCATCTGGCGGAGACGTTCATGGCGGGCCTCGCAATGCTGCTGCTGGGTCTGACCGCTGCAGCAGTGGCCGGGCGTCGTATCTCGGCGCCGCTGCGCCAGTTGAGCGATGACGCAGCCCGGCTCGAACAGGGTCGCTTCGATCATCGAAGCAGCGTGTCTCAGGGCGGCGAAATCGGTCAACTCGCGAGCGCGCTGAACCGCATGTCGGACTCGTTGCAAGAGCGCGCGGCATTGCTGGAGGCGAGCCGGTTCCAGCTTCAACAGATCACCGACAACCTGCCCGCGATGATCTCGTACCTCGATGCCCAGCAGCGCTTTCTCTTTGCCAACAACGTGTTCAAGGAATGGCTGGGTGTGGAGGTGGACGCACTTATCGGCAAGAGCCTGGTGGAGTTCTATGGTGAGGCGGAATACGCAATTTTCCGCAATGACATCGAAGCCTGTCTCGGCGGCCGGCGCGTGGCCTACGAGCGCGAAATTCAGACGTTGGCAGGACCGCGCCGTGCAGAAGTAACGTTGATTCCGCATAGAGACGCCGACAACACAGTTATCGGCCTCTTCGCGCTCACGCTCGATGTAACGGCCAACCGCGAGGCCATTGCGCTGCGCGCACGCAGCGAGGAGCGGCTCAGCCTCGCGCTCGAAGGTTCTGGTTCGGCGCTGTTCGACTTGGACGTGATACACGGTCGGATTTATCAAAGCGCCCAAGCCGCAGCGATGCGCGGCGAGCCTGCGCTGGAAGAGACGACGAGCCTCGCCGTTTACATGAATCGCGTGCATCCCGACGACCGCGACTGGCTCACTCACTGCTTCGAAGCCGCGCTGAGAGGTCGCACGCCGACTTTCGATGCCGAGTTCCGGATGGCGACCCACGGCCAAACCTGGATCTGGATTCGCGGCCTGGGGCGGGTGGTCGAACGCGACGTGCAGGGCAGGGCGCTGCGCCTTGCCGGCACCGGCGCGGACATCACGCGGCGCAAGGCAGCCGAAGAGCGGCTTCGCTATCTCGCCGAGAACGATGCGCTGACAGGCCTGCCCAATCGCGCCCTGTTCGACGAGCGCCTGAAAGAGATGCTGCTAAGACGCGCCAGGCCGCAGCGGACGTCGGCTCTCATGTTCCTGGACATCGATTACTTCAAAAGCGTGAACGACACCTTCGGCCATGAGGCAGGAGACAAATTGCTGGTGACTTTCGCGGCGATTCTGAAAGAGTGCGTGCAGCCGGGCGACACGGTCGCGCGTCTTGCGGGTGACGAGTTCACCATCATTCTCAACGACATCGCCGGCGTGTCCGAAGCCACCGGGGTAGCGCAACGCATCGTTGAAAGGGTGCGAAAGCTGCGCGGCTTCAGCGATACGCAAGAAGGGCGCTCGGGTGTCTCGACGAGCATCGGCATCGCTTTTCGCGGGCCGAACGATATCGACGCAGCAGTGTTGCTCAGACGTGCCGATGCGGCGTTATATCGGGCGAAGCGCAATGGTCGAGACAGCTTCGTGTGCGACACCACCCATGCCGGCGATGCAATCGGGACGCTCGATGCAAAAGTCACGGTGGACGCCGTGGAAGTCTCAGAGGGGTCTGGAGTGTTGGCGGGGACGCGACGCGACAGATAGGGCGCGACCGACGTGCGGGCGCACGGCGTAGCCGCTGACCTCTGAATGTCGACCGAGCTCCACAATTGGGCATGCAATCTTTTCCTGACGGCTTTAACGCGGTGGTGATTGGCGCATCGGGTGCCATCGGCGCGGCGATGATGCGGCAACTCGAAGCCGATCCGCGTTGCGGCAATGTGATCGGACTCGGGCGCAAGACTACGCCATCCATCGACTTCCACGACGAGGCGAGCGTGGGCACGGCTGCCACCACACTGGCAGCCCGCGGACCATTCCACCTCGTCGTGAACGCGACCGGTGTACTGCACACGACCCGCTTCGCGCCCGAGAAGCGACTGTCTCAACTCGACTTCGCGCAGATGGCCGAGACTTTTCAAGTCAATGCCCTCGGACCCGCGATGGTGCTGGCAAAGTTTGCGCCATTGCTCGACCGCCAACGCGCCGTATTGGCTGTTATCTCGGCCAAGGTCGGCAGCATCGAAGACAACCGATTGGGCGGCTGGTACAGCTATCGCGCGTCGAAGGCGGCACTCAACATGTTGCTCAAGACGGCCGCGATCGAAGTGCAGCGCACGCAGCCGAATGCGGTGCTGGTCGCGTTGCACCCAGGGACCGTGAATTCGACCTTGTCGGCGCCGTTTCGGGGTGCCGAAATCGGCCGTCCGGCAGCGGCTGCTGCGGCAGATCTGTTGCGGGTAATCGATGGCTTGAAGTCGGAGCAAACTGGCAGCTTTTTTTCGTTCAAAGGCGAGAAATTGCCTTGGTGATTTGCCGGGGAGGGGTATGGCGTATGGCCTGTTTGCAGGATCCCATACGACGCATGTCAGAGGATGACGACACCATTACCGTCACATTGGCTGATTGGCGAATGAGTCATAAAGTAATACATCTTGGGCCTAACGAAAAAAGGCCTGATGGACGATCAAGATTCCCTGCTTCGACAGCTTCGCGACGACCTTGCCGGTCGGCGTCAGACAACCGCTGCCACCCGCGCAAAAATCATCGAGGCGCTGGGCGACAAGCTTTGTGGCAGCGGTGCCGGCCCCAGGGGCGACGACCTCGCTGCGTTCGCTGTCGCACAAAAGCAGGAAAAGATGTCGGCGGCGCGGCTGCAGGCTTACTTCGCCACGCTGGCGGACCGCGTGATTCGAAAGGTGCGAGACAGGTCGTCCTGACCACAGTCACACAACCACCGTCATACTCCCTCGTCCCAAAATTTTCGGTGACGGAGGTATTCAATGTCAGGTGACGGTTTTCATGCCCACGGCCCGCACGACCACGTGCTCGAACATCCGGCGGGCGACCATGGCCACAATGCCGCCGACGACGGAGCCGCGCCGCACTCGGGTCGTCGCAGCATGACCGATCAGATCGCGGTGTGCACGGCGATCATCGCCACGGTCGGCGCTATCTTTTCGTACATGGGCGGTCTGACGCAGGCGAATGCGGGGCTCTACAAGAACAACGCTGGCATCAAGAAGACCGAAGCGTCGAATCAGTGGAACTACTTCCAGTCCAAGAGCACGAAGCAGTCGCTTGCGGAGTTCGCGCGCGACATGTCGCCTGACGATCGCAAGTCCACATGGCAAGACAAGGCGGTGCGTTACGAGCGTGAGAAAGCGGAGATTCAGCTGGTGGCGCAGAAGCTCGAAACGGATGCCACCGACTGGGACCATCAATCCGAAGCGCAAATGCACCAGCATCACCGCTGGGCGCAGGCGACCACCGCGCTGCAAGTCGCCATCGCGCTCGCGGCGATGGCCTTGCTGACCCGCAAGAAGTGGCTCGAGTGGGGCATGTTCGGCGTAGCCGGTATTGGCCTGGTGGTCGGTGCGCTGGCAGTGCTGCATATCTAGCCGGCAGCAATGACGGGCGCTTTCTGCGTCTAGGATTGGGCGATGAACGATTTGCCACGCGTACCGGGTCACCGGTTCTTGCATTCGCCTGGTCCGACCCGGGTGCCCGACGAAGTGCTGCACGCCATGAGCCGGCAGCCGATGGACCTGTCCGACCCGCGGCTCGACCGCTGCATCGCTGCCTGCGAAACCGGGCTGAAGCGGCTGCTGCAAACCGAGGCGTCCGACGTCTACCTTTACGCCGCCAATGGGCATGGCGCGTGGGAAGCGGTCATCGCAAATCTCGTCGCGCCGGGCCAGGCAGTGTTGATGCCGAGCACCGGCCATTTCTCTGAATCCTGGGCCGTGCAGACCGAGGCAATGGGTGGCCGCGTAGTTCGCACGCCATGGGTCGAAGGATTGCCGATCGATCCGGCCGAAATCGAAGCAATGCTCCGCGCCGATGTGGCGCACGAGATCGCCGCCGTCTTCGTGGTGCATACCGACACCGCCAGCGGCATCACCAACGACTTGGTGGCGCTGCGTGCCGCCATCGATCGGTCGGGGCACCCGGCGCTCTTTGTTGTCGACGTGGTGGCCTCGCTGGCGGCGGCACCGTTTGCAATGGATGCATTGCGGGCCGATGTGGCGCTAGGTGCCAGCCAGAAAGGCTTGATGGTGCCGCCGGGGCTGGCCTTCGTCGCGGTCAACGCGCGTGCGATGGACGCCTCGCGCCTGAACACCACACCACGGTTTTATTGGGACTGGCAACGGCGGCAAAGCCCGTTGAGCTATCGCAAGTTTTGCGGCACGCCGCCGCAGAGCCTGGTGTTTGGGCTGGAGGCAGCGCTCGGGTTGATCGCTCTTGAAGGCATCGACGAATTGTTTGCGCGTCATCGGCGCATTGCCGACGCGGTGCATGCCGCGGTCGAGTGCTGGAGCGAAGCGGGCGCGCTGCGTTTCTTTGCCACGGTACCAGCGTCGCGGTCGGTATCGGTGACGACGATCGCGGTGGGCGAGGGTGTCGATCCGGAAGCGATGCGAAGCATTGCCCGCGAACGCTTTCAGGTCGCGATTGCCGGCGGACTCGGGCCTCTCACCGGTCGTGCGTTTCGCATCGGCCATCTGGGCGATATGAACGAGGCCATGATCCTCGGCTGCCTCGCCGGCATCGAGGCTGCGATGACGGTGCAGGGCACTTCGTTCGGCCGCGGCGGTGTCGATCGCGCCATCGTCCGACTGGCGGGCAATCAATCCGTGCCGTGATTTAAACGCCGGTGCAGCGAGGCGCTCTGAAAATGCCCGGCTATGAGCAACATGAGCAACCTCGCACCTGTATCGCCGACCCCACCTTCCTGGTGGACAAGGAAACCGTGCGCGATGCGACGCAGCGTCAATTGAATCGACTCGCGCACTACGACTCGCTGACCAATCTGCCCAACCGCACGCAGTTCTACGAGACGCTGCGAAACAACTTGGCGCTGACGACCGGCGGGACGACGCGTCTTGCGGTACTGTTGATCGACCTGGACCAATTCAAGAACGTCAACAGCGCGCTCGGTCACGCGATCGGTGACGAACTGCTGCTGCACTTCAGCGCCAGGCTCTTGAGCTGCATTACGCCGCACGATGCCATCGGTCGGCTCGGCGGCGACGAGTTTGCGCTGATGCTGACGATGCACGGTTCGGCGCCCGATGCCTGCACGGTGGCCGAAAAGATTCGCGATGTGCTGCGCGCACCTTTCGATCTGCAAGGGCACGAAGTCGTAGTGACGGCGAGCGTCGGCATCGCCTTCGCTCCGGAGGATGCGACGAACGCTGAAACCTTGCTGAGGTACGCCGATATCGCGATGTATCGCGCCAAACAAGCCGGGCGCGACACGTGGTGCTGCTTTACCGCACAGATGAATGTCGACGCATTGGCTCGACACGATCTGGAAATGGCGTTGCGACGTGCAGTCGACAACGACGAGTTCGTGGTTTATTACCAGCCGAAGGTACGCCTGAGCGATGGTATGGTCTGCGGCCTGGAGGCGTTGCTACGATGGGAGCGACCGGGTCACGGCCTCATCACGCCGAGTGCTTTCATCCCCGCAATGGAGGAGTGCGGTTTGATCGTGAGAGTAGGCAATTGGGTCATCGACACCGTCTGCCGGCAGATCGGCGAGTGGATGCGGTCACCGCTCGGAAAGGTCGAGGTATCGGTCAATGTGGCGCAGCGTCAGTTCGTCGAGAGCGACGTGGCTGCGCACGTTGAGCTGGCTGTGGCACGCAACGGAATTCCAGCGGAGTTATTGGAACTCGAATTGACCGAGGGTTCGCTAATGACGAACACCGAGCGCACGCTCGCGAGCCTTCAGCGTTTGAAACAACAAGGCGTGAAAATCTCGATAGACGACTTCGGCACCGGCTACTCGAGCCTCGCGTATCTGCGGCGCTTTCCAATCGACAAGCTGAAAATCGATATCGCCTTCATCAGAGACGTTGCCGCCACACCCGACGCCGCCGCCATTGCGCTGGCAATCATCCGGTTGGCGCAAAGCCTCAAGCTCGAAGTGATTGCAGAAGGGGTCGAAACCTCTGCGCAGCTGGCGTTTTTGAGGCGTCACGGCTGCGGTCAGATGCAGGGCTATTACTTCAGTGCACCACTGCCGCTCGTGCAGATCGAAGCATTGCTGCGCGAAAGCTGCTCGCTGTCGCCGCCGCCCGCTAAGAAGACAGACAGAAGCGGGCTCCGACTCTGCTGATAACACCAATGCGAAGTCGGAGCGAAGTGGACGTGGCCGGCAGTTGGTTCAAGTCTCGGTCTTGAGCATTCCGCGAACGTTCATGGCGGCCAGGCAGAACTGCAGAGCGAGCAAGGCGTAGGCAGATGTGTGGATGCCCCAGGCGACCCACAACACATTGCTCAGAATGAAAACCCAGAAGCCCGCGTTGCGTTTCGGCCGAGAGTCGGAAGCCACCAACCAGGCGGCGGCCACCGACGCCGCGAACGCGGGCCACTGGATAAGCGAGAGCAGGTCCAAATAAGTCCCGGTGTGGGTCTTTGGAACAGTCGCTTACTTCGGATCAGGCGTCATCTTGCCGCCCACGCCGTCTTTTGACATCGTGCCGTTCGACATACCTTTTTTGCCCATCGAGTCTTTGCCCATCGAGTCTTTCGACATCGGGTCCTTGCCCATCGCGCCTTTATTCATGCTGTTTTTCGACATGCTGCCGGAGGACTTCCCCGTGCTCGTCGTACTGTTGTCAGTGCCCTCGGCCGAGCCGCTGCTGGTGGCAGAGCCGCCATTGAGGCCGCCGCCGCCGCCGCCGCCCGATCCGCCAGCGCTCCCGGCACCTCCGGCACCACCAGCGCCTTGCGCCAGGACAGACACGGAGCCAATGGCGATACACGAGGTGAGGAGTGCTGCTGTCAGTTTTTTCATTTCGGTTGTCCAGTACTAAATTGATTGAGGTTGCAGGAGCAATCAATTGAAGGCCTTCAGCGGGCGGCGCTTGTGCGTGGCCATCGCAGGAGCATGTGGTCGACGCCCTACGTCCGTTACCTGGGGTCGATGGCCACTGGCTGACCCCGGGCCCGGACGAGAGCTGGATCAGCCTTCTATGGTCGCGAAGGTGAGATGCAAGGAGGCTGCGAGCGCAAGGCGGGTTTTCAGTTTGCTCGCCGGAGAAGATGGCGTCCCCTGCAGCAACTGGCGCAATTGATCTTCGGTGAAAAGGCTCGACCCACCTGCCGTTGCGCCTCGCGTCAGCCCGTCATTGAAAACCACGCCAAAGAATGTGACCTCCAGCGTGCTGCCGACGTTGGGGCGTTTAGCGCTCCTAACGCCGATTGTTTGGCTAGACGCGGGCAACGGCCCACTGAGAGACCCGTTCGAACACCGACATCGCTTTGAGCTCATCGTGTCGGCGAATTTTGGCGAGGCGTTCCGCGCGCAGGGCAGCGACGGATTCGATCGCTCGGGCAACGGCTTCGGACGCTCCGCCATCCCGATTCGGGTCGCATCGTACTGAGTACGCCAGTTCGCCAAGGTCCTCGATGCTCAAACGGGAGGCGCCCTGAAAGTAGTTGGCAAGTGTCAACACTGGGTGCACCTCAAGCGACGAGTTGGAAAAAAATGAAACGGACCATGTAAGCAATTGTGCTTACTTTTTGTTTTGCAAGCCAGCATTAATTTCACAACTAATGCGTCCAGACGGCTTTGTCCTACGAAAGATTTGGCGGCAGCGTTCGTGACCGAACCGCAGGCTCGTTTCCCGGTATTCACAGCATCGGCCGCGTGGTCAGATCCATGCCGTCGCGGCACCGTGGCTTGCGCGCTTTGCCCATCGCTTCGTCGCCGCCGGCCGTGGCTGCGATTCGAGCGTGACCGTCGAGGGCTCTCGAGCGGCCTGAGCAGCCGAAATCCTGGGCTAACGGGTCTGGCGCGCCCTGACTGCGCCGAAGTCCAGAAATGCGGTGGGCGCGAATGCCGGGCCGGGCGCGACCGGAAGCATTTCGTGCTCGGCAAAGTCCATGAAATCCGTAGGCGCGAAGTTGGTTTCGTGCGTGCGTTCGCGCTCCGCCTGGCGCTCCCTGGAACTTTCGCGCAGACGGGCCAGGTCGGCCCGGACTTCCACGAGCGTGCGTTGCGGCTTCGTCATTGCGGCGGCGACCGGCAATGCCTTCGTCACCTCGGCAGGTACTGGCTGCACAGCTGGTTTCGACAACACAGCCCGCAGCGCAGGCGAAGAAACGACAACCGGCGACCGCCCGGCAGACCGTGCTGAAGCAGCGACCCTGGACTTCATGGACACGCGTTTGCCGCGTGTCGGCCCAAAGCCAGCGAGGATCCGGCGAAGTCTGCCAAGCCAACGAGGTGAGTTCATTTCGTACGAAACCAAAAGTTCGCACGATTGTTAAACGGCTGAGCTAAAAGTTGAACCAAGTACAAACAGTTGACATATGTGGATTGGGCAGAACTCCACAAATCCGGCTGTCATGATCACGCATCGATCCAGCAAACCAGAAAGAAACCGCCCATGAAATATGTTCGTCTCGGTCAAACCGGGCTTGAGGTCTCGCGCCTGTGTCTGGGCTGCATGAGCTACGGCGAGCCCGAACGCGGCAATCACCCATGGACCTTGCCGGAGGCAGCGAGTCGTCCGTTTTTGAAAAAGGCGCTCGATCTCGGCATCAATTTTTTCGACACCGCCAACGTGTATTCAGACGGCAGCAGTGAAGAGATCGTCGGCCGCGCGATGGCCGATTACACGCGCCGGGAGGACGTCGTCATCGCGACCAAGGTGAACAGCCGAATGCGCCCCGGCCCAAACGGCGTCGGCTTGTCGCGCAAGGCGATCATGGGTGAGATCGACGCCAGCCTGAAGCGGCTCGGCACCGACTACGTCGACCTGTACCAAATCCATCGCTGGGACTACAGCACGCCGATCGAAGAAACGATGGAGGCGCTGCACGATGTGGTCAAGGCTGGCAAGGCGCGCTACATCGGCGCGTCGTCGATGTTCGCGTGGCAGTTCGCGCGAGCGCTCGCCGTTGCCGACGCACATGGGTGGACGGCCTTCGTTTCGATGCAGAACTATGTGAATCTGCTTTACCGCGAAGAAGAGCGCGAGATGTTGCCGCTCTGCCGCGATCGGGGTGTCGCAGTCATTCCGTGGAGTCCGATGGCGCGCGGCCGCCTCACTCGCGATTGGGACACGACCAGCGCCCGCGTCGAAACGGATGAATTCGGCCGCTCGCTGTATGCGAAGACGGCCGACGCCGATCGCGCTGTGGTCGACGCGGTGGCCAAAGTTGCAGCCCGGCTAGGCGTGCCGCGCGCCCAGGTCGCTCTGGCGTGGGTGCTGCAAACGCCGGGAATTACCGCGCCGATCATCGGTGCGACCAAGCTGGAGCAACTCGACGACGCGATCGCAGCGCTGGAACTCACGCTGAGTGCCGCAGACATCGCCGCACTGGAAGCGCCCTACGTTCCGCATGCGGTGGTCGGCTTTTCCTGAATTGCAGGCTGAGTTTCAAGCGGCGCTGGGTTGTTTCTTCTGCTTGACGCCCTCGGCGACCACCCGCAAACCCAGCGTGCGGACGAGTCCGACGATGGCGCCCGCGATCGCCAGATCGACTTGCGCTCCAAGCATGCGGTGCACAAAAGAGCGATGGTGCGGCACACCGATGCAAGGCGCGTGCCCTGAAAGCCCGATTGACGCGAGCGCAGCGGAAATCTGCCTTGATCAGCTGAAAAACAGCCGCGCCACGAGGGCTAGAACGAGCGCTGGTGGCATCACGATGGCGCCCAATTTCAGAAACCTCCAGAAGCCTACGTTTTCGCCTTCGCGGCGGATCGCAGTGAGCCAAAGGATGGTCGCCAGCGAACCGGTGACCGATAAATTCGGGCCGAGATCGACGCCGATCAACAGCGCATCGATGACGTGTTGCGGCGGGTGCGCCAGCGCTACGGTCGAGCTTGCGACCAGGCCGGCGGGCAGGTTGTTGACCAGGTTCGATACGAGCGCGATGAGCGCACCCGAAATCCAGGCGGTCGCATCAGGCGATCGCTCCACTCTCGCGACAAGCTGCCGAGCCAGCTCGGCAATGACGCCCGTGGCGGCCAACCCCTCGACCAGCACGAACAGACCTGCCACCAACGGCAGCACCGCCCACGAAACGCCCTTGACGGTTTCCCAGGGCGACTCGCGTGCAATGACCAGCACTATCACGGTGGTCAGCACGCCCATGACAGTCGTCGGCAAGCCGAGTTGCAAGTCGAGCGCCGAGACGACCAGCAGGACGACGGCGGTGAGGGCCAGTCCGGCCAGCGCTGTACGCGCGCCGGTCGACAGTGGCGTTACCTCGACATCGCTTTCGCAGGTCGCAGCCAGCCGACGGCCTTCGGTATAGCGCAGCGCGAAGTAGGTCGCCGCGATCGACAAGACCGAAGGCAGCGCGAAACGTGCGAGCCAAGGGCCGAGTGCCGGCGTGTGATCTCCGTACAGCACGATATTGGCCGGGTTCGAGATCGGCAGCACGAAGCTTGCCGCGTTGGCGATGAAGGCGCAGATGAACAGGTAGGGCAGAGCCTCGACCTTCGCCTTGCGCGCTGCGGCGTAAACGGCCGGCGTCAGCACCACCGCCGTGGCGTCGTTCGACATGAAAGTGGTCACCATCACGCCCACGCCGTAGATCAACAAGAAGAGCCGCTGCGGCGAGCTACGCGAGTGGTTGACGGCCATCGCGGCGACCCAGTCGAACAGGCCTTCGCGCCGCGCTGTTTCCGACAGCAGCATCATGCCGATCAGGAACAGGTAGACATCGCCTCCTTTGCCCACGGCCTGCAAGCTCTGGTCTATGGGCAGCAGGCCCAGCGCGATCAACAGCAGTGCGCCGATCACTGCCCAGACTGCTTCAGGCCATTTGAACGGCCGCACGATGATGCCGGCCGCGGTCAGCGCAGCGATGGCCCAGGTTGCGATGTGGGCTTCATGGGGAGCAAGCGTCATGGCGTGAATGATGGCGCGTATTTCGCCCGAGGCAGTGACCTCTGGCCGCCGACGGTACCTTGAGGAAGGCGGCGTTGCGTGTTCGCGATCTGGTTTGGGACGACTGGCTGCGTGGCTGCCGGCGCACTGGGTTCCCCTTCGACGGCGACAGCCCCACACCCGGTAGCCGGACAGGTACATAGCCTTCTGTCCGACGAGGACAGGGGAGATTAGGGCGCAGTATTTCGAATCGATCAATAGAAGAAGAACAAATGCCCGTAGCTCTCGATACCCTTTCGAGCGAGGAACGCCATCGTCAATTGGCCGAGTTCAATACACGTCGCTTGGCGCCAGGGCTGCCGTCATCCCACTGGGAAGACGACCTTCATCGGGAGTACGCGTATCGCGTGATGGAAGGGCACGAACTGGAAGCACTGCGGCTCGCTGTCGAACCGCTTGCCGCCGAAGCTATCGGTGACAGCGACCGCTTTGTCCGTTGGTTCGAGAGTCTCGCCGTCCTTGGCCCTGGGCAAGGGCATCCGCTTTTCGTTTGGCTTGCCGAAAAGGCCAACCTTGCGCAAATGCGGTGGTTCCTCACGCAAGAGGCCGCTGGCGAGGCTGGATTCGAAGACTTGCTTGCCTATGCACAGGTCAAGCTGCCGCCTCGAGCGAAGCTGGAGTGCGCCCGCAACTTCTGGGATGAGATGGGCCACGGAAAACAAGGCGCGATGCACGGTCAAATGCTCGACAACATGGTGCGCGAACTCGCCCTGCAGCCTGCCATCGCTACGACGGTCTGGGAGTCGCTTGCGTTGGCCAACACCATGGTCGGTCTTGCGACCACTCGTCGCTACGCATACCACGCGCTAGGTGCGCTCGGAGTCATCGAACTGACAGCGCCTGGTCGCGTGACGCATGTTGCAGCTGGCATGCGGCGCCTTGCATTGAGCGGTCACGCTCGCGCCTATTTCGATCTGCATGCTGCGTTGGACGTATCGCACTCACGGGCGTGGATTCGCGAGATCATCCGCCCAATGGTGGAGGCCGACCCGTGGTGTGCGCAGGCTCTTGCGGAAGGCGCTCTCATGCGGTTGACGTGCGGCGCGCGGTGCTTCGAACGCTATTTCTCGGATCTGCGCTGTGACAGGCAGACCGATGACGTGCCTGCGGCAAGGCACGCCCTGTGTTGAGTGCCACAAACGCAGCAGCGGTGCTGAGTTATGTCGCCGACACAGGCTATCGGTTTACCGCGGTCACCCCACTGACCCATCAACGAGTAAATACGAGTCGCGGTCTGCGTCATGGCGAGACTTTGCGTGACGTCTTTGGGTGGAACATTCCATTTTCAGCGCAAGCCCTGAGCCCGGAGCTTTACAGCAGGATGGCGCGCGCGGGCATGCTGGAGGAGGTGGGATCTCTCTGGCGCAGTACCCTCCGCATCGCCAGCGTCGACGGTGATTTGTTTCTGCACTCGGCTTATCCCACTGTCGGTGCAGATGCCGTGTTCTTCGGGCCGGACACCTACCGGTTCGCACGCTTCATGAAGCAATCGCTTGCTCGACGTCTCTCAAGCGTGCGCGCTGGCAAGCTGATGCGCGTGTTGGACATCGGTTGCGGAAGCGGCGCTGGGGGCGTCGTGGTGGCGCGTGCACTTGCGGCAGCCGGCATCAAATCCGCCGTCACCATGAACGACATTAATCCGGCCGCGTTGACGCTCACCGCCGCGAACGCAGAGATCGCTGGGGTCGCGGTGACGCTCGCGGCCGGAGATGCGCTGTCGGCTGTTGAAGGTGACTTCGACCTGATCGTGTGCAATCCGCCGTATCTGGATGATGAAGGACAACGAAGCTATCGCCATGGGGGCGCCCACCTTGGCCGTGCGCTCGGGGTCCGCATCGCGGCAGAGGCGCTGCAGCGATTGGCGCCGGGCGGCCAGCTGCTCTTCTACACAGGAGTGGCCATGGTCGACGGTGACGACCCATTCCTGGCTGAGATGGCGCCATTGCTTTCGGCAACCCGTTGCGACTGGAGTTACGAGGAAATCGATCCCGACGTCTTCGGAGAAGAAATCGAACGGCCAATTTATGCGCGTATCGACCGCATTGCCGCCGTCGGCCTGGTCGCGACGCATCCGTTGGTGCCGGCCGATTGACGCGCGTGGTCGCCACAAAAAACGCGACGATGGGCAGCGCCAGTGCGCCCGTCGCCGACAAATCGGACTGCAGTTTGCTCGAGCGCATGCCCAAATGGCTCATATGCGTGCCTATCGTCGCGCAATGGCTCTGGTTGGCATTGCGGTATGGCAGTGCCACATTGCCTTCGGCTGCCAACCCGAACATTACCGCGGGCGGCCTGGTCGGGGAAGGCAAGCTCGAATACTTCAAGGATATGGGGCCGTTGGCGAGATCGGTTACGGCAGCGCACTGCGGAGTGTTCAACGACCGTACGGTTTCTGAATCGTCGCTGGCGGTCGTAATGAACGATAGCGGCCTGCATTTTCCTGTCGTGGTGAAGCCGAATCTCGGGCTGTGTGGTCACGGTGTTCAGCTCGTTGCCGATATGACCGCGCTCAGGACCTACCTCTCGCTGTTTCCCACCGGAGAAACCGCGGTGTTGCAGCGCTACCTGCCGCAAGAGGGCGAAGCAGGAATTTTTTATGCGCGAGATCCAACGAACAATACTGGCAGGGTCATTGGCCTGGCGCTGCGCTATTTTCCCCGTGTGACCGGCGACGGCCGCAGCACCGTAGCAGAGCTGATCGCGGCAGACCCGCGTGCAAAACGGATCGGACTTTCACCGCGACATGAATGTCTCGTGCCGTTAATGACGATCCCACGCTCGGGTGAAGAGGTGCGCCTGGCGATCATCGGCTCGACTCGCGTTGGCGGACTGTATCGCGATGGCGCAGCGCTCATAACGCCGCAACTCACGCAAGCCATCGATGACGTGGCCCGCGACATGCCCGACTTTCATTTCGGGCGCTTCGACGTGCGCTTCGAAAGCACGCAAGAACTCGCTGCCGGCCGCGGTTTCACCGTGATGGAGATCAACGGCGCAGGCTCGGAAGCGATCGAGGCATGGGACCCCCGGACGGATGTGCTGCAAGGATTTCGCATGATCTTTTCCAAACAGCGACTGTTGTTTGAGATCGGCGCTGCGCAGCGCAAAAAGGGGATACGGCCGATCGGTTTGCTGGAACTTGCAAGACTCAATTTGCGCCAGATCCGACTGATCAAGCTCTATCCGCCTTCCAATTAAGTGCCGAATGCCGATCCACGCCACCCTGGTCACACAGTGGGCCGACTCCGAAGCCGAAGTTCGCGAGGCGCAGCGCTTGCGGTATCTGGTGTTTGCACAGGAAATGGGCGCGTGCCTCACCCCGCCCGAAGGTACCCCGCTCGGGGTCGATGCGGATCGCTTCGACCCTTACTGCGATCACCTGCTCGTTCGTGTGGTCGGGTCCGACCACACCGAAGGACTGCTCGTTGGTACCTACCGAGTTATGACACCACTGGCCGCCGAACGCGCAGGCGGCTTCTACACCGACACCGAGTTCGACCTCGCACCGTTGCATGCGCTGCGCAGTCGTGCCGTGGAACTGGGCCGCTCGTGCGTGCATCCGTCCTGGCGTTCTGGCGCAGTGATCATGGCGTTGTGGACTGCATTGGGGCACTACATGGTCAGGAACGGACTGGACACCATGATCGGTTGTGCCAGCATTGGTCTCGATGACCACGGCGCGGCAGCCAGCCGGTTGTGGCGGCGGTTGTGCCATACCCATCTGGTCGAGCAGCAATGGAGAATCCGGCCGCGCGTTCCCTTCCCGCTCGGCGCCCCGAGCGACGCCGATCGCAATGCCGCGCCATGCGATGCGCCGCCACTACTCAAGGGTTATCTGAGGTGTGGAGCCCGTCTGCTCGGCCCTCCCGCATTTGACGTGAAATTCAATACCGCGGACTTGCCGCTGATCCTGCGGATGGGTGACGTGACGTCGAGGTACCGCCGGCACTTTTTCGACACGACGGCAAGCACAGCCTCGTGAGAAAGCGGGTGCTGATGCCAGTATTGCTGGCCCAATTTCTCAGTTCGCTCGCGGACAACGCGCTGTTGACGGTGGCGATCGCCCTGCTCGTTTCGCGGAGTGCACCGGACTGGATGACACCCGCGCTTCGCGTCGCCTTCTACGCTTCGTATGTGCTGCTGGCTGCTTTTGCCGGCGCGGTGTCCGATGCCGCCCCAAAGGACCAAGTCATGCTGGCTACCAATGTGGTCAAGCTCGGTGGCTGCGGGCTTTTGGCTTACGGAGTACCGCCGCTGCTGTGCTACGCCCTTGTGGGCCTTGGGGCCGCCGGCTATGCACCGGCCAAGTACGGCATCCTGCCTGAGCTATTGCCGCCTGGCGATCTTGTTGCCGCGAATGGCTGGATCGAGGGGACGACGGTCGTATCGATCGTGGCCGGTCTGGCACTGGGTGGAGTCCTGGTCGAAACGCAAAGCGCGTTGCCGGTCATTGCCTCGATTTTCCTGGCTTCCGCCATCGTCACACTCATGATTCCGCGAAGTCACGCCCAAAATCGAGCGGCGCTGGCAAACCCACGGCAACTCATTTCGCGCTTCGTTGATGCACTTGCCCTGCTGTGGAACGACCGGCAAGCACGCGCCTCGCTGGCGGTCACCAGCCTCTTTTGGGCTGCCGCCGCAGTACTTCAGTTCATGGTGTTGCGCTGGGCTGGCGAACGCCTGGGATTGCCCCTTTCACGAGCCGCCTTGTTGCAACTCGCCGTAGCGATCGGAATGGTGGCTGGAACTATTGGAGCGGCACGTTTTATAACTCTGGAGCGAGCGTTGCGCACACTGCCGCTCGGCTTGCTGCTCGGGGCAGCGGTGATGCTCATGGCGTTTGCGCCAGATGTCACTGTCACCTGCGGGTTGCTGTTTTTGATCGGGGCGTTGGCTGGGTTGCTGCTGGTGCCGATGAATGCCGTACTTCAGAGCCGCGGCTGGTTGCTGATGCAGCCTGGCCAATCGATTGCGGCCCAAAATTTCTATGAGAGCCTGGCATCGCTGTTGATGCTCGGAATCTATGGGGCATTGGTTGCGATGCGACTTCCCCTCATGGGTCTGCTGCTGGGCTTCGGTGCATTGTTGATGGCAGCGTCGGCCTGCGTCATTGTTTTCAGCGCCGAGTCTCGCCGAGCCCGTTGCTGACAATGTGGCCGTGTCACCTTGGTCACTCGCAGTGCATCGCAAATGCTTTTGCGATGCGCCCGGATGAAACGGCGCCACATTCTTCGACTCGAGGCGAAGGCGACAACCGGCTTGCTACTGAAGAAAGCTCGGGTCTTTCTCCAACATCATTCTCGCCATAGCGGCGAATGCCATCGCCGGTTCCAGGCCCCTGTCCATTGCGCCGCGGTGTTGTAAAGCGCTGCGGACTGCCGCTTCCGGTGGTGGCCGTAGCAGCATTGCACCGCCAGCCGCCTGCGCCACTACCTGAACTTCACAGGCGCGCTGCAAGTGATACAGATCAAGAAAAGCATGTGCCAATGTCGGTCCGCAGGACAGCAGCCCATGATTGCGCAGGATCATCAACGACTTGTTGCCCAGATTTTGGGCAAGGCGCTCCCGCTCGTCGCGGTCAAGAGTAATGCCCTCGAAATCATGATACGCAACAGCATCCGTGTAGAACATCGAGGTGAAGCTCAACGGCAACAACCCGTCTTTCTGGCATGCGACGGCTTGACCCGCCGTCGTATGCGTATGCGCGACGGCATGCGCGTCCGGGCGTGCAGCGTGGACGGCAGAGTGAACGATGAAGCCCGCAGGATTCACCGAGTAGGCCGACTCACCAATGATTTGGCCTTCAACGTCGATCTTGACCAGGTTTGAAGCACGAACTTCGCCATATCTCAGTCCGAACGGATTGATCAAGAAATAGTGTGTGTCTGGAACACGAACCGTGATGTGGTTGTAAATCAGTTCGTGCCAACCGAAATGGTCAAAGAGCCGATACGCGCAAGCGAGCTCTTGGCGGGCCTTCCATTCCGAATCGGAAATCGAGGCATCGCGGACGGTGGGTATTACTTTGGCGAAGATGTCCATCTCATCAGACTCCTGTTACTTTTGCTCGACCGAGCATATGTCATTGGATAGATCAGGCATCAACCCAGGGTCTGTAAAAAAAGCGCGACCTTTGCATCGTTGGAAGAGAATGATTTCCGATCGCCTACGTCACTGAATCAGCTCGGCCTTAGTCCAACTGTCGATGAAGAAGACCTGCAAGCTCGATCGCAATGTTCGGATGTATCGGCATCGCGCGATTGATTCAATCGAATGTGCTCAGGGTGTTCTAAAGATTACCTCTCAAGGTTCGAGTTGACTCACGTTGGCTTGCTGTCGTGGTCGGGCGTGGCTCGCCGTTGACGAAGCGGCAGCGTTGGCTTGAACTTTGAATTGTTCGACAGGGTCGTGTTGGTTACGCCTGTTGCGATTCGTAGACCAGCACCGCTGCGGCAAGGTCTTCGAGTGCCGTGCCGACCGACTTGAACACGGTGCGCTCCAATTCGCTGCCTCGACCGGGTCTTTCGGCCGCTACTAGCTGGGCCAACGTGGCCTTCACATCGGCGGCCGTAAACACGCCGCGGGCCATCGGACCTAGCAAGTCGCCACTTTTTTGCAGCGCCTCTTCGGTGTCCACGAAGAGGCTTGCACCCTCAAAACAGGCGTCGTCGGTCTCGCGCATCGCAGGCGTAAAGCCACCGATCAAATCCAGGTGACTGCCGGGCGCAAGCCATCCACCGAGCACTATTGGCGAGTTCGCGAGCGTTGCGCAGCTGACGATGTCGGCTTTGGCGACGGAGGCGGCGAGGTCGATCGATACGGTCGCGTAGATGCCTGCGTCGCACAGCTCTCGCACGAGCATTTCGGCTTGATCTGGCGACCGTGCCCAGACGCTCACGCGATCGATGGCCCGCACGGCGCGGTGAGCCTCAGGCAGCAGACGGGCGACCTTGCCCGCGCCCACCACCAGCAGATGGCGCGCGTCTGCGCGTGCCAGCCAGGAGGCCGCGAGGGCCGAGGCGGCTGCAGTGCGCCGCGCGGTGATTGCATCGCCATCTATCAATGCCAACGGCGCGCCGGTCGTCGCGTCGTGCAGGAGATAACTGGAATGCAGCCCGGCAAGGCCGCGGGCTTTATTGCCCGGCGCGATGTTGACGATCTTGACGCCGTAGTAGCGCGCGTTCCATGCCGGCATGACGAGCGAAGTAACGCCCGATGGTCCCTCGGGCACTATCGGCGCCACCTGGAGTACAGAACGTCGCGGTACCTCGCAGTGCGACAGGAACATGCGGCGCAACGCCTCGATCAGCGTTGGAAAGGGCAGTGCCTGCCGTGTCGTCGGTGCATCGATGATCAACATGGCGTGTTTGCCTGTAGATAGGTTCAGCGGTGGTTCTGAGCGTTCGGGCTCTCACGAATTCAAGCACGGTCTTGAAAGTTCCTTCTTTTGACCGATCGCCAGCGGTTTCCCACGGCGACGGGGCCGCACCGCGATGCCGATGGCGTGTGCACCTTGGTGATGAGGGCTCGCTGATGTCGCTCGTGAGGGTGGCATGCTGCTGCGCCACTTGCGGGGCACGCGAATGAAAGCTCTTTCGGCCGCTAGACTGCTTTGTCCATGCACTGTTTTAGGAGGCAAGCATCGATGAAAAAACTCTCGTTGATTTCCATGGTTCTTGCGGTCGCGGCGTCGGCCGGTACGGTCGGCTCGGCCCGCGCCGCCACCAACTGCGATGCGTTGCGTTCGCAGATCGAAGCCAAGATCGCGGCGTCCGGCGTGGCGAACTTTACCGTCACCGTAGTCGATGCAGGCGCTGTTTCCGGCATGCGCGGCAAACTGGTCGGCAGTTGCGAGATGGGCGGAAAGTCGATCATCTACCAGCGGCCGGACGCGTCAGACATGCCGGGCACTGCCGTTACAGATCCCGGCACATCTGACGCTGTGCCGCGACCCAAGAAAGGCGCAATCCTCACCGAATGCAAGGATGGCTCGGTCTTGATCGGCGGTGAGTGCAAAAACTAGACGGCGTGTCTCGGCGTGCTTCGGCGGGACTTGCTGCGCACAGAGACCTGCGGCAAAGTCGTGGGCTCGAACATCACTGAACACTAAGGACACAATGTCTAAAGCCTATTGGTTGAGCACTTATCGCGCCGTCAAGGATTCTGAAAAGCTGGCTGCCTACGCCAAGCTGGCTGGCCCCGCGCTCACTGCCAACGGTGCCCGTTTTCTGGCGCGTGGCGACCCTGCCAAGGTCTACGAGCTCGGCATCATGCAGCGAACGGTTCTAATCGAGTTCGATAGCGTCGTGCAGGCCATGGCGGCGCATGACAGCCCGGCGTATCAGGAGGCGTTGGCGGCCCTGGGCGATGGCGCCGAGCGCGATATTCGCATCGTCGAAGGTGTCTGAGTTTCGAAAAGCCCACGAAAAGTGAGGGTTCGGTATTCGGCGCGCAGTCCGACAGGCCAAGTCGCCGTAGGCGGCTGACAATGTATAAGCTCGGTTCACCTGGAGGTGAGCGTGGCAACCATCCTGCGGGATCGAAAAATCAGATGGCGCTCCGCGTTTTCATTGTCGAAGACAACCTATTGATCAGAAACAATCTGATCGAAACACTGGTCGAGCTGGCTGCGATCGAGGTCGTCAGTTTTTCAAATGGCGCGCTTGAATCCAATCTCTGGCTGGAGGCCAATCGTGATGCATGGGACTTGGCTGTCGTCGATCTCTTTCTTGCAGAGGGCAACGGCCTAGGTGTCTTGAATGCAATCCGCGAGCGCGCTTCGTGGCAGCGGGTGGTGGTATTGAGCAACTACGCCACGCCTGATCTTCGCTCGCGCTGCGCGGCGCTGGGGGCCGATGCCGTATTCGACAAGTCGACGGAACTCGACGCCTTTCTCGACTACGTCCGCGTCATTGAAAGCCGGGCGACCTAGATTTTTCGGTCGTACGCCCGCGGCCAATGCGGCTGAAGGTTCACCAAGTACTAAATGAGAGTACCCTGCCGTCAAATGGTAACTGCTTGCAACCCGCTTCCTTTGCCCCGCCAGCGGGTAAATCTCCACGGCGTTGGTCCGATCCAATGCTCTCAAGCGCTCTACCCGGCGTTGTTAGACGTGTCGTGACGCGGGTGGTGATCGATCTTTCGACTGTCGACCTCAATAACTGCGACCGTGAGCCAATCCATGTGCCAGGGCACATTCAGCCGCATGGAGCGCTCGTCGCATTCGACCTGAACGGGCGGCTGACCAATGCGAGCCGCAATGCAAAGAGTGTGATCAGTAGCCTGCCCAAGCTGGGAGAGGGGTTGCCGATCACGTTCCCTGTGTCGGAAGCGGCCCTATGGAGTGCGATCTCCGCTGCGCTGCGCGACGCCGAAACCGGCTTGGAAAGTGCGCCGCTCAGCATGGAGTTGGCGTTGGAAGAGCGTGTCTTCGATGTGGTCCTCCACACCTACGAAGGCCGCCTTATCGTCGAACTCGAACAGCGCGCGGCACGCGACGAAGACCTTGCTGCATTTGCCTTGCTGGCCCATCGCAGCATGGGTCAGTTGCGCAACAGGCGAGACGTCACCGCCATGCTTTTGGAAACTGTCGAAACGGTACGCAAGCTCACCGGCTTCGACCGCGTGATGGCCTACCGCTTTCACCAAGACGACAGCGGCGAGGTCGTGGCAGAGGTACGCGTGCCGGCACTCGAGCCGTTTCTGGGTCGCCGCTTTCCGGCCACCGATATTCCAGTGCAGGCGCGCGCGCTGTATGTGCTCAATCCGCTGCGCTTGATTGCCGACGTCTATGACGAGCAGGTGCCGATCGATGCGCACGATCCGGTCGACCGCCCCCTCGATTTGAGTTTCTCGGTCTTGCGCAGCGTCTCGCCGATTCACATCGAGTACTTGAAGAACATTCAGGTCGGCGCCTCGATGAGCTTGTCGATCGTGGTTAACGGGCAGCTGTGGGGCTTGATCGCCTGTCATCACGGTACGGCACACCGCGTGCCGTATGCGGTCCGCATGACGTGCGATGTGCTGTCGCATGTGCTGTCCGCCTCGGTCCAAAGCGCGGTTGAACGACTGGCCGCCAAACGACGATTGGCGGCGGTCGAAGTCCGTAAAAATCTGACCGATCTGCTACTTGGCAGCGACGATTTCGCGTCTGCGTTTCCGGACATGACCGAAGCACTCGGCCGCGTGATGTCGTTCGACGCCTCCCTGTGCAGCTATGGCGGAATCATGACTTGCGCAGCGCTGCCCAACGACAGCGCCGCACAACTTCTTCGCTGGCTCGACACAGAAGAGAAGGATCTGATCGCGCTGCACGAATCCGCCGAGTTGCCAGAAGCGTTGCGTTTGGCACTGCAGCCGTTCTGTGGGTTCATGGCGCTCTGTATCGACCGGGTCAACCGCGGCTGGATCGTTCTACTGCGACGCGAACAGATCGAAACCATCGTGTGGAGCGGTATCCCCGCCAAGCTCGAACGCATCGGCCCGCTCGGCGCACGCCTGACGCCGCAGGGCTCGCTGGCCGAATGGCGGCAGACGGTCGAAGGCACTTCGGTGGCTTGGGACGACGCCGACCGCGTCATCGCGCACGACCTAATGGAGTCCCTGGCGCGTGCCGGTGCCGCACGCGCCTCACGCATGGAAATGGCGCGAGCCCAGTTGCTTGCGGTGCTTGGTCACGACCTGCGCGATCCGCTGCAGACGATCAGCATGATGGGGCTGATGCTGGAGCAGGGCAGTCCCGATCGGCAGGCGGGATATGGCAAACGCATCGCCACGTCCATAGGCCGCATGCAGCGGTTAATCGGTGAAGTGTTCGAGATGAGCCGCATGCGGGCCGGGTTGGGACTCGGCCTCAACTGCGTGCCCGGTGATGTGGCTGCCCTCGTTCGCGGTCTGATAGAAGACGCGCGCCTTGCCTACCCCGGAGTTTCGATACTTACAGAACTGCCTCCTGTGTTGCTCGCCGAATTCGATTCAGACCGCATGTCGCAAGTGGTGAACAACCTCATTAGCAATGCGCGCCACCACGGTGTGGCCGGCGAGTCGATCTGGGTGCGGCTGGCCGAGGAGGAATCGATGGTGGTGCTCAGCGTTGCAAACATGGCGCCGCCGATCGAGGCGGCGGCTATAGGGACTCTCTTCGATCCGTTTAAACAGCGTTCGATCGGAAACGTGCGAAACCCCGGCGGTCTTGGGCTGGGGTTGTACATAGCGAGCGAAGTCGCGAAGGGGCATGGCGGCAAACTGGCTTACAGCCATGACGGAACCCGAGTGACTTTCACCGTGTCGGTGCCCAAGCGGCGGTAACCGCTACGCCACTTCGACTTCTACCAGTGTGGGCCGGGTAGCGGCCAGCGCTGCTCGCAGCACCTCGGTAAGTTGACCGGCATCGTTGACCGTCACCGCGTCGCAACCCTGACCCCGCGCCAGCGCAACGAAGTCCATGCCGGGCAGATCAGTCCCTTGGAGCGTTTCGCCCGGCTCGAAGCCGAACACCGGCGCGAAGTCCTGCAATGCGGCATAGCGGCGGTTCTTCAGGATCACGTAGGTGATCGGCAGGTTTAACTGGGCCGCACTCCACAACGCCTGGATCGAGTACATGCTGGATCCATCGCCGATCAAGCCGATCACCTTGCGTCCACTGTTCTTCTGAGCCTCGGCCAGCGCAACGCCGACGGCCGCCGGCATGCTGTGGCCCAAGCCGCCGCTGACCATCGTGTAGAAGCCGCCGCTCTCAAGCATCGGCAGGTACGCGTGCATGACCGAACGTGCGGTGGGCGCTTCCTCGACCACGATGCTGTCGCTTGCACGGAGGCCGGCAAGCGTTTGCAGGACATAGGCGACGGACATCAGTTCGCCGTCTTGTGGCGGGGTTGCAAGCGGTCGGGCGGCGCGCGGGGCGGGCAGGGCGCGTTGCCCAAGTTGCGGGGCGACAGGACGATCCAGCAAGTCCTGCACGCCGAGCCGGATATTGCCCACGGCCGTCGTGCCGACCGGAGTCCACGCCGCAATCGTCGGGTCGTCGATCAGCTGGCCCAGCGTAGCGCCGGCGGGCACGTGCGGGCCGTGGCCTTCCACGTGATAGATGAAGGCCGGCGCACCGACTGCGAAGATGAAGTCGTGACCGTCGAGGAGCTGCACGATCTTCTCGCGCATGGCGGGCAGGAAGCCGGCGAACAGGCGGTGGTCTTCGGGAAAGCCGCATCGGCCCGACATCGGCGCCACCCATACGCTTGCGCTGTGACGTTCTGCAAGGGCGATCACCGCGTCCCAGGCTCCGCAGCGGTCGACCGCGGTGCCCACGACAAACGCAGGACGACGGCTCGCATCCAACGCATCGCCGATGAGGCCGAGCACCATCGGTTCGGGTCGGAACTCGGTACTCACCACGCGCGGCAATACCGGTTCGGTGAGGCAGTCCCAGTCATCCGCAGGTATCGACACGAGCACCGGACCGCGGGGCTCCTGCATGGCGATGTAATAGGCGCGAGCCATTGCTAGCGGCACGTCTTCGGCGCGGGCCGGCTCCACGCTCCACTTGACATAGGGCTTGGGCAACTCGGTGGCCTGGCCGGAGAACAGAAAGGGGTCGAACGGCAAGATCGACCTTGCCTGCTGACCGGCGGTAATGATCATCGGAGTCTGGTTTTTGTGAGCGGTGAAGATGTTGCCCATGGCGTGACCGACACCCGCAGCCGAGTGCAGATTGACGAAGCTTGCGTTGCGCGTGGCCTGGGCATAGCCATCTGCCATACCCACCACCACAGCCTCCTGGAGGCCAAGCACGTAGCGGAAGTCGGACGGAAAGTCGCGGAAGAGCCCGAGTTCTGTGGAGCCAGGGTTGCCGAACATCGTCGTCATGCGAAACGCTCGCAGCAGGTCCAGCACGGCGGTACGGACGCTGACTTTTGCGTTTGAAGTGGCTGTGGAAGTAGCAACATCGCTCAGCGTGACCGTTGTCGCAGGGTTTTTTGTCATCGGTGTCTCTGGTGGTTGTGGCTCAGTCCCGCTCGCATGCCGCCGTGTATGCATCGCCGTCAAACGACCGCACATTGCCGCGTGCTGAGGACGCGTGCAGCGTCGGCGCCTTCAGCTCCAATCATGCCCAATTTAAAGGGCATGCAAACCACACCACGTGAGAGGGTCCCTCGGGGAACCTCTGTTACCTTAGTAGCGCCTAGCGCCGATCGCTGCTGCGCATGAACGAAACGAGCAGCGCAGTCAGGATTGCACCGCCAGCAGCGGCAATCAACGTCGCCCGGACGGGCTGGTCCATGATGTATTGCTCACTCTGTTTGCGCGCCGATGAAAACTGGTCCTTGAGGTCATCTACCTTTTTGCCAGCAGCATTGACGGCATCTTTGGCGCAGGCCCTACCGGAATCCATCGCGTCCTTTGCGGTCTGTTTTGCGTCCCTGCCATAGCTTCGGGCTGCCATAGCTGCATCTTGACCGAGCGCCTTGGCGTCTTCTGCGCCGTCTTTGACTGAATCCTTCACGGAATTCAGCGCATCGTCTCCGGCCGCTCGCGATGCCTGGGCAAAATTTCGAGCCGTATCGATTGCGTCACCCATAGTGCCGCGAGCTTGGTCCGCCAGTTGCGATGGAGATTTGACGTTGTCTTCGTTCATGGAAAACCTTTCTTGATCGGTAAATTGGGAAGTTTGCAAGGCGGTCAATCGCCGCTTGAGGACGCAGTCTCGATGCCTGGCGGGAGCCGATGTGTCGGCCCGCGTGGGGTAGGGCCGTAGGGCTTTCGCGCATCGAACGAAGCCGGGTCAGCCAATATTCCAAGCCCGGCGATGTCAGCGTCAAAGCGCCGGCCGATCAGTGAATTCTTCGCCCACCGGTGCTGGTAGGTAATGCATTGTGAAAATCTGTGAAAAAAGGCGCGTTCGACACAATCGCAACGCGGGTCAGCACTGATGAGGTCACACAGTTTGCCTTGGCGAGCCTTAGCATCGGGGTATGCAGATTCCCGATACTGACACTTCCGAATACGCCGCACTCATCGAGATGGCTGCCACCGGAGGGCGGGTTCGCGAAGACCGAATTGCTCGCTTTGCCGCGGTGATGGCCCCGAGCTTCTGGCGCCGGACCCCACCAGCGAGTTCCACGTCATCGCAGCGGTCGGACAGCAGCATGACATTCATTCGCAACTGACGGACAACTTTCGAGGGTCGCCCGCCGATCAGCCCATTAGGCGCTTTGGCGGTGCAGCGGCGATCATTTGATTGCGAGCTGTGGCACTTTCTGCAATTTGCTCACGTCGTAGCCTTGAGCGGCCACGAAAGCGGTGAGACGCTCCAGGTCGGCATCTGGAATGGTGGGCGTGCGCGCCATGATCCATACATAGTCGCGCTTGTCCCGAGTGATCACAGTTTGTGCGTAATCGGGCGAAACATAGGAAATGCGGTAGTCCGCCTTGATCGGCCAGACGTACTGCTGGCCCCACACGACGTTGGCTCCGCCATCCATTACGAATCCACGGGAACCATAACTCTTGCGTGGACCGTCGGGTGTGTCCGCGTTGAAGCTGAAAGTCGTCGGAATGGTGCCGTCCGCATCGAGCCGATAGCTGTCCTTGGCGTTGTGCGCCCCCTTTTCCAGGAAGGTCGGGATGTTCGCGATGACATACCAGTCACCCATGAACCGTGGCAGATCGACATTGGACGCCAAAGCGACCGGCGTGCGACCGCCGGGGGGAGCACTGGCGCACGCACAAAGGAGCAGCGAGCCCGCAACAGTAAGCAAGGTGAGTGGGAGGATTCGCGACTTGGTGAATGTCATGCAGGAAACTCGATTGAAGTAGTGTGCGGCAGAGTTTCGCGTGTAGCCCCGGAATGCCTGCAGGCGCCGACAGGCAGTCTGCGTCGGACTCGACGCATCCAATCCGGGCCTGGGCTGACGACATGCAGTCGGCGAGTGCTGCAGCCGGCCACTTGGAATTATTTTCGATCGACCGATTTCTCACAAGCAATCAATAAATCAATGGTTCCCGTGCGCCCTCTGTGGGCCTAGAGTGGCGAATTCGTCTTAAGAACAAGCTTTCGCATGACCGCCACAGCCACAGCCACAGCCACAGCAACACGAACCGGACCCACGGCAGAATCCGCCGATCCGATACCCTCGCAAGCCTTTGAAGTTCGCGGCTTCGACGCAGCTGTCGGTGCCGAAATCGTCGGGCTCGACATCTCCAAGCCTATCAACGATGCGGACTTTGCGCGCATTCACCGCGCGCACCTGGACCATCATGTCGTCGTGTTCCGCGACCAGGATGTTTCGCCTGAGGCGCACATCGAGTTCAGCCGCCGCTTCGGCCCGCTAGAAATCCATGTGCTGCATCAGTTTCACCTGAACAATCACCCTCAGATCCTGATCGTTTCAAATATCAAGGAGAACGGCGAGCCGATCGGACTCGGCGACGCTGGCGTTTACTGGCACTCCGATATTTCGTACAAGCCGCGGCCGAGTTTGGGTTCGCTCCTGCACGCGCAGGAGCTCCCGGCGGAAGGCGGCGACACGCTGTTCGCCAATCAGCATCTGGCATGGGATGCGTTGAGCACTCAGCTACAGCAAAAAGTCCTGCATCTCAAAGCAGAGCACAGCTATCTTGCCAAGTACGAAGACTTGCGCGCCAAGAACCCTTGGCGTCCCAAGCTTTCGCAGACTCAAATCGACGAAGTGGCGCCTGCCGTGCAGCCTGTGGTCCGCACGCATCCGGAAACCGGCCGCAGAGCGTTGTTCGTCAGCGAGCATTTCACGACACGCATCGTCGGCCTTCCGCAGGACGAAAGCGATGCGCTCCTGGCTGAGTTGTTCGCCCACAGCGTAAAGCCCGAATTCATTTATCGGCATGCCTGGAAACCGCACGACCTGGTGTTCTGGGACAACCGGTCGTTGATGCACCTGGCAGCGGGTACGCCCGACAAGCTTCGTCGCAAGCTCTATCGCACAACGGTCATCGGTGACACGCCGCGCTAATAGCGCTCTACCCAGGTCGCCGCTTACTGCATCCCGCGACCACTACTCGACGCGCGATTTTTCACACGGTTGACTTCGACCGTGATGTGAACGAGCTCTTCATGAACGCGCAGCTGCTGTTTAAAAAAGTCGGGCTCGACATCTTCCGTCGTCAAGAGCGAGACGATGCAGGCGTATTTGCCTTTGCCGACGCGCCAGACGTGCAGGTCGCAAAGTGTCGCCTCAAGAGGACTGGCATCGATGACGTCCCGAATCTCCTGCACCACGGGCGCGTTCATTTCTGCATCCAGAAGCACCCGGCCTGAATCGCGCATCAGCCCAAAGGCCCACACTGCCACCAGCCCGGCACCGACGATGCCCATGGCAGGGTCGAGCCACGCCGCGCCCCACAGCTTGCCGCCAAACAGCGCCACGATGGCCAAAACAGAAGTGGCGGCATCGGCCACGACATGGACATAAGCCGAACGCAGGTTCAAATCCTGGTGATGCCCATGACCACGAGCGCGATCGTCGTGACCGTGATGATCGTGTTGATGACCTCCGCGTAACAACCACGCGCAAGCGAGGTTCACCAGCAAGCCGACCACGCCGATCGCGATGGCCTCGTCGTAGTGAATTACGCCAGGGGAGGCAAGTCGTTCCACGGATTGATAGAGCATTAGCGCTGCAACCAGCGTTAACAGAATGGCGCTGCTGAAGCCACCGAGCACTTCGATCTTCCAGGTGCCGAATGCAAAGCGACTGTCGCCGGAAAAGCGCCGCGCCGCCGCGTATGCGACGACCGACAGACCCAACGCGAGCGTGTGGGAGCTCATATGCCAGCCATCAGCCAGAAGAGCCATGGAGTTGAAGGTCCAGCCACCTGCTATTTCGACCACCATCATCACGGCGGTCAGGACGACCACCCATTTGGTCAGGCGCTCGGCGAGTGGATTGCCTTCGTCGAAAGCGTGAGAGTGCTGCCACTCCGAAGGTGGTTGAGCGGTATCTACTGTTTCCATTCCGATACTGTACCCCAGTATCTTGCAGACGCCTTTTACAATGCACCATGGCACACACGACCACCGACCAAAAGCCCTTGCTTGCACGCGTCAGGCGCATCAAGGGCCAGACCGAGGCATTGGAGCGCGCACTTGAATCGGGCACTGAATGCATGGCGATACTGCAGCAGATCGCGGCCATTCGCGGGGCGGTAAACGGCCTGATGTCTCAGGTGCTTGAAGGCCATCTCCGCGAGCACATGGGGCCAGCAAGCGACGCAGCGCATGACCGTATGGAAGACGTCGAGGCCATTGTCTCTGTGCTGCGTTCCTACATGAAATGAATTGCGCAATGACAACGGCTGAGCCGCACGACACCATCCGCACCGCCGGCAGCATTGACTGCTACGGACCGATGCCGCTTCCTGTCGTATCAATCGGGCTGCGCAATCGCCCGGGCGAACTGCGCGGGGTGTGCACCTGAGAGAAGCGCAAATGCATCGCGATCGCCCGCTGTCGGAAAGACGCCCACCAGGCACGACCCCACTTCGACCGGATCGTTGTGTGCCGGTCGATAGACATCGCCCGAATACCGCGAATAGCGGCCCGCCGCCAACTCGCAGCGCGACGCCCTGAGCATTGCGGCATGTGATCGATCGAGGTGGTGGCCGACGAAGATCGCCACGTGGTCATAGATGTCGGTTTTCAATTCGCCAGAGCGGCAATCGGCCTGGATCTTGTCGTCCAACGACAGGAATTGGAGGGTCAGCGCCATTGTCCGATGATGCTTTCTACTTGGCTTTTGTGGCGCCCGTTCGTCGGCTCAAGACGTCCAGGGAAATGGGGATGTACTGGAGCCGCTTCGCTGTTAGGCGACTCGATCTACGCACCAGCGTCTCACCAGTCGCTGCTGGAATCTCCACCGCCGCCACTGCCACTGTCCCAAGAGCCGGCATCGGAAATTCCGAAGTCGGAGCCTCCCATGTCGGCATTGGAATCCGGTCCAAGATTGTTGTCGAAAGCAGGCTGATCGCGACGTCGCTCGACTGCGTCGTCCGGCCTCTCGCGTTGGCTGAAGTGCCGCACGGCTTGCTCGACTGCGACTGCGCCCAAGCCGACAGCGGCGCCTGTCATCAACGCGCCGCCGAGGCCGGAAGTCGCCGATGGCGCAGCGGACGTCGACGGAGCTTGGGAGTAGTTGGGCTGAGCCATCGACCCCGGTGCATACCCACCCGGGCCGCCGCTGTAGGGAGCATTCGGGTAGCCCGCTTGCGCACTGACCGGCGCGCCGGCTGCACCGCTCGCCGGAGGCCGTGCGCCTGAAATCCGTTTGAAGAGGAAGAACCCTGCCGCGACCAGCAGCACCACGATTCCCGTCTTGGCTGGCATGCCAAGCCCGGGAGATTCCGCGCTCTGTAATTCGGTTGCCTTCGCAGGAGAAGGTCGCGATGCAGATGCTGATCCACCGATTCGCTCCAGCAAGCTGGCAACCGCCCCCGGCTTGGCGAAAGGCAGGCCCGGCGCCAGCGCCTCTGCCTTGGCGTAAGCGGTCTTGGCAGCGCCGAGCTTGCCTTCTTTGGCGAGGAGTTCGGCATGCACAAAATGGGCTTTGGCACTGCCCGGATGCGCCGCCAAAACTGTGGCGATCATGCTGTCGGCTTCAGCGGTTTTTCCGCTCTCTGCCGCCCTGTAGATTTCGTCGATGGACGGTTCGTGGGCACGGTTTGCGGCTGAATCAACCTGTGCCAGCACCAGTGCCGGAACGGTCAACGCCAGCGCGAAACTGAGGTGGATAACCAGACGTTTGAACATGGAAGCCTTTCGCTTTACGAAATTGTTATTTCGACTAGAGCACGCGGGGCTTAGGGCACGCTTAAGAAGGGTTAGTGCCTTCGACCCATGATCGATTGCAGCCAATCATCATGATCGGTAGACAGAAAAATCCCAATGGCGGCAATCGCTGCGATGACGATCGCCGATATGGCGATGTCCCAATGGCCACCTCTCAGTTTGTGGGCGTCAATCAAGCGGCCGGCCAGCAGCAACACGATTGCGCCTGTGCCGAGCAGGAACATCAGGAGCATCGCGTTTTTCATGGTCCATAACTATACGCGGCCTTGCCGCCGACAACCCAATCCAATGCTTCGTTCATCGGAAGCGAGGTTTTTTGCGCGCGGAGAGCAAAAAAAGGCCCGCACGAGGCGGGCCTTTGGAAGTGTGGCCCTTGAAACCACCTTGGAGAACCAAGCCTTGAGACTAGCCGTGCGCTTGTCACAAGCCAAGTCGACCAAAGGTATACCTTGCCGCACCTTTTCGGAATTAGTTGGCATAAGTGGCTGAACTTTTGCTTCGTCCTTTCCTTTTCTTCTGCTCGATCAGTCGAGCAACAGCTTCATTCCGAGGTCGCCTTTTTTCATGGCGCGCTGATACGAAGCGATGGCGGCGATGCGCTTCAGGTAGCCCCGCACGTTCGGGTACGGCGTGAGATCGAATGGATAAAAGTAGCGCATGGTCGTCAGCGAAAACACCGTCATGATGTCTGCGGCGGTCAAGGTGTCGCCCGCAAGAAAAGATGCCTCACCCAGTCGGGTCTCGATCATCGCGAACCCACCGAGCAGCCGACTTCTGATGCGCGCAGCGATCGGATTGTCCGGTGGAACCCCCAGCCGATGCATCACCATGTTGCGACCCATGGCGGGCTGCAGGTTGCCGTTCGCGTAGTGCAACCAAAAGACGTACTGCGCGTATTCAGGGTGCGTCGGTGCGAACGTCAAGCGTCCACCACCGTACTTGCCGATGATGTATTCCATGATGGCACCCGACTCCGCAAGGACGATGTCGCCGTCCGCGATGACGGGTGCGGTTCCCAGTGGATGCAGCTCGACGAGCGAGGGCGGTGCGAGCGCGGTGACCGGGTCGCGGTTGTGCAGCACGAGCTTGTAGTTGAGACCGAGTTCTTCGCAGAGCCAGACAATGCGTTCCGACTGGGATTTGCCGAGGTGATGGATGGTGAGCACGTTTGATTTTCAGAAGGGTTGAAAACGGTGGATCTTGCCCTGACACCGCGGCGCGGTCGGCATCGGGCGATCGTAGTGAACTGCCCGGTTTGAGCTTCCCCACGCCAACGCAAGTGATTCGACGGCTGCCATACAGTAAAGGATGGATAAATTTCTACAGTTGTTCATTACGAGCGCTCTCTCGATGGGTGCCGTGACCGACGTCTCCGCGCAAGCAACCCGCGGCGCGCCCGCAGGGACCACGGCGCAGTGCGCTGACGGCAGTTTCAGTTCCGACCCGAGGCGGCCGTGTGTCGGACGCAAGGGTGTGCAGTCGCAAGGTGGGGAGGGCTCAACGCCCGTGCAGCCTCAGGGGACGCCGGCATTCCCGGCCAGCACGCCACCGCCTTCCAATTCGCAGCCTCAAGGCTCCTCTATTCATGGCCTTCCCGCGGGAACCAGCCAGATGAACTCGGCCACCCGACGCTAACGGCGGCGTCTATCGAGGTCAGTCGACGTTGATCGAAGTCAGCCGACATCGATCAGCATCCCGCCGTCGACACACGTGCCAGCGTAGCGGCTCTCGACCCGGTCGGGCGATAGATGACCGCGTGAGATTGTTGAGGTGCCTCGGATGTCGTCCCATGCTCGAAACCCGCGACGTGAACTGCCCCGCGGACCTTGTGACACCGACCGGCAGTCGCCTTGTGGCGCCTCAGGCCGCCTGCGAATTGGCTCGGCGAATTTGATTCGGACAAAGGCGCGCTATCTGCTTTGCAGATAAGGCACAGGATTCGTTGCAACCCCATCCTTTCGAACTTCGAAATGCAGCTTGACGCGATCCGTACCCGTGCTGCCCATGTCGCCGATCTTCTGGCCTTGCTTGACCTGATCGTCTTCATGCACCAGCGAGCGGTCCAGATGTGCGTAGGCCGTGATCAGCTTGGCGTTGTGCTTGATGATGATCATCGTGCCGTAAGAGCGCAGCGAATTGCTGACCAGTATTACGCGCCCGGCTGCGGCAGCGACGACCGGGTCGCCGCGGCTGCCGCCGATATCGATACCCTTGTTGCGGACGCCGTCGTAGCCTGAAATTGTGTTGCCCGTCGCGGGGCTGACAAAGCTGCTGTTGCCTGTTGCTGGCGCCGCTTGATCCGGCGGTACCGGCTTTGCGGCCGCACTCCGGGATGCGCTCTGTCTGCTCGCAGTATTCACAGGCTGATCTTTCGCGCAACCTGCCAGCATGACCACACTCATTGCGGGTACCAAAACGAACGCTGCGCGTATCCAACTTCTCTGCACCATATAGCTCGGACTTCCCTGACTTTTTTTGTAAGCGCTCATGCTACAGGGCGTGCTTCAGCAAGCCGAAGACGCCCGAGAATCCATGCATGCCCCACGCCGTCTCCCGCCTGCGTACTGCGCGACTGGCCCGCAGCGCCAAACCATTTCTCGCCCGTGGTGGCTTCAAGCGCGAGCGTTGCACCGGCTGCCGTCTGGTTTTCAGCCATTGCATGTGCGCATTGCGTCCCTCGGTCGTTACGCGCGCGGCGGTGTGTCTGCTCATGGCCGACATCGAGCCACTCAAGCCGAGCAACACCGGTTGGTTGATCGCCGATGTGGTAGTCGATACCTTCGCGTTCGGATGGTCGCGCACCGAGACCGATCCCGCACTTCTGGCTTTGCTGAGTGACCCGCATTGGCAGCCGTATGTCGTGTTCCCGGGGCAGTACGCGGCGCCAGAGCGGGTGGTGCATACGCTGGAGCCTAACGCCGACGATGGAGAGCCCGGCAAGCGCCCGCTGTTCATCCTGCTCGATGGCACTTGGGCCGAGGCACGCAAAATGTTCGGGAAAAGTCCGTATCTGGACCGGTTGCCCGTGCTCAGCCTGCAGCCCGATCGACTTCCGCAATACAAGCTGCGTCGGTCTGGTCGTGACGATCATTTCTGCACCAGCGAAGTGGCAGCACTGTGCATGAACCTGGCAGGTGAGCTTGTCGCAGAACGCATGCTGGATGCCTATCTGGCGGTGTTCACGCATCACTATCTCCAGGCGAAGAATCAGCTACCTGTAGCGTGGGATGGTGTGGCGCATATGCGATTGCGCGAAGTAGGCGTTGCGTAGCCAATGCCCACCGCGAGCCATCCTGGCATTCCATTTGAAATGCCGACCGCTCTCACGTGGCCCACATTGCCGGCTTACTTGCTAGGTGGCCGGGTGCGGCTGTTCATTTGACGGGTGTTCCTTTTTTAATTGACTCACTTTTGAATCGTTATTTGGCAATAAAAATCGCATTTAGCGCTTCATTATCGTTTCACTAAAATGAATAATTGGGTACCAGAGCGCATCGCCGTTGTCGACGGTGCCAGTTCCAAAACCACGAAAGACCACGATGAATACAACCCAGACCACACGCCGCATCTTTTTGCTGACCATTTCCGCTGGGGCGACAGCCTTCGGCCTCGACGCGATGGCGCAAGCAACAGTCGATGAAAAAGATCCGCAAGCCGCTGCGTTGGGCTATGCGGCGGATGCTAGTCGCGTCGACGCCAAGAAATTTCCGAAGTACGCCGCGGGCCAGATGTGCGGCAACTGCGCGCTGTACCAAGGTAAGGCGGGCGACGCCAACGGCGCCTGTCCGCTCTTCGCCGGCAAGCAGGTCAGCGCCAAGGGCTGGTGCAGCGCTTGGGCAAAGAAGGCCTGATGGCCTCGCTTCCAACGGCCGCGCGCGCACTCAGCCGCAGGAGCGTGCTCGGCGCGCTCACGCTGCCGTGGCTCGTCGGCGGCTGCACCACGCCACTGCCGCTCGTACAAGCACCGGCGAGCGATGCCGCTGCCACGGCGCGGCTTCGCGACAGTGCAGAAGCGCACGGCCTTGCTGCATACCGGACGATGACCGATATCAATGTCAGCTACAGCGGCCAGTGGCGGCCACTGGTGGGTCGCATCCAGCCTGAAGTCGTCGACGAAGGCTATCGCGGCAGTTCTCAGGAAAGACTGCTGCCTTCGACCGCTGTGGTGGCGCAGGCCTACACCGGGGCGAAGGGCAACAAGCACGTCTGGTGGCGCAGGGGTGGCACGGCAACGGACGACGCAGGCGAGGTGGCGGTATGGTTTAACGGCGTGCGCAGCGCCGACAACGCTGCGCAGCAAGCGGCCGCGCTGGTGGCAGAGGGCTATGGACTTTTTCTGCTCGGTCCGCTATGGCTGAACGACCGCGGGCTGCGCATGCAGATGGGTGGCACCGAGCGTGTCGACGGTCGCGTTTGCGATGTCGTCGACGTCTGGTTGTCGCCCGGTTTGGGCCGGTCCGCCACCGACCGCGTCGCCCTGTGCATCGATCGCGGGGACGGCCTGGTGCACCGGATGCGCTTCACGCTGGAAGGCTTCGTCAACACGCAGGGGGCCGTTGCCGAGGTCGACACCTTCGAGCATGAACGCCGCTTCGGTGTGATGTGGCCGATGCGATCGTTCGAGCGCATCGTGCATCCGGTTGCGCTGCCCGCCCATGATTGGCGCATCACCGGGCTCGATGTCAACCGTGGTTATGCGGCCAAGGAAGTGAGCGGACCTGCGTTTACCGGGACTGCCGCTGCAGCTGCAATGCCTGTCTAGCCCGGCGCCGACACGATCGGCGAAGCCTGGGCGCGTAATTCAGGCGATGCGATCGCCCGTCGTCTTAGCACGCATCAGTCGCAAGCCATTGGCGACGACCAGCAGCGTCGCGCCCATGTCGGCGAATACGGCCATCCACATCGTGGCGGTGCCGACCAGAGCGAGCGCCATGAAGACGGCCTTGATGCCGAGCGCGAGCGAAATGTTCTGCACCAGCACCGTGTGCGTTTTGCGCGAGAGACGAATCGTCTCCGGAATGCGGCGCAGGTCGTCGTTCATGACCACCACGTCTGACGCTTCCATGGCGATGTCGGTGCCCATCGCGCCCATCGCGAAACCGATATCGGACTGCGCCAGCGCGGGGGCGTCGTTGATGCCGTCACCGGTCATCGCGGTGGCGCCAAAGCGCTTCTGCAACGCCTGGATCTCTGCAAGTTTGTCTTCGGGCAACAGGTTGCCTTGCGACTCGTCGATGCCGGCTTCGGCGGCGATCGTCTTCGCGGTTGCCGCGTTGTCACCGGTCAGCATGATGGGCGTCACGCCGAGTGCCTTGAGCTCGGCGATGGCCTGGCGCGATGATTCCTTGATGGTGTCAGCCACCGCGAACAGAGCGATGACGCCGCTGTCATCTGCCAGCAGCGTGACCGTGCGGCCTTGCTGCTCGTGTGCCGCGAGTCGGGCGGCGATGTCGGCATTGCTGTGGTTACGCTCCTGCATGAGGCGGTGGTTGCCGAGCACGTGGTTGCGGCCATCGATCGTGCCTTGCGTGCCGCGGCCGGGGAGGGCGGTGAAGCCATCTACTGCGTGAGTGGGCGAGCCGAGCCCTTGCGCGATGGCCTTTGACACCGGGTGGTCGGAACGCTCCGCCAGGCTCATCGCGATGCGGCCGACCTGCTCTTCGTCGGCGTTGGAGCGCACAACGAACCAGTCGACCAGTTTGGGCTTGCCCTCGGTAATCGTGCCGGTCTTGTCGAGCGCGATGGCCTTCAGGTTTCGCGCCTCTTCCAGATAGGTGCCGCCTTTGATCAGGATGCCTCTGCGCGCGCCCGCTGCCAGCGCGCTGACGACCGTGACCGGCGTTGAGATCACCAGTGCGCACGGGCAGGCGACCACCAGCAGCACCAGTGCCTTGTAGATGGCTTCGAGCCAGGTGGAGTTCGTCAGCCACGGCATCACCACAGCAACAGCCAATGCCAGCACGAAGACGGATGGCGTGTAGATGGCCGCGAAACGGTCGACGAAGCGCTGCGTCGGTGCGCGCGTTCCCTGCGCTTCTTCGACCGCATGGATGATGCGCGCCAGCGTGGTGTTGGAGGCGGTGCCGGTCACGCGAAACTGGAGTTCACCGGTCTCGTTGATGGTGCCGGCATAGACCGCGTCTCCGACGCTGCGGTCGACGGGCAAGCTCTCGCCCGTCACCGGCGCCTGATTTACCGCGCTGCGTCCTTCGGTGACGACGCCATCGAGCGGCACGCGCTCACCGGGACGAATGCGCACGATGGCGTCGAGCGGTACACCGGCCGACGGCACGGTCTTCCAGCTGCGGTCTGCCTGCTGCACGTCGGCTTCTTCCGGCGCAAGCGCGACCAGGCCCTTGATCGCGTTGCGGGCACGGTCGGCGGCACGCGCTTCGATCAATTCGGCGATGGCGTAGAGCGCCATGACCATCGCGGCTTCCGGCCACTGGCCGATGACGAAAGCGCCGGTCACAGCCACGCTCATCAGCGCATTGATGTTCAAACGGCCGTGGCTCAGCGCCTTGACGCCCTTGGAATATGTCTCGACGCCCGACAACCAGATCGCGATTGCGGCCATGCCGAGGCCGACGTACTTCATTGCCGGGACATCGCTGGCGACGAAGTGCAGCGCCTCGGCGCCGACGGCCAGTGCGAGCGCGGCGCCGAGGCGAATCACGCTCGACGATTGCTCGCCATGAGCGTGGCCGTGATCGTGGCCATGCCCCGCATGGTCGTGGCCATGATGGCCGTCCTCGGCTGCGTGGGTCGCAGCATGGCCTGCGCCGCTTCGAGACGCGCTCACCGGCACCGGCTCGTAACCTGCGCTTTGAATAGCTTTGACCGCCAGCGGAATCACGTCGGCCGGTGCGTTGATCGCCACCGTGCGCGCGCCCAACTGGAAGTTGAGGCTCTTGATGCCGGTGACCTTGTCGAGCGCACGGCGGATGTCGCTTTCTTCAACCGCACAGTCCATTGCGGGGATGCGGAAGACCGTTGCGCCCACGGGAACAGTTGTCTTGGCTGCGATGGCGGACGTCCCTGCAGCGGCCATCAAGGGCACACAGCAGTCGTTGTCGGCGCAGGAGCCGGTGAGTGGCTCCCGGTTCATTTCAGGCATTGTGGTTTTTGTCATTGCCTCGATTGGAAACCCTGTAGCGGGTTTAGAGTCAAGCTTCATTTTCAGAACGTTTTTCGAAGGGGCTTTCAATGAAAATTGGTGTACTGGCACAGGCCACGGAGACGGCAGTCGAAACCATTCGTTTCTACGAAAAAGAGGCGCTGCTGCCAATTCCGGGACGGACCGAAAGCAACTACCGCATCTACGGGCAGGAGCACATCGAGCGGCTCATGTTCATTCGCCATTGCCGTTCCCTCGACATGGCGCTGGACGAGATTCGCGCGCTACTTCGCTTCAAGGAGGCACCGCAGCAAAACTGCGGCGGCGTCAACGAGCTTCTGGAAGAACACCTTGAGCACGTCGCTCAACGCATCCGCGAGCTGCGCGCATTGGAGAAGCAGTTGAAGGGCCTTTTGGAGCAATGTTCTACGGCGGCGGCCGCAAGCGATTGCGGCATCCTCAAAGAGCTGTCGAGCGAGGTGCCGGCCCGCGCTTTCAGGCGGGCGGCGACTAAGCACGTGCACGGCACGCACTGAAATCCACGCGCCATAAGCGGCGTCCGTCTGGCCGACGGCTCGGCGACGGGTGTCTCTTTGAATCGTTCTACCGCTACCGCACCAGCGGCCGCACTGTGGTGAAGCCCCCATCCACCGCAATCACCTGTCCCGTGAGGCGAGCCGCGCCGTCGCTGAGCAGCCAGGCCATGACATCGGCGACCTGGTCTGCAGTCTGCACGCCGCCCAAGGGGTATTGCCGCGCAGCCCCGTCACGCATGGCGGGCAGTTTCAGCATGCTGGCCGTCATCGGCGTCTCGGTCATGCCCGGGGCAACGGCGTTGATGCGCAGACCTTGTGTTGCATAGGTGGCCGCGGCACTGCGCACCAGGGCTTCGATGCCACCCTTTGCCGCAGCGATCGCCTCGTGATTGGCGACACCGATGCGCGCCACGACCGAGCTTGCGAAAACTGCGGCACCGGGCCCGCCTTGCCCGGCCTGCATCGCGCCGATCCATGCTTGCAGCATGAACACTGCGCTGTCGAGGTTCACACGCATCACCTCGCGATAGGCATCCGCGCGGGTACGGTGCAGCGGTGCGATCAGCGTGCTGCCCACGCAGTGCGCCAACAAAGTGGGCACTGCGCCGAGCGCTTCTTGGCAGGCCGCAATGGCCTGGGCCGCGCCTTCGGGTGTGGCGGTGTCGGCAGCTATGCGCACTGCGGCTTCGACATCGGCCAGGCGAGCGACATCACGACCCACAGCCGCGACGCGGAAGCCCTTCGCGTGCAGCTGCCGTGCCAAGACGCGACCGATGCCGCCGCTGGCGCCTGTGATGAGAGCGATTGAAGTCATGGTGTGTGTTGCGACGGTGAGCCGAGTGAAATCAGCGGGACGGCTTGTTGACCAGACGGACCGCGCAGCGCTGGAACCTCATCAGCTGGCTGTACGCCGGGATTCATGGGGCGGAACGCGGCCGGGTTTTGCGGCAGGCGTCGGAGCAGTACTTCACCTCGGCCCAGTTCTTTGCCCATCGACGGCGCCATGTCATGGTCAGACCACACCCCATGCAGGGCTTGGAGGGCAAAGCCGCCTTGTTACCTCGAAAACCCGCATTGCTGTTATTCATGTTCCAATGCTACGGGCCGCGGAGTTGAATTGAGTTCAATATCGCGACAAACTCGTTTTTTCGACATATTAAGCGAGTCAATTGCGCTTCAAACCCGGCAAGGTGTCCGCCCTACAGCACCTTCACCGCCCGCCCGATGTACTGGATCGGCCCGGTCGGCCTGTCGATCGGGGAGCCGTTCTCCGGCTCGAGCGTGAGCTCGAACAGCTGATTCGACTCCAGCGCCGGCAGCTTGCCGAGCGGTACATGGAGCGTTTGCCCCGGCTTCACCAGTCCAAGAGAAACGGGGCCGCGCCACTTGTCGGCCTTGGTCCAGAACTGGAGCGACTTCTGGCTCGGAACTGTCACGGTGCCCAAAGGAACCAGGCTCAACTGGCGCGCGGCATTGGTCTGGATGACGTAGCCGGGCGCCTTGTCCATTGGCGCCACCAGCACGACCATGTATTCCGGGGCTTGCGGTGTCCCGGGACGCAAGACGAGTACGGCTGCCAGCACCGCGGCAGTGACGAACCCCACACCGGTCATGCCGCGCCAAAGCCCAAGGTTGTTCCACCAGCTCGACGTGATGCGGCTCTGGACTTCGGGTCGCTGCCTGGATGGCAGGCTTGTAGCTGTCGCTGAGACGGCGACGGAGACAGCGACTGTGGCTGGTTCCATCGTCTTGACTTCGCCCAGGCTGCCCTCGATGCGCTGCCACAGCGCAGACGACGGTTCAGCAGGCGGCGCGAGCGCGACGAGCGGAAGCAGTCTCTTTTCCCACGCCGCTACTGCATCACGTAACGCGGGTACGCGCTCGATCCGCGCTGCGACGGTCTGTCGCGCTGCAACTGTCAGTGTGCCGAGGACGTATTCGCCGGCGAGTGCGTCGATGTCTTCACCACGGCGGTCCGTGCCATCTGCAGATGAGGGCGTGCGGATCGTGCTCATGTCATGCACTCGCGCAAGGCTTTCATGCCGCGCTGGATCCAGGCCTTGACCGTGCCGAGCGGCGTGCGCGTCCGTTCTGCGATCTCGGCATGCGAGCAACCTTCGACATAGGCATAGAGGATGCAGTCCCTCCTTGCTGGTTCCAGGCCCGCTAGGCAGGTGTGCAATCGGCCGAGGTCGGCACGGAGTTCGAACGGGTCGCCCGCACTGGCATAGGCAGCCAGCGCGGCATCGTCGTCGATCGCTTCGCGGGCATCGTCGTCCACCGTGGCTTCGCGCGCGGTACTGCGCACCATGTTCAGTGCTGCGTTGCGCACCACGCTGTAGATCCAGCCACGGCCTTCACCGCGGGTCGGATCGAAGCTGCCGGCACGCTGCCAGATGTTGACGAAAGCATCGTGCAGCACGTCTTCTGCTCGATGGTGCTGGCGCACGATGCGCAGGGCCACTCCCAAAAGGTAGCGAGCCTCGCGCTGGTACAGGCGCTGCAGGGCCTGGCGGTCGCCTTGCGCGCAGGCCATGAGCGTGGCGTCGTAGTCGAAATGATCGGCGGGCGGCAAGATCGATGGCGATGGCTTGATGAAGGCCCGATGGTAGTCGAGCCACACGTTTCGGCGGCGTCATTCCATACCGCGGCCGAGGGTCAAGACGCCTTCCAGAAGATGTAGTCGGCTTGGTACTTGACGGTCTGTTTCTGGCCCTTGTTAGCGGGTGTGCAAGGCATGGCTGCCGGTGCGACGCCGCCTTGCAGCGCGACGCGCTGGATGTAGGTCACGCCGGTCATTGCGCCGCTGCCCATCGCCGGGTTGGCCTTAACGACCTGATAGGGCAGGCTGGTCGGACCCGACGGCGCGACGGCGATTTGCGTCGCGGTGAGCTTGGAGCCGTCCATCGATTCCCAAGTGGCAGGCGGGCCGTAGTACTTGCCGATCTGCTTGCCGCTGCGGTCCATCAACTTGGCGTCGGGGCCGACAAAAACCCATTCCGTCTGGCCGGGCGCGTTGGCCTTGTCGCGGCATTCGTAGGTGATGTCGCCGACGCCCACGGTTTCCATGGCGACCTTGTTGCCCGGCGGCACCTGGATTGGCGTCGGGAGCGAAGACTGATTGAACGTCGGGCCCATGGACATGGAGCCGCAGGCTGTGACGAGGGCGGCTGCAGACAAAGCGACCGCAACGAAAACAGGACGAAAAACTTGACGAGAAGCTTGGGGAGTGCGCATTGAAATTCTCCAGTGGATAGGTCAGCAGCACTGTTGCTGCTGATTGCTCTACCCACGGGATGAGCGGTTGGATGCACTCGGGCTGAAAAATAAATCCGCCGCTCGAATCGGCCCCTCGGCTATTGTCGATGTCGAACTACAAACAGGATGGTCGGCATGAAAAAAAACGCGCTCGTCGTCGGGGTCAGCGGTGTTATCGGAAGTGCGCTCGCGGAGCATTTGCTCGCCGAGGGTGTGTCGGTCTACGGGCTTTCTCGCGGCAGAACGCCCGTCGCGGCTGGCGTGAAACCGCTCACGGCAGACTTGACCGACCCCGCCGCCCTGGCTGAAGTTCTGGGTTCACTCGGTGGCATCGAATTCTCGAAAGTATTCTTCGCTGCCTGGGCAAGGCAGGCGAACGAGAAAGAGAACATCCGCGTCAACGGGGCCATGGTGAGCAATGTGCTCGACGCAGTGGGCCCCGGCTTGCGCGGCGGCCATGCTGCCTTGGTCACCGGGCTCAAGCATTACCTCGGCCCCTTCGAAGCCTACGGCACCGGCAACGTGCCCATGACGCCGTTCCGTGAAGAGCAAGGGCGACAGCCGGTAGACAACTTCTATTACGAACAAGAAGACAGGCTCTTCGCGGCCGCCGAGCGCCACGGCTTCGGCTGGAGCGTGCACCGCCCGCACACCATCATCGGGTTCGCCATCGGCAACGCGATGAACATGGGCGTGACGCTCGCCGTCTATGCCACGCTCTGCAAGCAGACGGGCCAACCGTTCGTATTCCCGGGGTCTGCAGCGCAGTGGGAAAGCCTCACCGACATGACCGATGCGGGGCTGCTCGCCCGTCATCTCGCGTGGGCCTCGGACACTGCGGCTGCGCGCAATCAGGACTTCAACGTCGTCGATGGCGATGTGTTTCGCTGGAAATGGTTATGGCCCCGACTGGCCGAATACTTCGGCATCGAAGCCTCTGAATTCGACGGCACCGTGCGCCCGCTGGCCGATCGGATGCAAGGCTGTGCCAGCCAGTGGCGAGAGATCGCCGAACGCCACAAATTAAAAGAAGCGAACGTCGAGAACCTTGTGTCGTGGTGGCACACCGACGCCGACCTCGGTCGGCCGATGGAGGTGCTGGCCGACATGACCAAGAGTCGCAAGGCCGGCTTTCTGGATTTTCAGAGCACGCCGGATGCTTTCATTGAGTTGTTCGACAAGCTGAAGGCTGAGCGCGTAATTCCTTGATCGGTTCTTGATGGACACCGTCGCTCTCCGAAGGAACTGCCCGTAGATCTTGTCCACGATGTGGAGAGTTGAGGGTAAACCTTGTAGAGCAGCTGTCTTGCAGGCAATGTAATTGATGCCTTAATGGCCTCTGGTCGTCACCACATTGTGGGGACTGACTGGCGTGCCCAAGTCCAATCAATTCGCAAGGAGCCTCCATGAAAAGCCATTGCAAGGCGGTGCGTCAGCGCATCCAGTCAGGACCAACCCTCTGGATGGCGGGAGCGCAGGACGCACTGTCTGCACTGCTGGTCGACCAGTCGGATTTCGACGGCATTTTCACCACCGGCTTCGGCATCTCGGCAGCTTTGCTCGGCCAGCCCGACGTCGAGATCTACACGCTGACGGAGAACGTGGCGGTCGTGGATCGCATCGTCAATCTGGTGAACAAGCCCGTCTTCGCCGATGCCGATACCGGCTACGGCAACGTGATCAACATGGCGCGCACAGTGCGCGAGTTCGAAAAGACGGGGGCGGTCGCCATCCAACTCGAAGACCAGTTCAGCCCCAAGCGCTGTCCCGCAGCGGCATCGACCATGCCGGTGATCCCGGTGCGCGATGCCGTTGCAAAGATCAAGGCGGCGGTCGATGCGCGGACCGATCCCGACTTTCTGATCGTTGCGCGCACCGACGCACTCGATCCGTCCGAGGCCATCGACCGATGCGCTCAGTATGCGGAGGCGGGCGCCGATCTGATCCAGCCGATCTCGCGCACCTTCAGTCGCTACGAAGACCTGGTCAAGCTGAAAGAGGTGACGGGCCGACGCCTGTCGCTGCAACTGATGCAGGGCCTATGGATGGCCGATCTCACGCGGGAACAGGTCGAGTCCGTCGCGGCCTTTGCGACCTATCCGCTGATCACGCTGATGAGCACGGTCCATGCGTTGCAGGAAAACCTGCGCGTGATGGCGGGGCGTCGTGGCGGAGACATCGGCAATCTTCCTTGCGGTCAGACGACGATGTCTGCGTTCAAGGATGTCATCGGCTGGAAGGCTATTGAGGAACGGCAGACGCACTACGAAACGATGACCTGAAGGCGGTTCTGAAAAAGCCGAGGTCAAGCGCAAGGTGGCGCTGTCACTTCTGCGCAGCGTCAGCCGCTGCCATGTCGCCGGCTGATTTTGCAGCCTCCATGGCAAGCACGAGTTTGTCGACTTCCCGGTGCATCTCCCGCGCAATCTCCTGCCGGCGTTCCGGCAGCAGGCGCCCGGCAATCGCTGCCACGCTGATGGCCGCGACCGGGTTGCCGGGCGGAAACGCCACACCGATCGACGCCGTGCCGGGCGTGACCGCGCCCTTTAGAAAAGAATAGCCGCGCTTTCGGCCTTCGGCGATGGCGCCGTAGAGAAAATCGGCGGTGAAGGACGCGAACTTTTCATAGCGATGGGAGTTGGCCTCGACCAATGCGTGGGCTTCTGAAGCGGGCAATGCACAGAGGATTGCCAGGCCGCCCGCACCGACACCCAACGGCCTTCTCACGCCGATGTCGAGGGACAGCGACTTGATCGGAAAGTCGCCGAGTGCACGGTTCGCGCACACAGCCTCCAGTCCGCTGCGCTCGCTCAGATAGACCGTGTCTTGCGTAAATTCGGCCAGGCGCTGCAATGTTGCATCGCACAGTTCAGCGAGCCTGTAGCGGGGGCGCGCAAGCAAGCCCAACTCATGCAGCAGCGGCCCGAGAAAGTACTTTTTGCTGTGCGGGTCGCGATCGAGCATTCCTTCCAGCTCCAGTCTCCGAAGCATGCGAAAGCAGGTTGCTTCCGCCAGTCCGGAGGTGGCGACGACTTCGCCGACACGCATGCCGCGACGTCCACGCGAGGCGATCACGCGAAGAACGTCGACCACCCGTTCGATGCTCTGCGTGCCTGATCTGGACTCTCCACCTTGTGGAGGAATGTTTGCTTGATCTGCTGATGTTCGTGTTCTTGCAATCATCGAACACATCATATGGAGTCCACATTGTGGCGAGCTAACTGGTAACCCTCATACGGTGGTCGAAGGCCGGGAAGAAACCGGGCGACTCGCGCCAGCCGGTACCCGGGTTTCGGCTACGCCGGCGACGCTCTGGTATCACGGTCGACCCCCCGGAATCGGTGCTGGCGACGATCGCCTTGTACGAGGAATTCCTCAATGCCGCCTGAGGCTCTACATTGTGGAGAAGTGAACGAACCTTCAACTTGACTCATTCGGTCGCAGCCATGGGCTTGACACCTGAAATTCTTTCGCCACATTGTGGGGGCGTGGACGTTTACCCTGTGAGGCGACCGATGCGGCCTGCCTAACATCGATGCACAAAGAGATCACGGCGAAACAGATGAAGACATTCCAGATCGGCTCGTACCACGTGACGCGCATTGAAGAAATGCTGACGCCCGGATTCAAACCTGAGTTTCTCTTTCCTGACTACACGCCCGACATCTTCGACGAGCACAAGGTGCTGTCGGCGCCGAGGTTTTGGGACGAGCCCAGCCAGAAGGTCATGTCGAGCATGCACTCGTGGATGATCCGCGACGACAAGCACACCATCCTTATCGACACCGGCTGCGGCAACGACAAGACGCGTGCACTTCCGTTGTTCGAGCGCTTCCACCAACTGCATCTGCCGTACCTCGACCGGCTAACCGAATCCGGCGTGCGTCCCGAGGACGTGACGCTCGTCATCTGCACGCACCTGCACATCGATCACGTCGGTTGGAACACGCGATTGGTCGACGGCAAATGGGTGCCGACCTTCCCCAACGCCAAGTACATCTTCTCGCATCGCGAGTTCGAGCATTGGCAATCGCTGACCGGCGGCCATGTCACGATGCCGGAGAACATCGCGGTCATCGAAGACAGCGTGATGCCGGTCATCGAAGCCGGGCAAGCCGAATTCATCGACGACGGCTCAAAGATCATCGAAGGCCTGTTCTTCCACGACGCGATCGGCCATACCGCCGGTCACGGCATGCTGAAGCTCGAGTCCGGCAACGACGCGGCGATCTTTCCCGGCGACTCGCTGCACCAGCCGATGCAGGTGTTTCGCCCCGACTGGAACAGCCGCTTCTGCGAGATGGCGAGCCAGGCTCGCGCTACGCGCCGCTCCATCCTCGACTACTGCCACGACCGCAAAGCATTGCTGCTTCCCGCCCACTTCGGTGCGCCGCACGGCGGGTACGTGAAGCGCCGTGGGGCCGGCTACGACTTCAGGCCTGCAGACGACCTCGTGGTGGCCGGCTGAGTCCGGTCTCCTCACATCGCACGACCGCCACAAGATTCATTCCTAATGCAAAACGAATCCTTCCTGTCCGCACTGCGCGACGCCGTCGGCTCCGCTCAAGTGCTGTCGGACAGCGTGACGTGCGAGTACTACGCCAACGATATCTTCTGGCAGCCGGGCATCGTGCCGATGTGCGTCGTGTTGCCGCAAACGCAGGCGCAGGCCGTGGCTGCGGTCAAGACTGCAGCGGCGCACCACATCGCTATCGTGCCGCGCGGTGGCGGCATGTCCTATACCAAGGGCTATCTGCCGGAGAGCACGCAAACGATCGTCATCGACACGCGCGAGCTAAACAAGGTGTTGGAGATCAACGTGCCCGACCGGTACATCACGGTCGAGGCCGGCTGCACCTGGGCGCAGGTGCACGATGCGCTGAAGGCCACCGGCATGAACACCGGCTACTGGGGTCCGTTGTCGGGCATCAACGCCACGGTCGGCGGCGCCTTGGCGCAGAACAGCGCCTTCTTCGGATCGACACTGCACGGAACTGTCGCGGCCAGCGTGCTGGGCGTGACCGTGTTGCTGGCCAGCGGTGAGGTGGTGACCACCGGCTCCGGTGGACGCGTCGGTGCGAAGCCCTTCACCCGCTATGCAGGGCCGGACATGACCGGCTTGTTTCTCGGAGACACCGGCGCCTTCGGTCTGAAGCTCGGTGCAACTCTCAAGCTCGACGCGGCGCCCCAGCATCTGGACTACCTGGGTTTCGGCTTCGAAGACATGAAGTCGATGGCATTGGCCCAAGCCGAGATGAGCGCCGTACAGGCGATCTCTGAAGGTTTCGGCATCGACCGCGCCAAGGCGTTGAACTCGGCGAGCGTCAACAAGTTGTCCGACGGCGTGAAGATCCTGAGCAGTGTGGCGCGCTCGTCGAAAGGTTTGTTCCAGGGCATCAAGGATGCAGTGAACGTGGCGACGACGGGCGCGAACTACCTGGCCGACCATGCGTGTTCGCTGCACCTCGTCGTCGAGGGCAAGACGGCCGATGCGCTGGCCGCCAACCTGGCAGCGCTGCGCGCCATCGGCAGGAAGCACGGCATCGAGATCGAGAATGCCGCAGCGCGGGTGATGCGCTCGCGTCCCTTCAATCCGGTGCGCGGCATGCTCGGCGCGGACGGTCAGCGCTGGGTACCCATCCATGCGGTATTCCCGATGAGCGAAACCGCGCGCGTGGTGGAGGCGAGTGCGGCGTACTTCGAGAGTCAGGCCGCGATGATGAAGGCGCACGGGATCATCCTGTCGCACCTCACCATGACGGTGGGCAATGAATTCTTTCTCGAGCCGGCCTTCTACTGGCAAGACGAAATCACGCCGCTGCACCGCCAGAGTCTCGGCGACGACGTGGTCGGGCCATGGCTCGACCGTCCCGCGAATCTGCCTGCGCGGGAAGCCGTGATCGCCTTGCGCAAGGGCGTGCAACAGGTCTACCTGGAACTGGGCGGCGTCAACTGGCAAATCGGCCGCGACTATCCGCTGCAGCAAGTGATGCAGCCAGCGACCTGGGCCATGCTGACCGCCATCAAGAGCGCGCTGGACCCCAAGGGCGTCATGAATCCCGGCTCGCTCGGGTTGCGCAACGCGGCCTGAGGCCACGCGGGCCGAGCACTGAAAAACACTTTTGTACTGGAGACGAATCCATGGGTTTCACCATCACAGAAAAGATCCTCGCGCGCGTGTCGAGCCTGGCCTCAGTCAGGGCCGGCGACGAGGTCATGGCCAAGCCCGACTTCGTGCTCGCCTACGACTTCCCGGGCTACACCGACGTGATCTTCAAGCAGTTGAAAGACAACTTCGGCATCACCAAGATGCCCGAGCCGGAACGCTTCGGCATCTTCATCGACCACATGGTCCCAGCCATCTCGCCGGCGGAAGAAGAGCTGCACAAGGGCACGCGTGAATGGACCACCATCAACGACGTGAAGCTGTATGAACGCAAGGGCATCGGGCACCAGGTGTCGTCCGAGGTGGGCTACGCCACGCCGGGCGCGTTCGTGGTTCACTTCGACGGCCATGTAAGCCAGTTGGGCACTTTCGGCACGCTGGCCATGGGTCTCAGGCGCAACGTGCTCGAGGCTTTTGCACTGGAGCGGGTCTCCATCCGCGTGCCGCATACGACGCGTGTCGATCTGGTCGGCAAGTTGCAGCCGGGCGTGATGGCGCGCGATGTGTTCCATCACTTGGTGCGCGTGCTGGGCGCGGCGTCATGTCGCTTCCAGGTGCTGGAGATCGGTGGGCCAGCGGTCGCCGACATGTCTAACGATGCCTTGCAAACCATCACCGGTCTGGCGATGTTCACCGGCGCCGTGACGGCCATCGTGAACCCCGATGCCAAGCGCCTCGAATACGCCATGCCCCGCGCCCGCATCAAGCTCGAACCCGTCTACAGCGACGAGGACGCGCACTACGCCGCGCGACACGAGATCGACCTGTCGACGCTCGAGCCCATCATCGTGATCCCGCCGAGTCCGGCCAACACGCGCGACTTGAGCGAATACCTGGACCTGCCGGTCCACACCGGCTACCTCGGGTCTTGCGCTTCCGGCCGCATCGAAGACCTGCGCGCTGCGGCGCAGGTGCTGGCGGGCCGACAGGTCGCGCCGGGCTTTGCCTTGCACGTGGTGCCGACCAGCCAGGAAATCATGGCTGCCGCATCGCGCGAAGGCTTGCTGTCGGTGTTCGTCGAGGCGGGCGCCTTCGTCTCGTCGCCGTCGTGCGACTACTGCTTCGGCCGCATCGCGACGATGGCACCGGGCCAGCGCGCCGTGTCTACCGGCACGCTCAATGTGCGCGGTCGCATGGGCAGTCCGGACTCGGAGATCTACCTGTGCAACGCCGCAGTGCTCGCGGCCTCGGCGGTCGAAGGCAAGATTGCCGACCCGCGTCCGTACCTCGCCGGTAACGGTTAACGGCCAAGGAGAAGAGCATGGCACTCATGAACCTGCGCGGCCGCGTGGCCTTCAAGTTCGACGAGATCGACTTCGACGTCGACCAGATCGTCGGCGTCAAGAACATCAAGACCACCAACATCGAAGAGCTGAGCAAGGCCGCGATGCAGGAATACGACCTCGCCTTCGCCAGCTTGGTGAAGCCCGGCGACCTGCTGCTGGGCAATCACAACTTCGGCTATGGCCATCCCCACTATCCACCGATGAAAGCCATGCGCCACATGGGCATCGCGGGCGTCATTGCCGAATCGTTCTCACCGGGTTATTGGCGCGGTGAGATCAGCATGGGCTTCCCGCAGGTGCCGTGCCCCGGCATCCTTCAGTTCGCCGAACGCTGGGACGAGCTGGAAGTCGACTGGGCGGGCCAATGCGTGCGCAACCTGACGCAGGACACCGAGATCGCTTTCGAGCCGCTGCCGCGCGCCGACCTCGACATGCTGGAAGCTGGCGGACTCGAGACCTATTTGAAGAAAAGATTTCTCGCCGACAAGACGCGGACTGTTCAACATGCGCAACCTTGAACGGCCGATCAAGACAACCACCCCGAGGAGACAAGAGATGAAGAGCTGGAACTTGAAGAATTTTTCGTTGTTAGGTGCAGCGTTGGCTGCTTTGTTCGTCCATGTCGGACCGGCGTCCGCTCAGGGCCTCGCTCCGGGCGACTACAAGGTCGGATTCGTCACAGAGAACACCGGCGCCATCGCGTCGGCGGGCCAGTCCTACTGGAACGGCGCGCAGCTGGCAGCGGAGGAGGTCAAGACGCAGAAGTACCTCGGCGGCGCCTCGATCGTGCTGGACCCGAAGGAGAGCGGTAGCGATGCCGCCCGCGCGATTCAGGCGACCAATCAGTTCGTGGCCGACCCTTCGCTGCTAGCGATCAGTTGCTGCATTCTGTCGCCCGTTGCCGGCTCCCTGAAGCCGATCGTGACCGAGGCGAAGACACCGCTCGTGATCTTCGGCGCGACGGCGGCCGGCCTGCCGCAGCTGCCCTACGTCTACAGCATGACGATCCTGCCCGGCCCCAAAGACAAAGCCACCGCGCTCATGATCGTCGATGCGGTCAAGCCGAAGACCGCCGCCTACATCCTCGCGGCCGACAACGACGCTTTCAAGGGCCGCATGAACGCGACCCGTGAAGCGCTCGAGGCCAAGGGCGTGACCACCGCCGGCGTGGTCAGCGTGCTGACAAAGGACACCGACTTCACCGCGGCCGCTACGCAAGCCATGGGTCTGAAGGCCGACATCATCCTGGTCTATGCGACGCAGGGTGCTGCCGCCGGTGCCATCACCGCGCTGAAGGATCGCGGCTACGCCAAGACCATCGTCGGCAACGATGTGCTGTCGCCGGCTTCCATCTTCAAGAAGATGGGTGATTCGGTCGTCGGCGTGCCGTTCCCGGTCAGCTTTTCCGACTCGATCGTGGAAACGCCAGAAGCCAAGGCTTTCGTCGCGGCCTACCAGAAGAAGTTCAACGTGGCGCCCGACATCTATTCGGCTCAGGGCTACCAGGTGGTGTGGTTCATCGCTCAGGGGTTGAAGTCGCTGTCCGGCAAACCGACCCGCGAGGCGCTGGGCCAGGCACTGTCGAAGGTAACGAAGATCGACCATCAGGTCTATGGCGGCGAGGCCATGAACAACGGCCAGGCGGAGACGGCTGGCACGTTGGTGGTGGCATGGTCTGCTGAAGGCAAGATCGTGCCCTGGGTCGCACCCAAGTAGGCACGGGGTCATGCAACTCTTCATCGAGCAACTGATCAACGGTTGCGCGCTCGGTGCGCTGTACGCGTTGTTCGGACTCGGTTTCGGGATCGTTTTTTCGACGCTCGGCATCCTGAATGCGGCGCACGGCAGCTATGCGAGCTGGGCCGCGATCGCAGCGCTGGCAGCGGTCGAGCAGCTGAAGTTGCCCTTCCTGCCGGCACTGGTCGTGGGTGTCGTTGGGGGCGGGCTGCTCGCGGTGGTGGTGGACCAGATCGCCTTCCAGCCGCTGCGCAAACGTGGCAGCGGCATGCTGGGTGCGCTCATCACCAGCATTGCGTTCTGGATCATTCTCGACAACCTGGCCGGTACCGCCACCGGCCAGCAGAGCCTGAGCTTTCCTCGCGGAAGCTATCCGGGCACCGTGTTCCATCTGGGCGACATTCCGATTCCGGCTATGCAGCTCATCACGGTGGCGGTCATGCTCGTCGTGACCTTCGGGCTTCACATGCTCATCCGGCGCAGCCGCTTCGGTGCGGCCATGCGTGCGGTCGGCTGGAACCAAACGGCCGCCTCGTTGGGCGGCGTTAATCCGCGTTATGTCGTGATCGTCACCGCCTTCATCGCCGGTGCGACCTCGGGCCTGGCCGGCGTTCTCGGTGGCATCACCACGCACAACGTCTCGTTCCTGCTCGGCGAGGGCCTGCTGCTCAAGGGGTTCGCTGCGGTGGTGGTCGGCGGCTACGACGACGTTCGCGGCACGGCCGTTGCCGGTGTCGGGCTCGGAGTGCTGGAGGTGATGTCGGCGCAATACCTGTCGTCGGGTCTGCGTGACGGCATCACCTACGCGTTGTTGCTGACTTTTCTGCTGGTACGACCGCGCGGCCTGTTCGGCAGTCTCGGTTTTTCTCGGGCCTGATTTCATACAAGCAACCATGCAAGCACTTGCCGATTTCTGGCGTACCTACCAAAGCACGGTCGCGTTCGCGATCGTCAATTCCTTCTTCGCACTCAGCACTTACTCGGTGCTGTCGGCCGGCATCCTGAGCTTCGCCACCGTGACCTATGCCGCCATCGGTGGCTTCGTGGGCGCGCGGCTGATTTTGCAAACGGGTCTCGATCCGCTGATCCTGTTGCCCGCGGCCATGGCGGCGGGTGCGCTCCTGGCCTATGTGGTCGCCTTGATCTTTCTCAGGCTCGAGAGTCACTGGATGGCCTTGGCAAGCCTGGCGCTCATCCTGATCGTCCGCGTCGCCGTCATCAACGTGCCGAGCCTGACCGGCGGCGTCAACGGACTGAGCGTGCCGGTCACGCTGCCGATCGGCGTGCTGGGCATGCTGCTGGCCCTGGCCATGATCGTGTTCTATCGGCTGTCGGTGTCGTGGTACGGCATCGCGGCGCAGGCAGTGCGCGAAGATCCGGCGGTCGCATCCAGCCTGGGCATCGCACCGCGCCGGATACAGACGATCGCCTTCGCAATCTCGGGGGCAGTGGGTGGTCTGGGCGGCATGCTCCTCGCGCTGGTTCTGCAGTTTCTTTCGCCCGACACCTACTTCGTGAACATCGCCTTCACCATGATCGCGGCCGTGGTGCTGGGTGGGTCGTATCACTGGATCGGATCGATCATCGGGGCGGCGGTGTTCACCGCACTGCCGGTGATCGCTCAGGCCTTCGTACCTCACTTTCAAGAAGTGGCGAACGGGGTCGTGCTACTGCTGATCATGATCTTCCTGCCGCGAGGGTTGGTCGATCCACGCGCCATTCGCTTGCGCCGCGCCGCACGCAATGCAGATGCGAATGCAAATGCAACTGCCGATGCAGACGGCGCGCCCGTGAAAGTATCGTCCGCTGCCGGAGCTGCGCTTTGACTGCCATGAGCGTTGCACCCGACGCGCCGCTGCTGACGGTCGAGGCCATCGGCAAGAACTTCGGCGGCGTCGCTGCCGTCTCCGGCTTGTCGATGACGGTCAAAGCCGGCAGCGTCGCAGGGGTCATGGGCCCGAACGGCGCTGGCAAGACGACGCTAGTCAATCTCATCAGCGGCTTGCTGCCATCGGACACCGGCACCATCCGCTTCGGCGGTATCGAGATCCAGCGCAGTCCGGCTTACGACATAGCGTTCCAGGGCATCGCCCGCACCTATCAGAACGTGCGGCTCTTCAGCGGCATGACGGTGCTGGAGCAGGTGATGGCCGGGTGCTATCTGCGGCGCGGTACATCGTTGTGGGCGTCGTTCCTCGGCCTGCCGAAGGCCCGCGCGGCACGCAAGGCGGTCGAACTTCATGCCTACGAATTGCTGGAGCGCGTGCAGTTGGGGCGACAGGCGCACCTGCTGGCGGAAACGCTGTCGTATGGAGAGCAGCGGCGGGTCGAGATCGCCCGTGCACTGGGCACCGGCCCGCGACTTTTGCTCCTCGACGAGCCCACCGCCGGAATGAACGTGCAGGAATCAAACGAGATCGGAAGTCTCGTGCACAGCCTGCGCGATGGCGGACTGACGGTGCTGATGGTCGAACACAACGTGCGGCTGGTCAAAGAGTTCTGCGACCACGTCACCGTGATGAACTTCGGCCGCCTCCTTGCCCATGGAACACCCGCAGACTGCATGGCGCATCCCGATGTGCAGGCTGCTTACTTTGGAAACACTGCCGATGCTGACCGTATCCGCGCTCTGCGCTAGCTACGGCGCCATCCGCGCTGTCACCGACCTCAGTTTCGAGGTCTGGCCGCGCAGCATGGTCGCCATCCTCGGTGCCAACGGCGCGGGCAAATCGACCACGTTGCGCAGCATTGCCGGCCTGCATCGGCCGGTGAAGGGCTCGATCAAGCTAAACGGAGAAGAGATCTCGGCGATGCCGGTGCACCGCGTCGTCCGGCGTGGGCTCGCGCTGGTGCCTGAAGGCCGCATGGTCGTCGCACCCCTCACGGTAGAAGAGAATTTGAAGCTCAGCAGCTACGCAGGGCGCGGCAACGCGAGCGACTTGATGGCGCGTGTCTATGACCTGTTTCCCCGCCTGAAGGAAAGGCGTGGCCAGATCGCGGGCCTCATGAGTGGCGGCGAGCAGCAGATGCTCGCCATTGGCCGCGCACTCATGACCGAACCCAGCATGCTCGTGCTGGACGAACCATCGATGGGATTGGCGCCATCGATCGTGGACCTCGTGTTCCAGGCGATCGTCACCCTGCATCGCGAGGGCCAGTCGATCCTGCTGGTCGAGCAAAACGCCGAGATCGCGCTGTCTGTCTGCGACTACGCCTATCTCATGAAGCGCGGGTCGATCGTGACCGAGGGAACAGTGGACGCGCTGCGCTCCGATGCCGGCGTGCTGGAGGCTTACCTGGCCTGAGGTTCCCGAGATTCGACGCATCCCCGCGCCATGCATACTCGGGCGCGCATACCGTCATGCGCCTTGGGAACCCACTTTGTCATCCAAAGCCTATCGCGTCGCCCTGTCCGCATCGGGCGCCGCGCTCGGTGCAATCGCTGCTTACTGGGCGCTGCTCGCCGCCCGCCAGGACCACATTCTTTTCGACACGCGCAAGCTGCCCGTCGTGGCCTTGTCCGACGACTTCTCCACTTACTCTCACACCGTGCCGGGCGGCATGGTGCGCGGCTATGTCTATCACCCGCGCGGCGAGGCGGCGCTGCAGGACCTGTTCATCTACTTCGCTGGCCGCGGCGAGGATGTTCGTACCACGGCCAAGGCACTGCACTGGCTGCCTGAAGGCTTCGGCTTTGCCGCGGTCAACTACCGGGGCATGGCGGACTCGGAAGGGCACCCGTCGGAGATCGCTTCTGTCGCGGACGCAGTGCAGTTGGCGAATCATTTGCGCAGGGGCTTTCCGAGTGCGCGGCTGCATGTCGTCGGCCGCAGCCTGGGCTCGGGCGTGGCGATTCAACTCGTGGCGCAGCAGACGTTTACCAGCCTGCAGCTGATCACGCCGTACGACTCCATGCTGGAGGTCGCAAAGAAGCGCTTTCCGCTGGTGCCGTTGTCGCTGTTGCTGCGGCACCAGTTCAACTCGCTGGCGCATTGCATCGGCGTGGCGGCCAAGACGCAAGTGCTGCTGGCCGAGCACGACGACGTCGTATTGCCGGAGCGGTCCGCCAAGCTCATCGCGGCATGGCCGACGCCGGTGTCGGTGAAGACGATTCGGGGCTCGGACCATCACAGCATCATCGATCTCGAAATGACGTGGCTGCTGCTGGTGGACTTCGCGTTGACCGCTGTGCTGGCGATGCCGGAGGCGGTATAGATCTCGCTTCCCTGGAACATCTTCACCATCGCCATAACGCTGGCTGCGCCCATTGCCCAACCTCAAGAACTTCCAGTTCGGCCTGATCGTCCCGGCCACGTGCGTGCTGCTGTTGCTGCACTTCGGTCAGGACTTTCTAAAGCCCATCGTCATCGCGGGTGTCTTGAGCCTGGTGCTGGCTGCAGCGTGCGTCGCCTGGATCAGCGCGGTGCTTGCGATACAGCTCGTCGCCGTGGCCGGTGATCTGCCCCAATACACGGCGGCCATCAGCGGCAAGGTCGATGCGATCCGTGAGTTCACGGTCCGTCCGTTCGAACGAATCGAGTCTGAACTCAAAGGAATGTTGCCGCAGAACGCGCCGCCCGACGCGACCGCACCGCGGCGTCAAGGCAGTCGGGCCACGGTGGTCGTGCCGCCGCCCGCACCGACCGTCCAGGCACTGAGCGCGGCGGCGCAAGGCGTGTCGCGCTTCTTCCTGTCGCAATCCATCGTCAACGCGATCTTCGGCACTGTGGTCGGCGTGGGACTTTAGGGGATAGGACTGCCGCACGCCGCGCTTTGGGGTTGCGTGGCCGCGCTGCTGCGATTCATCCCGTATGTGGGTGTGCTGAGCGCAGCCGCGTTGATCGCGGTGTTTGCAGCGGCGGTCGATCCGGGGTGGACGCTCGTGCTCGCCAGCCTCGGATTTTTCGGCGTGCTCGAGCTCGTCTTCGCCAATGTGCTGGAGCCGCAGGTCTACGGGCACAGTACGGGCCCGGCACCGCTGGCAGTCATTGTGTCCGCGTTGTTCTGGGGCGCGCTTTGGGGGCCCGTGGGACGGCTGTTGTCTACGCCGCTCACGCTGTGTCTGGTGGTGACGGGCCGCCACGTCAAAGCACTGGCACCGTTCACGATTCTTCTCAGCGATGTGTCGGGTCTGTCGGCAGGTCAGCGCTTCTATCAGCGTGCGCTGTCGGGCAATGCCGCCGTCAATCTGCAGGAGGCTCGTGCCTTTCTGCGGCGCAGCAGCTTCGCCAGGTACTGCGATCACGTGCTGTTTCCGGGGCTGGCACTCGGCGCGGCGGACTTTCGCATCGGGCGCATCGATCAGCTGCAGCGCGAGCGCATCCAGGCGAACATCGTCGCCTTGGCCGAATCGTTGTCGAAGGAGCGGCCGGCACGGCGCACGGCGCGCCGTCGCGCACCGACTTCGCTGGTCGACGCCAACATGGGTGCCCATCTGCGTCACATGCGCGAGGCACGCCTCGGTCGGTGGCAAGGGCGGCTCGATGTGCCTTCGCATTCGATCGTCTTGTGCATGGGCTTTGGCACCGACCGTGACGATCTGCTGATGGAACTGCTGGTCAGGGCGCTGCGAGAGGAGGGCGTCGACGCCCGGAGCGTGTCGGCGAACGAACCGCAAGACCCTGAGATGGCCGACAAGGCCAGTCTGGTGGGCACCGTGTTTCTGGTCTATCCGCGCCTGGACGGATTGGCGCAATGGCGGCAAACAGCAGTTGAGTTGCGAGCCGCATTGCCAGACGCGATTCTTGCCACCATCAAGCAGGCACTCGACGATTCTTTCGTCGAAGAAAATCAGGTCGAAGACTTGACCGATCTGATGCTGCACTCGTATTCCGAGGCGGAGGCGTTCGTGCTCGAAAGCAAGAAGACAACCGATGCCGTGCCCGCTCAATAAGCGATGCGGACCGCCTTTCTACTGGATCACGAGAATGCCGCGATCGCGAATCAGTGCTGGCCAGATGGCGCGTTCGGCGGCCATGTAGGCGCGCAGCAAAGTGGCATCGGCAGCTGCCGTTTCCCAGTCTGCATCGTTGAGCTTGCGTGACACCTCGGGCACGCGCATGGCGGTCTGGTGAACAGATTGCGTCCATCTGCGGCCGCACGCGCCGCGGCACCGGCGGCAAGCGTGCCGGTAACCGGGGACACTGCCGCATTCACGCAGGCTTGACTGCGCGATCTGCGGACTAGAGGATCTGCCCCACGGAAGTCGAACGAATGCCGTATCTCGAAAAGCAGGACCCAGCGGTGGCTGAAGTCGCAAGCCCAAGGATCGAACTGTGACGGTCGTCAGTCGCCGCGCTTTCGGCATCGCCGCGGGCGGCACGTTGCTGGCCGGCTGCGCAAGCACCGGCGCCGATGCGCGTGCCGCAGCCATTGCCGAACTCGGCAGCACCGGCACGCTGCGCGTCGCGATCAACCTCGGCAACCCGATCCTCGCGAGTCGCGGACCTTCTGGCGAGCCCCAAGGCGTATCGGTCGATCTCGCGCGCGAGGCGGCCCGTCGCCTGCGCTTGCCTATCGAACTCGTAGCTTTCAATTCGGCAGGCAACGTGGTCGAAGCCGTCAAGGCGCGCCAGGTCGACCTTGCCTTCGTGGCGATCGATCCGGTGCGTGCAGCCGACACCGACTACACCGCGCCGTACGTGATCATCGAAGGTGCCTACCTCGTGCGCGACGAGTCGCCGCTTCGGCGCAACGACGAAGTCGACCGTGCCGGCACGCGCATCGTGGTCGGCCGCGGCAGCGCATACGACCTCTACCTCACGCGCGCGATCAAGTCCGCCGCGCTGGTCCGCGTGCCGACTTCGCCTGAAGTGACGAACCAGTTCATCGCGCAAAATCTCGAAGTGGCTGCGGGCGTGCGGCAGCAGCTCGAAGCTGACGCCAAACGATTGAACGGGAGTGACGCATCCGCGCCGGGCCTGCGCATGCTTCCGGGACGGTTCATGGTCATCGAGCAAGCGATGGGTGTGCCAAAGGGCCGCACCGCAGCGCAGGGTTGGTTGAGCAGCTACATCGAAGAGATGAAGGCTTCCGGATTCGTCGCGGCTGCGTTGAAGCGACACGGCATCGAAGGCGCCAGCGTGGCGCCGGCACGGGCGGGTAGTTGAGCGCATCCGTCGGGAGATGTCGAGGAAGGCCCGCGATGTCACCAAAGGCGGTACACGGCTGACGTAGTGCGTGCATCGCATGGTCAAGGCGTTTTTCGGCCTAGGCTCTCAAGACAGGCATGTGCAAGACTACTGTGACCTGCTGATTTTTCAGCACACCACGGAGCACGCATGGCCGACAAAATTCTCGTTTTTTATGGCTCGTACCGGTCCGACCGCATGGGCATCCGGCTGGCCGACTACGTGGTGTCGAGCCTCGTGGCGCGGGGCGCGGCCGCCGAGCTGGTCGACGCGCAAGCCGTCGGCCTGCCGATGCTCGACCGCATGTACAAGGAGTACCCGAAGGGGACCGCGCCGGCCGCGATGGAAGCGCTGGCCGAAAAGATCCGCACGGCGGACGCGTTCGTTTTCATCACCGGCGAATACAACTGGGGTCCGCAGCCCGGCTTGAAGAACCTGACCGACCACTTCCTCGAAGAGTGGTTTTGGCGCCCCGCTGCCGTGGCGAGCTATTCGGCCAGTCGATTCTCGGGTGTGCGATCAGGCTCGATCTGGCATCAGATCCTGTCGGAGATGGGCATGGTCGTGGTGTCGAGCACGCTCGCGGTCGGCCCGATCTCGGAGACGTTGGACGGCGAGGGCCACACGACGGGGGCGCCCGGTGCCGCACTCGACAAGTCGTTCGCGCGCTTTGCCGACGACCTTGCATGGTGGACCGAAGCCACTCGGGAGCAGAGGGCGCGCAAGGCACCGCCTTATTAACGTCGCGGACGGCGGCTGCTACTTGTTGACGCTGGTCGGCGAGTCGAGCGTTTTGAGCACCTTGTCGGTGACGTCGTACGTCGGCTTGATATAGACGATCTCTTGCAGAATCGCGTCGAAGCGCTCCGTTTCCGCTACCTGTTTGACGGCGCGCGACGTCGCTTCCAGCAGCTTTTGCAACTCTTCGCTGCGCCGACGCTCCTGGTCCGCCTTGAACACCTCGCTTACACGGTTCAACTCGCGCTGCTGTTCGCCCAGTCGGCGCTGACGCTCCAGGCGCTGTTCATCGCTCAGATTGGGCAGGTCTTTGTCGAGCTGGGCAACGGCCGAACTGAACGTTTGCGCCTGGTCTTTGCCTGCTTTGGCGCGAACCGCGAACTCGACTGCGAGCGCTTCTTCTGCCCGCTTGCCCTGAATTGAATCCCTCATGACGCGGTCGACATTGACGTAGCCCAGGCGAAATTGCTGCGCGCTTGCGGTGCCGCAAGCGGCCACAGCGACCATCACGCAGAAAGAAGAGACGAGTCGCCTGTGGGTACGGGTAAACATTTGTTCGAAGAGAAGCTGTTCGAGAAGAGGGATCGGCAAGTCTCGAATGATCCCACGCTTTGCCGGCTCGACCAAAACCGCCGGTGCCTTGACCTTTGCGCCGGAACGCAACCGGCCCGGAATCGATCACAGCTCAGTTGGATCGATGCTTGAAACCAAGACCCGCCTCAAATATCTGTTCGGCACCGAACCGACTCGATCACTTGAGGCGCGAGAAAATATGGGGATGCTTTTTCTTGCACGACTTCAACCGGCACGCGCACTCTGGCTGATACCAATCGCGGTGACGGTCTGGTCGCAGTGTGGTGGGCAATGTTTGCGTTGGTGAAACGCCGCTCGAGACGTCGCCCTGCGGAGGTTCGGCTTTCGTGATCCACTGAAAGTCCGACCTTCTACAAACATCAAGATCGAGATCGATACATGGACACTTCTTCGGACTACCTCCCGCCCAAAGTCTGGACCTGGAACACGAGTAACGGCGGCAAGTTCGCCAACATCAATCGCCCGATCGCCGGGCCGACGCATGACAAGGAGCTTCCGGTAGGGCGCCATCCGTTGCAGCTCTATTCGCTCGGCACACCGAACGGCATCAAGGTGACGGTCATGCTTGAAGAGTTGCTGGCACTCGGGTACGAGGGCGCCGAATACGACGCATGGCTCATCAAGATCAACGAGGGCGATCAGTTCGGCAGCGGCTTCGTGGACATCAATCCCAACTCCAAGATCCCTGCCCTGATGGACCGCAGCGGGCCAACACCGATCCGGGTCTTCGAGTCCGGTGCGATCCTGGTCTATCTCGCCGAGAAGTTCGGCGCATTTTTGCCGACCGAAGGTGCGCGCCGCGCCCAATGCCTCTCATGGCTGTTCTGGCAGATGGGCAGTGCGCCGTATCTAGGCGGCGGGTTCGGACATTTCTATGCGTACGCGCCGATCAAGATCGAGTACGCGATCGACCGGTTTGCCATGGAGGTGAAGCGGCAGCTCGATGTGCTCGACCGACGGCTTGCGGAGTCACCGTATCTGGCAGGGGACGACTATACGATCGCCGACATGGCGGTGTGGTCCTGGTACGGCGCACTGGCCAAGGGGCTGGTCTACGAGGCGGCGGAGTTTTTGGAGGTCACGTCTTACACGCGCGTGCAGCGATGGACGGATCAGATTGCGGCGCGACCCGCGGTGAAGCGCGGGCGTAGAGTCAATCGAGTGTGGGGCGACGCGGCCGAGCAGATGCCCGAGCGCCATGACGCCAGCGATTTCGACATGGCGACCAAGCCGTGACGTCGTGGCTCCTGGGCGCGAACCCGGAGCCTTGCGATGCGATCGGTCGTGTCAACGATGCTCGCCGACAGTAAGCCGTTTCATACCGCCTTATCCGTTGCACGCGCTGACCTTGAACTCGACGCGCCGGTCGAGCGCATCGCGTTGGTCGTCTGTTCCGGTCCCCACGATGTTTTCTCGAAATCCAAGGCCGGCGTCACGCAGCTTGCGCGCGAGTTCAGGGGTTTCAGTTTCCAGTCGCCGCTTCACGAAGGTCGCGCGCTGCAGCGACAGCCGGTTGTTGATTTGCTCGGCGCCGGTACGGCTGGTGTGCCCGGTCACCACCACGCATTGCTCGATCAACGCGCTTTGACGCGCGATCTGGCGCAGCCACATCGGATACGACCCACTGACCCGGGGATCAACTACGAAGTCGGTCGTTCCTGGCTTGAAGAGAAACTTTACGCTCAGGTTGTTGGTGGCCAGGCCCAGGCGCACCATGAGCCCAAAAGTCTTCTCGGCCGCTTCGGTTTGCCCGAGCTGTGTCTGCGCAAGGTACAGACCACTGTAGATGCCCATCTGCTGGCCGTCCGGGCGCAGCGATGCAGCCTCGTAACGCGCGAGCGCTTCGGCGTAGCGCTTCTCGTTGTACGCAGCATTGGCGTCGGCCAGCAACGCCGAGGTCGGTAGCCGTTCGAGATAGAGCGGATCGGCAGGCATGCCCGCCTTTGTCTGCGAGGTGCGAATGTAGCCCTCTACGACGCGATCTTTCGCGATCACCGGGCTGTCCCGGTAAACGGCCGTCGGACTGGTATTGAGATTGTTGTCGCCCACACGTGAAGCAGTCTGGGCCAGGACCAGCCCGGTTTTGATATCGGTGAGCGCGAGACTCAGGCGGTACTGCGCGGCGCCGGCGGTGCTGCTGGTCTGCGTCAGCGTACCGTTCAACACGAACTGGGCGCCGGCCAGGCCGGTGGCGTCGAAGGTTGAAACGTTGAACTGCTTGAAGCGCGAACGCACACGTTCGACCACGCGCTGTTCGGCGATGCGCGTGACCTCGGTCTGCTGTCCACTCGTGCCGTCGAGCATCGGATCTACCACGATGATGCGAGGCGCCTTCAAGCGCGACTCCACCGTCGCCATGAAAGTCGGTAGCTTTTGAGTTTGCGCAAAAAGGTCGTCGACCGACTGGTCGAGTGCCTCATCGAAGGGTATGGCCGCGTCGCGCTCGGATACGCGCGGCGCGCCGCACGCGACCAGGGCCAAGGCGCAGCCCAGCAGTGCGGCCCGTGCGAGTCTTTGAAGTTGCGATGGTGTGATCAGCATCTGGTTCTCAGGGTTTCTTGGTCGATATTGGTCAGGGGCGCGCCTGCCGAGGCGCGCATGAGGATCTCGCTGCAGCGGGAGGCCCCGGCAGATTCGGGGTTGGATCTTCCAGAGTGCGCGGCGGCTGCGACAGTCGGCGTGCCCTCCGCGGCACGAGGTGTCGCAGGCAGCGGCTTCGTTGTGCGGAAGGGCGAGGCTTTGGTGGCTGGCACAGCGGCCGGTACACGAACAGCGACCTCCGGTGCCGCTGGCGCCACCGGTGCGGAGTCGGCTTGGCCGACTGCCGGCGGCGAAGCTGCAGTGAGGGTGGACGGCTGCGTCTGTGGTGCAGATCGTGCAGATGGTGCAACGGCGCCGGGGATGACGGGCGGGTGAGCGTCGGCCGTCGCCGTATCGTGCGCCGCCGAAGCTGATAGCAGCAGCACCCCCACGCCGAACATGATCGTGACGACTCCGGCCAGTACCGAGGTCGCGCGGCTGACCAGCCTTGTCAAGACGGCACCCGGTTGCAGCCACAACCCGTGCGGCCTTTTGGTGACGCGCGAAACGTCCAGCAGGACCAGCAGCACGGCGACACCAAAGCTGACGGCAAACCCGATGCGCGTCAGCGAACCACCGGGTGCCAGCCGCTCTAGTCCCGAGATAGCCAGGCCGACGAACGCCGCCAGCGCATTGAACGGAAACACCCACGTGCTGATCGCCTTCAGAATCTGCTGCTGAGTTGTGAGAGGAGGCGGTTCGGGTGGCGCAACGTCTATGGCGCGGGGTACCGTCGTCGGGATGAGAGCCGAGGTATCGGCGCCATAAAGCCGCTCGAGATGAGCGCGCAACGCGGGCTCCGGCACCTGCAACAGGAAGGTCTCAATTCGCCGGCCACTTTCTTCCGTGAATCCTTCGGCTGGCTTGAAGGCTGCTCGGTGCGCAACCGATAAATCCGACATCGAGACATGAAAGGCACCGGACACCAGGATTTGACCCGCGACCGCATGCTGCATCACATGCTCCGCCACATTCATCCCTTCGCCAGAGAAGCTTGGCATCCCGTTCACGTCCTTGCGCGCAACCAAAGATCCCAAGTGAAGGCCCGCTCTTAGTCGCTGCGAGTTGTCCTTGTACATCCAGTCCGCCAAACGGAATGCTGCAGTCAAGGCGGCATCGACGTGATGCCGGAAACTGATCGCTACGCCTTCCCCTGCCGGAAGAATGGTGCGGTCGGGTTCCGGTACGCCGGCCAGCAAGCTGGTAACGAGCGCCTGAAGCTGTGAGTGCCACTCCATCCGGGCGCTGCCGTCCCACTCGATCGTCGAGACGGGCTGAAGGCACAACACGCTGCAGACGATCGAGTGGCTGGGCGTTGAGCGGTTCACTCGCTTGACGGCGTTGCGACTGCGGAAGAGTCGCTTGCACGCGCGACGATGGCCCTGTACTGCGCGTGTCTACTTAGAAGCGTTGGGTGGTCGGCAAGCGCCGAGGGGCGAGGCAGGATGACAAGAAAGGAAGGGCGCACAAAGGACCTGGTAGCAAGGCAGACAGTGGCCGACAACAGATTCAGCCAAGGGTCCGGAGCGATTCACATAAAGTCACAATCGTAAATGAAAAAATCTCACTTACAACTTTAGTTAGAGCTGCGGACCCGCCGGTTTTCGACACCCGCTGGACCAGACTGGCAGTCGCCGGCAGGAGGCGAAAGGTCGGGGATGCGGATCGAGGCCGTTCAGGTGGCCGGTCGCGGCCGCTCGGCATCCACCTGATCACGGCCCAGCCGCCGCGATATCTCGAGCGCACAACGCCGTAACGGTTGCGCGACAGCGCCATCCCAGTCGCTGTCGAACGTGGCGGCCGGCCCCATGACGAGGATGCCAAGCACCAGATGGTCGGCCGTATCGAAGACCGGTGCGCACAGCGCATCGATGCCCGGAATGGGCTGCCCCAACGTGCGCGACAGGCCGTGCTTGCGTGTTTCCACCATCGAGTTTTCGAACGAGCCTTGCGCCGGGGGCGCGGCGTTGTTGCCCAGGCTCATCCGGGCCAGCTCTTCCGCCAAAAGGCGCTCGACGACTTTTGCCGGCATGTAGGCAGCGAAGAGCCGACCGGTCGCCGTATTGGAAAGCGACATCACCGTGCCGGCGCGCAGGTTGACGTGCAGCGGCTCGATCGGTTCTTCGAGCCGCACGATGGTCGGTCCCAGATTGCCCCACACCGCGACCGCGACGCTCTGGCCGGTCTCGTTGGCCAAGGCCTCGATCAGTTGCGACGCTTCCCTGACCGGGTCCATGCGCTGGAGGCGGGTAAGGCCTAGCTGCAGGGCGAGGGGGCCGAGTTCATAGTGGCCGGCATCCGTCTGGGTGACGAATCCCACCTTCAGAAAACTGACCATGTACGGGTGCGCCTTGCCCGCCGTCATGCCCGTCGCTTTCGCCAGATCCTTCAGCGCCACGGGGCGAACATGCCGCGCCAGCTGCAACAGCAGTGCGCTGCCGATTTCGATCGATTGGATGCCGCGGCGGATTTTTTCCATGGGGTGAGCGCGAGTGTAGCTATAAGGGTTTTCCATGATATTCATGGATTCATACGATTAAGTCGTATAACTTGATATTATCAAACGAGTTGACAACTATCAGACGGGACGTAGAATTTCTTGCAATCGCCTGGAGGCAATCCAATGACACAAGAAAACATGACCGTCGACGTGCTCGTCGTCGGCACCGGGGCCTCCGGCATGGCCACGGCGGTCACCGCGGCATCGCATGGGCTGAAGGTGCTGGTCGTCGAGAAAGAAGCCAAGTTCGGCGGGACCACCGCCCGCTCCGGCGGCTGGCTGTGGATCCCCGGCACGCGCCTCGCAAAAGACCAGGGCATCCACGAGCCGGCAGGCGCGGCCAAGGCTTATCTCAAGCACGAGACCACCACCCATTTCGATGAAAAGCGGATCGACGCGTTTCTGGAAAACGGCCCCAAAGCGATCGATTTCTTCACCCAGAAGACCTGCGTGCAGTTCGATATGCCGGCCATTTTTCCGGACTATCACGCAGAAGCCACCGGCGGTCAGCCGGGCGGGCGCTCGATGGTCACTCGGCCGTTCGATGGGCGTGAGCTGGGTCCGCGCGTGAAGCAGCTGGCACCGGCGCTGCCCGAGCTCACGGTGTTCGGAATGATGTTGGGCTCCGGTCCTGAAATCAAACATTTCATGCGGACCTTCAAGTCGCTGGAGTCGTTCTGGTACGTGACCAAACGACTGACCCGCCACCTCTTCGATGTCGTGCAGCACGGCCGCGGCATGACGCTGACCAATGGCAACGCGCTGGCCGGTCGTCTGGCCAAGGCCGCGATGGATCTGCAGATTCCGGTCTGGCTGTCGTCGCCCGTGACCCGGCTCGTGGTGGAGTACGACGGCGTGGCCGGCGCCATCGTCCAGCATGAAGGCAAGTCGATTCGGGTCAACGCGACGCGCGGCGTCGTGCTGGCCTGTGGCGGATTTCCGCACGACGTCGAACGCCGCAAGCAACTGTTCCCGCATGCACCCACGGGCAAGGAGCATTACTCGCCGTCGCCCCAGTCGAACACCGGCGACGGCCTGCGGCTGGCCGAATCGGTCGGCGGCTTCGTCGACGTCACCATCCCGCACGCCGCGGCGTGGGTGCCGGCTTCGGTGACGACCCGTGCCGACGGCACGAATGGCGTCATGCCCCATTTCATCGACCGCGCCAAACCGGGCGTGATAGCGGTCACGCCATCGGGCAAGCGCTTTACCAACGAGGGCAACTCGTACCACGACTTCGTGCAGGCGATGGTCAAGGCGTGCAAGGGCGAGCCGGAGGTTTCGGCGTGGCTGCTGTGCGACCACGCGACGCTGCGCGACTACGGGCTCGGTGCCGTGGCACCTGCCCCGCTGCCTATCGGTCGCCACTTGAAAAGCGGCTACCTGAAGCAAGGCCAGACATTGGCTGAACTGGCAACGACGATCGGCATCACGCCTGCCGCGCTGGAAGCGACGGTGGCCCAATTCAACGCCAAAGCCGAGTCCGGTGAAGATCCGCAATTCGGCAAGGGCAGCACGGCCTACAACCGCTTCCAGGGCGATTCGCTCGTCACTCCCAATCCTTGCGTCGCGCCGCTTAAGACGGGTCCGTTCTATGCAATCAAGCTGGTAGTTGGTGACATCGGAACGTTCGCGGGACTGGTCACCGACGAGCGCACGCGTGTGCTCGATTCGGCGCGCAAACCCATCAAGGGGCTGTACGCGGTGGGCAACGATGCAGCCAGCATCATGGGCGGCAACTACCCCGGTGCCGGCATCACGCTGGGCCCCGCACTGACCTTCGGCTATGTGGCTGCGCTGCAGCTCGTCGACGCGGAGGCGGTGACCGCCTTCGAACTGAAGATCGAACGGCGCGAAGCCGTGGCGATCGCGCGGCAAGCGAACTGAAGAGCCACCACATGACTTCGTCCAGTTACCCCTTGACCGTGGCGCCGCGTCTGCTCGAAGGCCGGCTGGCTTTCATCACCGGCGCCGGGCAAGGCAATGGCCGGGCCTTCGCGCTGGGTCTGGCGCAGGCGGGTGCGCGCGTAATCGTCACCGACGTGAATGCGGAGACCACCGAAGAAACGGCTGCCCTGGTTCGCGCGGCTGGCGGCCAGGCCTGGGCCTATGTGCTGGACGTGACCTCGCCGGACGCATGCCATGCGCTTGCAGCGCGCGTGGCCGACGAGGTCGGTGCGGTCGATCTGTTGATCAACAACGCCGGCGTGATCATCCGGGAAGGCATGTCGAGCCCCAACGCTGCAAGCAACTGGAGGAAGCTGATCGACGTCAACGTGCACGGCACCTTCAACGTCACGCTGGCGATGCTCGTGGCGATCAAGGCGACCCAGGGTTCGATCATCAACATCGCGTCCATCGCGGCGTATGCAGGGCAGGGCGCCAGCCTCGGCTACTCGCCTTCCAAGGGCGCGATCAAGCTGTTCACGCAGTCGCTGGCGCAGGAGCTGGCGCCCTTCGGCGTGCGGGTCAATGCGCTCGCGCCCGGCGTCATCGCCACACCCATGACCGCGGCCACGCGAGAGAACCCGGAACGCATGAACTCGTTCATGTCGCGCATTCCGATGGGTCGCGTCGGCGAGACCGAAGACCTGATCGGCCCGGTGATCTTTTTGGCGTCCGACATGTCGCGCTATGTCACCGGCATCACGCTGCCGGTCGACGGCGGCTTCCTCGCCGTGTGATGGCTTGAGCACCCGGGAGTTCTGGCCCTGTAATTTTTTTTCGACCGCTGAACCGCTGACTGACAACTAATTATTTCAAGGAGACAACATGAAACTTTCGCGACTCTATGCCGGCCTTCTCGCCGCAGCTACTTTCGGTGCGCTCGGCGCTCTTGTATCCGGCGCCTCGGCTCAGGAGATCAAGCTGGGCTACAACGGAGACCTGTCGGCCTCGCCATCGGCGCAGAGCGGCCAGGCCGCAGTGCTGGGCATGGAAGCTGCGGTCGCCGACATCAATGCGGCCGGCGGACTGATGGGCCGCAAACTGACCGTCGTCGCGCGCGACGACGTTTCAGCCCCGCCCAAGTCGATCCAGAACATGAGCGACCTAATCGACAACGAGAAAGTGTCCGCCGTGTTCGGCCCGACCAACTCGGGCAACGCCATGGCGTGGAAGCACATCGCCAACCAGAAGAAGATGATCGTGATCGGCAACGTGTCGTCGGGCACGGACATCACCAAGCCGATGAGCGCCGGCGCCGACAACTACATGTTCCGCGTCTCGATGGTCGACCGCGAGCAGGTGTCCGCATTGATGGCGTACGTCAAGAAGAACGCGGCGACGTCGAAGGTCATCGGTCTCATGGCGGAGACCACAGGCTACGGCCAGGGCGGCCTGAAAGACATGCAGGAAATCGCCGAAGTGCAAGGCATCAAGCCGGCACTGATCGAACGCTTCGGTGTTGCCGACACCGACATGACGTCGCAGCTCAGCAAGATGAAGGCCGCCAATGTCGACACCGTCGTGGTGTGGGCGCAAGGCACGCCGATCGCGCAGCTCATCCGCAGCATGGAAAAGATCAACTACTTCCCGGTGATGCTGACTTCATGGGCCGCAGACAACATCACCTTCTACGACGCGGCCGGTAAGACGCTTGCAGAAAAGCCGCTCTTCATGCGCACGGTGAGCGAAACACGCACGCCGGCACAACAAAAGCTGTTCGACCGCATCGGCAGCAAGCTGAAGGCACCGGGTTCGTTTTCCTTTGCACTGCACGGCTATGACTCGGTGATGCTCTATGCCGAAGCGGTCAAGCAGGCCAAGAGCCTCGACGGCTCTGACGTGCGCCTGGCACTGGAAGACCTGAAGACGCCCGTCAAAGGCGTGCTGAAGGACTACGACAAGCCGTTCAGCAAGGCCACCCACGAAGCGCTTACTGCCAAAGACCTGGTGTGGATCAAGTGGAAAGACGGCAAGCTGCTGCCGTACAGCGATTCGCTCATCACTTCGATGACGATGGCCGACTTCAAGCAATAAGCATATGACTTGCATCGGCCTTGTACGGCCGGTGACGAGTCAGGGAGACATTCATGCCAGAAGCGCTACTGCAGGCACTCATCAGCGGCCTGGCCGTGGGCGGCGCCTACGCCCTGGTGGCGCTCGGTTTCAGCATCACGTTCACGACGACCAAGACGCTTAATTTCTCGCACGGGGAGTTCGTGTCGGCTGGCGCCTTCATCGGCATGAGCGTTCTTTTCCTGGTGCTCGGCTTGCCGGTGACCTCGACGACCTTCGGCTCGGCATTGCCCGGCGCAGCGGCACAGCTGCTGGCTCTGGCGGCTGCGCTGGGTGTGATGGGACTGCTGGGTTGGTTGCTGTACGTCATCGGCGTACGGCCGTTTACTCGGCGGCCGGGCATGGCCTGGGTCATGAGCACGTTGGGCTTCGGCGTCATCCTGCAGAGCGTCGGGCTGGCGATCTGGGGGCCAAAGCCCGTCGTGGTGCCGGGGCCGGTCGGTGACGCGGTCATTCGTGTGCTGGGTGTCGGCGTACGGCCGCAGGAACTGCTAACGCTGGGCGTGACCGTGATCGTCATGGTGATCTTCGACCGCGTCATGAACAAGACAATGGTCGGCAAGGCGATGCGCGCGGTGGCTGCCAACGGCAATGTCGCTAGCTTGATGGGCATCAACACCAACGCCGTGATGATCGGTGCCTTCGTCGTGAGTTCGGCGCTCGCCGGACTTTCCGGATTTTTACTCGCACCGATTGCGCAGGCTTCGCTTTTTCTGGGGCTGACCGTCGGGCTCAAGGGATTTTCTGGCGCGATGATCGGTGGCCTCAACAACCCTCGTGGATGCGTGATCGGCGGCTTCGTGCTGGGTGTCTTCGAGTCGATGGTCAATTTATGGCAGGCGCAATGGCGCGAGGTGGCCGTCTTCGCGCTGGTGATCCTGGTGCTGGCGTTCAAGCCGACCGGTCTCTTCGGCACCAGGTTGGTGGAGAAGGTATGAGGCGGCTGCACCTTCTCGGCGTGGTCGTCTTCGCGGGCGCTGTCATCGGCGCGTGCGCGCTGGTCGACAACGACTACTACCTGCGCATCGGCTTCATGATGTGCGTCTATTACATGTGCGCCGCCGGCATGAACGTGCTGGTCGGCTATGCCGGCCAGAAGTCGCTGGGGCAGGCTGGGCTCTTTGCTGCTGGCGCCTATGCAGTCGCGCTGCTAACGACACGGACCGACATGAGTCCGTGGCTGGCACTCGTCTTCGCAGCTGTCATCTCCGCGCTGTGCGGGGTGTTGATCGCACTGCCGTCGTTGCGCGTCAAGGGGCCGTATCTTGCGATGGTCACGCTGGCCTTCGGTGTCGTCGTCGAGAAGCTGGTGGGAGAGTGGACCGAGGTCTTCGGCGGCGCACAAGGCATCTACGGCATCAAGTCGCTGACATGGAACGGGCAGCCGCTGTCCACAAAGCAGTGGGTCTGGTTTTCTGTCTTGCTGTGCGCGGTAACGCATCTGCTCCTGCGCAATCTTTTGAACGGCCGCTTCGGACGCGCGCTGCTTTCTTTGCAGGCCGACGAGATCGCATCGTCTTCGGTCGGTGTGCGCGTGTACCGCGCCAAGGTCATCGCCTTCGTAGTGGCGGCCGTCACCTGCGGCATCGCGGGCGCGCTGGTGGCGCAACAGAACCAGTACATCAACTCCGACTTCATCACTTTCAACCTGTCGGTGTTCATTCTGTTGCTCGTGCTGTTCGGCGGAGCGGGGTCGATGTACGGGCCACTGGTCGGCACGGTGATTCTGACGCTCATCGATGCGTTGCTGGCACGCTGGCCCTCGGCCCAGCATTTTCTCTACGGCTTCCTGCTTCTATTTGCGCTCTATGTGATGCCGGGCGGCGTCGTGGGCGTCTTCGCCAAATGGTTCCAGCGCACGCGCACCGCACCCTTGTCCAGCGCGAAGTGCACGACCCGCATAGGACCCGAGGGTGCGAGTGGCGAGCTGTTGGTCGTCCATGGCGTGACCAAGATGTTCGGTGGCGTGAAGCCGGCACAAGACGTGTCGTTCTGCCTGCAGCGCGGGCATATCCACGCGCTGATCGGGCCGAACGGCGCTGGCAAAAGCACCATGATCAACATGCTGACGGGCATCATCGAACCGACGAAGGGCTCGATCCGCTTTCTCGGTGAAGACGTGTCGGGCCGGCCTGCCCACAAGGTGTGCAGCATGGGCATGGGACGGACCTTCCAGAATCTGCGCCTGTTCGCCGATTTGTCGGTACTCGAGAACGTGATGCTCGGCCGGCACAGCCGCATGTCGAACGGCTTCTTCGCCTCACTGATAGCGCTGCCTAGCGCGCGGCGCGAAGAGGCGGCTACCCGCGAGCGCGCCGCAGAACTCATCGAGCTGGTCGGTTTGTCGCAGCTCACCTATCACCCGGCCGGGAGCCTTTCGTATGGACTGCAGCGTCGCGTGGAGCTGGCGCGCGCATTGGCGACCGAGCCGCAACTGCTGCTGCTCGACGAACCTGCCGCCGGCCTGAATCCGCAGGAGACCGAAGAGCTCGGTCAGCTGCTGGTGCGCATCGGCAAATGCGGCGTCTCAATCCTGATGGTGGAGCATCACATGGATCTCGTGATGTCGATCTCCGATCACGTGATCGTGCTCGACTACGGCCTGAAGATCGCCGAAGGAAAGCCGGCTGAAGTGCAGGCGAATCCCCGCGTGATCGAGGCCTATCTCGGCGTCGATGACGAGGCGAGCGAAAGCGCGACGCCGACCGCTCACGGAGTCGTCGCATGAACCCGCATGACCCGTTTGAAGGCAAGAAAAGCATCATGCTGAAGATCGAGTCGCTCGAAGTTTCCTATGGCGCCATTCGCGCCGTCAAAGGCGTGAGCCTCGAAGTGCGGCAGGGCGAAGTGGTGACGATCATCGGCGCCAATGGTGCGGGCAAGAGCACCTTGCTTAAAAGCATCGTCGGCCTCGAGCCTGTGGCCAAGGGCCGCATCGCGTTCGACGGCAAGGACTGCACCGACCTGCCGGCTTACCAGCGCGTCGGCCTCGGCATCGCGATGTCGCCTGAAGGCCGCGGTGTTTTCGCAGACCAGACGGTGCACGAAAACCTTCTGCTCGGAGCCTATTCGCGCAGAAGAGATGTCGATGCGGTGGCGCAGGCGGTCGAGCGCGAGTTCGTACGCTTTCCGCGGCTGCGCGAGCGCCGTGATCAGTTGTCGGGCACGCTGTCGGGTGGCGAACAACAGATGCTCGCCATCGCGCGCGCTCATGAGCGAGCCGAGATTGCTGCTGCTCGATGAACCGTCGCTCGGTCTCGCGCCGTTGATCATCAAGGACATCTTCGAAGCCATCCGGCAGCTGCGGCATTCGGGCCTCACCATCCTGCTGGTCGAGCAAATGGCCAAGCAGGCGTTGGGCGTGGCCGACCGCGCCTACGTGCTGGAAACCGGCCTCATCACGCTCGAAGGCACGGGCCGCGATCTGCTGAACGATCCCAAGGTGAAAGCTGCTTACCTCGGCAGTCACTGACCAGGTTCATCGACCACCTTCACTGGCCATTCACGAACCATTTTCAAAGGACATTTTCATGAACGCATCCGCCACGCCACCCAAAGTCTTCGCCAGCCAGGCCGACCTCGCCGAGAAAACCGTCAGCTTCACCCGCCTGTCCGAAAACGCCTACGCCTACACCGCTGAAGGCGACCCCAACACCGGCGTCTTCATCGGCGACGAAGCCGTCATGGTCGTCGACACGCAAGCCACCCCCGGCATGGCGCAAGACGTCATCCGCCGCATCCGCGAAATCACCCCGCTGCCCATCAAGTACGTGCTCCTGAGCCATTACCACGCGGTGCGCGTGCTCGGTGCCTCGGCCTACTTCAAGGAAGGGGCCGAACAGATCATCGCCAGCCGCGACACCTACGACCTCATCGTCGAGCGCGGTGAACAGGACAAGGCCAGCGAAATCGGCCGCTTCCCGCGCCTCTTTCGCAACGTCGAATCCGTGCCCCCCGGCCTCACCTGGCCGACCATGACCTTCGACGGCACCATGAGCGTCTGGCTCGGCAAGAAGCTCGAAGTCAAGATCGCCCAGATCGGCCGCGGCCACACCAAAGGCGACACCATCGCCTACCTGGAAGACCAGAAGATCTGCTTTGCCGGCGACCTGGTCGAGTACCAGAGCACCGCCTACGCAGGCGACTGCTACTTTCGCGACTGGCCCACCACGCTGGACCGCTTGTCGGCCCACGGCTTCGAGAAACTCGTGCCCGGCCGCGGTGCCGCCCTGGAGAACGCAACCGACGTCAAGAAAGCTATCGCCTCGACGCGCGCCTTCATCTCCGACGTGTACACGATGGTCAACAACGGGGTGGCTGCCGGCAAGAACCTGAACACGATCTACAAGGAGACGATGGCCGCCTTGCGCCCGATCTATGGCCACTGGGTCATCTTCGATCACTGCATGCCGTTCGACGTGACGCGCGCCTATGACGAAGCCACCGGCTACGACCATCCGCGCATCTGGACGGCCGAGCGGGATGTGGAGATGTGGAATACGTTGGAGGGGTAGGCAAGCGCGGCCTTCAAGATGACTGAAACGGTGGAACCGAAGGCGCCTCTCGGCATGCTCTGGTTCCTGGGCATGTGCTCCTTTGCGAGCATGGCGTCGATGCGCATCTGCGACGCCATGCTGCCGGCCTTTGCCGCGGACTTTTCAGTGACGACCGGGCAGGCCGCCGCGACGGTGTCGGCCTTCGCCCTGGCGTACGGCGTGCTCCAGTTGTTCTATGGCTCTCTCGGCGATCACTTCGGCAAGGTGCGCGTCATCGCGATCGCGACGCTGGGCTGTACGGTGGGCAATGTCTGCGCGGCGCTGTCGTCCAGTCTCGATGGTCTTGTCTTGAGCCGCATCGCGTCCGGCGCCACTGCGGCTGGCGTCATTCCGTTGGCGATGGCATGGATCGGCGACAACGTGTCGTACGACCGTCGCCAAGAAGTGCTGGCCCGCTTTCTCGGCGCTACTGTGTTCGGCATGGTGGCGGGTCAATGGCTCGGCGCGGTGGTCGCCGATTCGCTCGGCTGGAAGGCGGCTTTCGCGATGCTGGCCGTCGTGTTCCTTGTCAGTGGAACGCTCTTGGTGTTTCGGCGTGAGCCACTGCCATCGCACAGCGATGCGGCACCCGGCAGAACACTGCGGCGTTTCGCTGAAGTGCTGTCCGGCAAATGGGCGAGGTCCGTGCTCGCCATCACCTTTGTCGAAGGCGCATTGGCTTTCAGCGCGCTCGCGTTCATCCCGAGTCATCTGCACCACCGCTTCGGCTTGTCGCTGAGCATCGCGGGTGCCGTCGCATCGCTCTACGGCATTGGCGGGCTGGTCTACAGCCGGTGCGCACGCCGGCTCGTGCGACGACTGGGCGAGGGCGGGTTGGCGCGCCTGGGCGGCGTCTGTCTGGCATGTGCGTTCACGACGTTGGCACTGGCGACGTCCTGGCAATGGGCCTTGCCTGCATGCCTGCTCGCGGGCTTCGGCTTCTACGCTTTGCACAACACGCTGCAGACCCAGGCTACGCAGATGACACCGACGGTGCGCGGCACGGCCGTTTCGCTTTTTGCCAGTGCACTTTTTCTGGGGCAATCGGTCGGCTTGTCGATCGCGACATGGCTGATCGATCGCTTCTCGGCTGCGGCGGTGTTCGCAGTGGCCGCCATCGGCCTGCTGGTGTTGCCCTTCGTGTTCACCGCACTCATGGGCCGACACCGCACGGTCCTCGAACCATTGGAGCGAGCCCCATGAATGCGACCCCGAGCCTGCTCTTCAGCCCGTTGCAGATCCGTCAGTTGACGCTGCGCAATCGCATCGTCATTTCACCCATGTGCCAGCATGCGGCGGACAACGGACACGCCACGCCCTGGCACATGGTTCATCTCGGAAAATTCGCGCTCGGCGGTGCGGGTTTGATCCTGACCGAGAGCACGGCCGTCGATCCGCGTGGCCGTATCGGCACGGCGGACCTCGGACTGTGGAAGGACAGCCAGATCGCTCCGCTCCGCGACATCGTCGATTTTGTGCACGCCAACGGCGCTGCCATCGGCGTACAGCTGGCTCACGCCGGCCGTAAGTCCGGCAGCCAGCCGCTTTGGGATGGTGGTGCGGCGTTGAGCGAATCGCAGCTTGCCGCGGACACCGAACCTTGGCAACGGCTCGGTCCGAGCCCGTTGCCGGCAGGGCCGGGCTGGTCGGCGCCGGTGTCGCTGGACGATGCCGGGATCGAAGCGGTCGTTGCGCGCTTTGTCGATGCGACTGTGCGTGCCGAGGCGGCAGGTTTCGACGTGGTCGAGCTGCACTTCGGGCACGGCTATCTGGTCGCCAGCTTCCTGTCGCCCAACGCGAACCATCGGACGGATGAATGGGGCGGCGACATCGCCGGTCGCATGCGTCTCGCGCTGTCGATCGCATTGCGGGTGCGCGCCGCGTGGCCGGCCGGCAAGCCGCTCTTCTGTCGCCTGTCTGCTGTCGACGGCAGCGTGGACGGCTGGAACCTCGACGACTCGGTGCTGTTGGCGCGCGAACTCAAGCGCTGCGGCATCGACGTGATCGACTGTTCGTCGGGCGGTCTTACCGAAGAGACCCGTGCGCTGCCGGTGCCCCGCGGACTCGGGTTCCAGGTGCCGTTTTCGGATCGCATCCGGCGCGCGGCAGACGTCATGACGCAAGCGGTCGGCATGATCGTCGATCCGCTCCAAGCCGAGCAGGTGCTGGCCGATGGGCAAGCCGATCTCGTGGCGCTCGGACGCGAGGCGTTGTTCGATCCGTACTGGCCGCACCACGCCGCCGCAGCGCTCGGTATCGACCCTGCCTATGAACGATGGCCGCTGCGCCACGGCGTCTGGCTGGCCAAGCGCGCACCCGGGCTCGCCCATGCGCGGATGGCGGCAAGCCAGCCAGCAGACCAGCCTGAGGTGCCAACGACGCGGGCCACCGCCCGATAAACATCCGAATGGGCTTGATCAAAAAGAATCCGGAGTGGACCGATAAGGCCTTTCAGCGTTATCGGACGGAGACACACGGTCCGCTGCCAGCGAGGGCACCGCGACTGCGCGCTGGCCCAGCAACTCATCGCCGACGAGAACCATCTTCTGAGTGACGTGAGCATCGTTACCGCCGAGCGGCGCATCGTGCAAGCCACGGGCACACGACACCCGTTCAAGGGCATTCGGGTTGCCCGGACCCGCCTTGGAAAAAGCGGGTCGAGACGCAGATCAAAACGCAGGTTCAGGGCTTGCCCCAAATCCGCTTGTACTGGTCCCGGTAGCCGTTGTCTGGATCGAAGATGTTCTTGGGGCCACCGTCCTTGCCGACGTTGTCGACCGTGACCAGATGCACCTTGGGGTTGTAGCCCGACCAGGCCACCTTGTTGAAGGCGCGGTTCAGTTCATCGATGACCTGCCAGCCCTGCATGTTGAGCGGCTCCGGCACGGTACCGGCCTGGAAGCGCTTGCTGCGAATGCGCTGGTAGGCGGCTTCGGAGCCGTCGCCGGCCGACACCGCCTTGGGGTTGCCGTCGCCTTTCTTGCCGGCGGCCGAAAGCGATGGGCCCATGAAGTCGAAATAGAGGTCGTTGATGGCCAGCGAATGGGTCCACTTGTCGCCGAAGCGTTGCAGCAACGACGTCGTCAGTTGCGGCATGCGGGTCGAGCTTTCGGAGATCGGGCTGTCTTCGAAGCTGAGCACCGTGCAGCCGCCGCACTTCTTGATCACGGCTTCCATTGCCTTCGCTTTGTATAGCGCGATCGCGTATTGCGAGTCAGTGAAGATCACCACGCCGGCCTTGCCGCCGGAGTCGACCACCGCCCATGAGGCAGCCACATCGGCGACGTCGTCGGTCACGGTTGTGACGTTGGCATACAGATTGGCTTTTTCGTTCGGTCCTGGTTTTTCACCCGAGTGCCAGCCGACCAGCGGCACGCCGGATTTGGCCGCGTTCTCGAAAGCCACCTTCTGTTCCGTGGTGTCGAAGCCGCCCACCACGATGCCGGCCGGCTTGAGCGCCAGGGCCTGGTTCAGCGCGGCGGTGCGTCCACTCACAGAGCCTTGGCCGTCGATCACGCGCACGTTCCAGCCGATGGCTTTGCCGGCTTCTTCGACGCCCTTCGACACGCCGACGATGCCGCCGTTTTTCATGTCGCCCGCGACGAACACGATGGTGCCGCCCGCTGCGGCTTTGGGTCCGGTGGTCGGGCCGTCCCACTTTTCCTGGCTCATCGTCGCGACGGCCACCTTTTGCTTGGCGGCGTCGAGCATGTCGTCGGCCAGCGCGTGCCCGGCCAGGCCGGCCGTGCAGAGCGCGATGACCGCGGTGGTGATGCGGGTGCGAACAGTCTTCATCTTGATGTCTCCGTTGGTGTTTTCATGGAAGCGAGGGAAGCAAGGGGATTCAGCGAAAGCGTCGAAGGCGTTGCAGGCACATCGGAGGCCAATTGCCGCTCTGCGATACGCCGCTTGATCGACAGGTTGCGGCGCTGCTGCGCATAGCCCGCGATGCCGATCGACACCAGCAAGGTGAGGCCGTTGAACAGCGGTTCGACATAGAAGGCGCCACCAAACTGCTGGATGCCCGATATGCCGATGGCCAGGATCGCCACGCCGACCAGCGTGCCCCACACGTTCACACGGCCGGGCCGAATGGTTGTGGAACCCAGGAAGGCGCCGACGAGCGCCGGCAGCAGGAACTCCAGGCCCACGCTGGCCTGACCGATCTGCAGCCGCGAGGCCAGCAGCACGCCGGCAAAGCCCGACAGCAGACCCGATGCCACGAAGGCACCCATCACGTGCTTGCGCACCGAGATGCCGTTCAGCTGGGCCGCCTTGGGGTTGGCGCCGATCACATAGAGCGCGCGGCCGAGCGGTGTGAACTCGGTGACCAGCCAGAGCGTCACGCTGACGATGAGCACGTAGAAGGCCGCGATCGGCAAGCCCAGCAAGCTGCCACCGGCGATGCCGACGAACCCGTCGGGCAGATCGCCCACCACCTGGCGCCCACCGCTGTGCCACATGGCGAGCGCGTAGATCACCGTGCCGGTGCCCAGCGTGGCAATGAACGAGTCGATCTGCACCAGCTCGACCAGCAGGCCGTTGAGCACGCCGAACAGCGCAGCGCAAGCCAGCACGATCAGCACGGCGACCGGCCACGGCAAGCCGAATCGCGTCTGCAGACTGATCGCCAGGATGTGCCACAGCACGATGCCGTAGCCCACCGTGAGGTCGATCTTGCCGGTGATCATGGGAATCGTCGCGGCCAGCGCCAGCAGCGCGATGACCGACTTGTCGGACAGGATGGCGCGCAGGTTGAACAGCGTCGGAAAGGTGTCGGGCAGCAGCAGCGAGAACAGCAGCGCAAGCGCGACGGTGAGCATGACCAGGCCATAAACCGGGATGGCGCGACCAAGCCGTTGGAGCAGCGTGAGCGCCTCGCCGTCGAGCGACTTGTCCGGCTCCAGCGCCGTGGATTTGATGGAACTGCTCATGCAAAAACTTCCTTTGTGTGTAGGGTGTCCGCATGCAGCGCGCCGCCAGCGGCCAGTGCGAGCAGGCGCTCTACCGTGATGTCGTTGCCCGTCAGCGTCGCCGCGATCAGCCCGTCGCGAAACACGAGCACACGGGTGCATACCGTCGCCACTTCCTCGAAGTCCGTCGACACCACGATCAGCGCGCTGCCGGCTTCGGCGCGCTCGCGCAGCACGCCGTAGATCTGCCGCTTGGCGCCGACGTCGACGCCGGCCGTGGGTTCTTCGAGCACGACGAGCGGCTTGTCGAGATGGAACCAGCGCGCCAGCACCACCTTCTGCTGGTTGCCACCTGAGAGCTGCTGCACCTCGGCCGTTGGTGCCGGTGGATTGATGTCGAAACGCTGGATCAACCCAACCGCACTGTCGTACTCACGCCGCCGCCGGTCGAAAGAGATGCCGCCGTCGCCATGCAGCGAAGGATGCGGAAACAGGTTTTCAAGCACCGTCATCGAGGCGGCGAGGTTTTCTTCGAGGCGTTCACTGGCGACGTACGCCACACCGGCGCGGATTGCATCCGACGGACTGCCGAACCGCACTTCGCGGCCGAGCAGCCGCATGCGTCCAGCCGACAAGGGCTCGCGTCCGAACAGCGCGCGGCTGATGGCCTCGTGCCCGGCACCGCGCAGGCCGACGAGGCCGACAACTTCTCCACGGCACACCGCGAAGCTCAACGGCCCGGCGTTGCCGCTGGCCGCGCCGTCGAGTTGCAACACAGGCTCGGCACTGGCACTGCGCGCCGCCTTGGCCACGCCCGCCGACAGTGCCTTGCCCACGATCAGGCTGACAAGTTCGCTCTCATTCGTTTGCGAGGTGGTTTTCGTCGCGACGAGCTTGCCGTCGCGCATGACGGCTGCGCGGTCCGAGATGGCCATGACTTCATCGAGCCGGTGCGACACATAGATCATCGCCATGCCTTGGTTGCGCAGCCCGCGCAGCACGCCGAAAAGGCGTTCCACATCGGCCATCGGAAGGCTGGCGGAAGGTTCGTCGAGCACCAGCAAGCGGGCTTGGACCTCCAGCGCGCGGCCGATAGCCAGCAACGATTTCTCGGCCCGTGTTAGCGAGAACACACGACGTTCAGGATCGATGTCGCAGCCGACTCGCACCATGACACGCACCGCTGCACGGTTCGCCACTTTCCAGTCGATGAGGCCGAAGCGGCGCGGATAGCCCATGCCCAACGCCACGTTTTCGGCCACCGTCATCCACTCGACCAGGCCCAGGTCCTGATGAATAAAGGCAACCGGCTGCGCCCGTCGATCGCTGCTGCGCCAGTCGCCTTGCGGGCGGCCCTTAAAGAAGATCTCACCGTCGTCGGACGGATAGATACCTGCCAGCAATTTGATGAGTGTCGACTTGCCGGCGCCGTTCTCGCCGAGCAGCGCGAGGATCTCTCCGGCACGCACGTCGAGTGTGACGTCGTCGACCGCTTGCGTGCCGCCGAAGCGTTTGCTGATGCCCTCGAATCGCAGCAATGTCTCGCTGTCCGGTGTCGGGGCACCAGCGCCCCGCGGTTGCAAAACTTCTGTCATCACCCCAGTGTCGTCCTTGTTGCGTTACCGGTAACTGGTGCTTACCCGGAGCTGCCGACAGGCACGTTCCTAAATATGATTCGGGTGCGCTCTTGGAACAAACGATGACTTCTCCTCCCGCTCCAGACCCAGGACGCCAAGTGACCATGGCCGACGTGGCGGCACGCGTCGGAGTGTCGAAGATGACGGTGTCGCGGGCCTTGAGCCGCAGCTCGCAGAGCAACCGCACCACCTCGGAGGCGCTGCGACAACGAATCCTTGAAACCTGCGAAAAGGTGGGCTACGTGGTCGACCAGACTGCGCGCACCTTCTCGTCGAAGCGCTCGGGCTTTATCGCCGCGATCATCCCGTCGCTCAACAATTCAAACTTCTCGGACACTGCCAACGGCATTACCGAAGCGGTGGAAGGCAGCGGCCTTCAATTGCTGCTGGGTTATTCCGACTATCGCATCGACAACGAAGAACGGCTGGTCAAGGCCATGCTGATGCGCCGGCCCGAGGGCGTGATCCTTACTGGCGGCAGTCACACCGCGTCGACGCGAGCGACGTTGCGCGCCTCCGGCGTTCCGGTGATCGAGACTTGGGACTTGCCGCAGAACCCGATAGAACATACGGTCGGCTTCTCGAACGCGCAAGCCAGCGGTGCACTGGTGCGGCATCTGCACGGCAAGGGCTATCGCAACATCGCATTCATCGGCGGCACATCGAACCGCGACACGCGCGGTGCCGACCGCAGGCGTGGTTATGCAGATGCAGTCCGCAAGCTCAAGCTCCCCGCCGGCCGCGTCATTTCGTTTGGCCAGCCGCCGATCTCGATGGAGCAGGGCGGAGAAGCGATGGCTCTGCTCATGGCGCAATGGCCCGATGTGGATGCGGTCATGGCGGTGTCCGACCTGTCGGCCTTCGGCGCACTGGCCGAGTGCCAGCGACGCGGCTGGAATGTGCCGGAGCGTATCGCCATCGCCGGCTTCGGCGACTTCGAGGTGGCGCGCAGTTGCCATCCAAGGCTAACGACCGTGGCCATCGATTGCACCGGCATCGGCCGCGCCGCCGGCGAACTGTTATTGAGGGCGATAGAAGCCGCGCGCAACGGTGAAAGGCTGCCATCCGAAACGGTGCTCACGCCTTTCCATGTCGCGCAGCGTGAAAGTACCTGAAGCGCAGGGGTCTTCGCTCAATCGAAATTCAAGATCACCTTCATGGCCTGCGACCGGTCTGCAGCCAGCGCGAAGGCTCGTGCCGAATCGCGATAAGACAGCGTTGCAGAGATCAGCGGCTTCACATCGACCAGGCCCTTGTTCAGCAACTCGACCGCCATCGCGAATTCTTCATGGAAGCGGAACGCGCCACGCAGGTCGAATTCCTTGGCCACGATGGTGTTGACCGGCAGCGTCATTTCCCCGCCCAGGCCGAGCTGAACGATGATGCCGCGTGGTCGCACCGCATCGAAGGCGCCCACGAGCGCTCGCGCATTGCCACTGGCTTCGAACAGCACGTCGAAACTGCCTTTGTCGACGGCGAAGCGTGCGAGGCCGTCGGGCTCTTCCGCGACATTCACCACTTCATCGGCACCGACCTGCAACGCCTTGCCCAGCGTGTGCGCGCCGACATCGGTCGCCACGATATGAGCTGCACCAGCGCGCCGCGCCGCAATGATCGCCAGCGCCCCGATCGGGCCGCAGCCAGTCACCAGCACGCGCTTGCCGAGCAACGAGCCGGCACGGCGCACGGCATGCAGCGCCACCGACAGCGGCTCGGCCATCGAGCCTTCGCCATCGCTCACCGAATCTGCCAGCTTGTGGGCTTGATGCGGCTCGACCACGATCTGCTGACGGAATGCACCCTGTACGTGCGGCGTGCGCATGGCGCTGCCGTAGTAGCGCATGTCCAGGCAGTGGTTCTGCAAGCCTTGCTGGCAGAACTTGCAGATGCCGCAAGAACGGCTCGGGCTGATCGCCACACGTTCGCCGGCCGCGAAGCCGCGCACGTCGGCACCGACCGCCTCGATCACGCCCGCCACTTCGTGGCCGAGCACCATGGGCTCCTTGATCCGCACGGTACCGAAGCCGCCGTGCTGGTAGTAGTGCAGGTCGGAACCGCAGATGCCGCCGCAGCGCACGCGCACCTGTAACTGGTCGGGGCCGAGCGGCGCGGTTTCATAGGTTTCGACGCGCAGATCGCCGGGCGCGTGAATGACGAGTGCTTCCATTTTTTTAAGTCTCCTTGATTTTTTAGAGCTGTGCCGTCACGCCGCCATCCACGTACAGGATGTGGCCGTTGACGAAGTTCGATGCCGCACTCGACAGGAACACTGCTGCGCCCACCAGGTCCTCGACATCGCCCCAGCGCCGTGAAGGGGTGCGGCCGATCAGCCATTTCGAGAAGTCCTCGTTCTTGACCAGCGCTTCGTTCAGCTCGGTTTTGAAGTAGCCCGGCCCGAGCCCGTTCACTTGAATGCCATGCTGGCCCCAGTCGATCGCCATGCCCTTGGTCAGCATCTTCACCGCGCCCTTGCTGGCGGTGTACGGCGCGATGCCCGGGCGGCCCAACTCACTTTGCACCGAACAGACGTTGACGATCTTGCCGTGCTTGCGGCCGATCATGTGACGCGCTACCGCCTGCCCGACGAGGAACACGCTGTCGAGGTTGGTCTTCATCAGCTCGTGCCAGTGCGCTTCTTCGAACTGATCGAGTGGCGCACGGCGCTGCATGCCGGCGTTGTTGATAAGGATGTCGATGGGGCCGACTTCGCGCTCGATGCGATCAATCGCTTCCTTGACGGCTGCACCGGATGTAACGTCGAAGCTGGCCTTAACGATGTCGGCACCTTCGCCGCGCAAAGTGGCTGCAGCAGCTTCGAGCTTGTCGGCGTTGCGTGCGTTCAACACGATGCGTGCGCCTGCGCCGGCGAGTCCCCGAGCCAGGGCGAAGCCAATGCCGGCGCTGGAGCCAGTGATGAGCGCGGTGCGGCCCGTAAGGTCGAAACTTTTGAGGGTCGGGTTCAAGATAAAGCTTTCATTTGAGATACCGCTTTCATTTGGTTTGCGCGAGTACCTCTGGATTGACCGGCGTCGGCGGTTTGCCTGTACGCGGTCCGACGCCCATGGCAGCAGTCAGGTTGTCGACTGCGAGCGACGCCATCGCGCGCCGCGTCTGGATCGTTGCGCTGCCGATGTGCGAGGTGAGCACGACGTTCGACAGTCCGAGCAGGGCAGGGTGAATGCTCGGCTCGCCTTCGAACACGTCGAGGCCGGCGGCAGCGATGGTGCCCGCCTTCAAGGCTGCCGCCAGCGCCGCGTCGTCGACGATGCCGCCGCGTGCGATGTTGGTGAGGGTGGCGGTCGGCTTCATCAGCTGAAGCTCCTCGGCGCCGATGGCGTGATGCGACGATGCGGAGTAGGGCAACACCAGCACCAGGTGATCGGCCTCGCGCAGCAGCGTGGCCTTGTCGACATAGCGCGCGCCGATCTTCGCTTCCGTGTCGGCTTCCAGCTGCGTGCGGTTGTGATAGATCACCTGCATGCCGAAGCCCAGCGCACCACGCCGCGCGATGGCCCGGCCGATGCGTCCCATGCCCAGGATGCCTAGCGTCGCGCCATGCACATCGGCACCGGCGAACTGGTCGAAGATGCCGCCCTTGTTCCATTGACCGGCGCGCACGAAGCGCTCGGACTCGCCGAGGCGCCGGGCCGTTGCCATCATCAGCGCGAAGCCGAGGTCGGCGGTCGTTTCGGTCAGCACGTCGGGCGTGTTGGTCACCAGCACGCCGCGAGCCGTGCAGGCCGCCACGTCGACGTTGTTGTAGCCGACGCCGACATTGCAAACCGCCTTGACCGTCGGGCAGGCGTCCAGCAAGGCCGCGTCGATGCGGTCACTGCCGTGGCTCATCACGCCCTGCTTGCCGTGCAGGCGTTGCTTCAGTTCGTCAGCGCTCCATATCGTGTCGTCCGGGTTGTCATCGACCTCGAAGTGATCGCGCAGGCGCTGAGCGATGTCGGGGAAGGTGGCTCGGGTGATAAGGACGGAGGTCATTGCTTGTCTTCTTTCTATTGGTTTTGTGCACGGAACGAGCGTAAGCAGCGAAATGGGCTCACGCAAAGATAACTTTTTTGAACTTAGGTTGGTGAAGCATCACAGACGCTGCGCAGCGGAGTCCGAAAAAAACGCTTCGAAGCCGTCGAACGGCTCGAAGCGCCCGTCGCGCAACACCAGCCTCGACACACCGGGAAAGGCGCTTTCGCGGTTGCCATGCGCTGCATCGCCCGGATAGCAAAAAACGCGCGCCGCATCGACTTCGATATGCACCGGATGAATGAGTCGGGGCACTGTGGCGCGTGCGGCATCGAGGGCTGCGTCGGCGTTGGCGTAGCGCGACAGATGGGCGAGCGTGATGATCTGAGGCGGCGCCAATTCGATGTCGCGCTGCCAGTACATCTCCAGAGCTTCGCGAGCGCCGAGCCAGCAACCGATGGTCGATTCGCGGTCCGCGACTGCTGCGCTCTGACCCGCGGGCATTCTTGCAACGAAGAAGCGGGTGTCGAAACGACGGCGCGGCATGTTTGGAATGACCGGCGTGATCCAGCGCGACCAGGGTGCGACGAGACTGCTCGACAGCTTGAGGTCGAGCGCGTCGAGCATGGCGTCGAACGGCATGCCGCGCGGGAACTGTGCCGTGCCTGGCGACGAGGCTGAGGGTTGCCATGGCCCCGCGGGACCTGTGGCCAGCAACACGCCAGCCTCTTCGAAAAGTTCGCGGCAGGCGGCCACATGGATCGCCGCGGCAACCTGTGCGGACAGTTCCGGCTCGCCGAGGGCCGCGTGCAGATCGTCGGCGTCGCGATCGAGCCTATGCACGGACAGCACATCGGCCGCATCGAGCTTGCCGCCTGGAAAGACGTGCACGCCTCCCAGTACGCTGGCGGCCAAAGCGCGGCGCATCAGGAAGGTTTCGAGGCCGTGCGGGCCGTCACGGAGCAATATCACTGTCGCGGCCACTTCGAGCCGGTCGGCTGTCGGCATCGAGGCGGGGGCGCTTGCAAATACGTTCATGAGCCCGAGTTTGATGCCTGACCGGATTCGCGGCGCTACGGGCTCACGGTCCGTGCTTCTCACCTGCGGCAACCGGAACCAATTGGTTGTCGCATGACTACAACACGCATTGCGTTCAGCGCTGGTTTCGTCGAGGAACTTCAAATATCTAATTGAGAGTCATTATCATTACGGATGTTTCGTGGCGTGTGCCGCGACCCAGCTCATCCAGCCAAATCCCTTCGGCGCCCCTTGCGGGCTGCTCGCGTGGGACCCGCCAGTCGAGTTCTCATTTGCCGATCTTCCGGAGAACCCCTCATGGCCTACATCAAGAGCCGCAAGCACGCCGTCGCGCGCGCCGTTCCTCAACTGTCGGGCGCTGCTGCCGCCACGCTGATGGCATTTGCAATGCCCGCAGTCGCGCAAACTGCTCCCACCAACACGCTGCAGGAAATCCGTGTTCATGAGTCGGTGGCGGGCGAATACAAAGCCGATGCGTCGGCCAATCCCAAGTTCACCGCGCCGCTGCTCGACACCCCGCAAACGATTCAAATCATTGGCGAGCGCCTCATGCGGGACCAGACCGCGACAACCCTGAGTGAAGCATTGCGCAACACGGCTGGCGCAGGCGCGTTCTACCTCGGCGAAAACGGCAGCACCAGCACCGGCGACGCCATCTACATGCGCGGCTTCGACACCTCGAGCAGCATCTTCGTGGATGGGGTTCGCGATACCGGTTCCGTGTCGCGCGATGTGTTCAATATCCAGCAGGTCGAGGTCGTCAAGGGCCCGGCCGGCACCGACACCGGCCGTACCTCGCCGACGGGTTACATCAACCTGATCACCAAGAAGCCGACGCTGAGCGACGCCTTCATGGGCTCGCTCACCGGCGGCAGCGCAGACTTCAAGCGCGGCACGATCGACTGGAACAAATCGCTCAGCGGTCCCGGCGGTTCCGGCGCTGCGTTCCGGCTCAACGTGGTCGACGAAGACGGGGGCGTGCCAGGCCGCGACAACGTCAAGAACAAGCGCTGGGGCGTCGCTCCCTCGCTCGCGCTCGGTTTGGGTACGCCGACCCGCATGTACTTCGACTATGTCCACATCAAGCAGAACAACGTGCCTGATGGCGGCGTGCCGACCATCGGTTTGCCGGGATACACCACGCCAGACGCGATTGCGATCACGCGTCCTGTCGTGCGGCGCACGTTCCTGAACAGCGCGCAGCCGGTCAACTCGAACAACTTCTACGGAACGAGCTCCGACTTCGACGACATCACGTCGGACATGTTCACCGCCCGCTTCGAGCACGACATCACCCCGGACATCACGGTGCGCAACAGCACCCGTTTCGGAAAGACGACACAGGACTACATGCTGACGTCGTTCATGCTCGGTGGCCTGACCGCCGGCACCCGGACCGCAGCGGGCGTTCCGGGCGTCGTGCCCACTGCCGCCACCGCAGCATTTCTCGCCACGCCCAATGCGGCCAATCCGTTGACATGGACCATGACGCGGAACCAGCCGACCAACAAGGACCAGGTCAACAAGATCTTTCTGAATCAGACCAGCGTCAGCGCCAAGTTCGACACGGGTTCGATCGGTCACACAATGAACGCTGGCGTCGAATTGATCAGTGAAGAGCAGGAGGCCCACGGCTACTTCGCCCCCGGCGCGACCTTCAATGGCCGGGTTTTGAACAATGGGAGCTGGCCGGTGGCAAATCTGTATGCGCCTGACGCCAACGTCGTTGGATACACGCGACTTGCGAGTGGTGCCAACAGCGATTGCAAGACCAACACCATCGGTGCCTACGTCTTCGACACGATGAAGTTCAACGAACAGTGGCAACTGACAGGTGGATTGCGAATCGACCACTACAGCACGGACTACAGCGCGACATCCCTGTCGACCGCGGCGGCGTACCCCAACCTGCCGGTGGGAACGCTGGTGCCGACGTCGTTGAACACCTCCGACAACCTCTTCACCGGCAAGCTCGGCGTGGTCTACAAGCCGATCGATATCGCCAGCATCTACCTGGCCTACGGCACCTCGGCACAACCTCCTGGCGGCAACAACTTTGCACTGGCTTCCGGCGGCACCGGCAGCAGTGCCAGCCGCACCGACTTCAAGCCGCAGAAAGCCGATACCGTCGAGTTCGGCACCAAGTGGGATCTGCTGCACAAGCGCCTGGCACTAACGGCAGCCATCTATCGCACGGAGGTAAGCAATGAAGTCGTGCAGGACACGACGACGCTGCTGTACTACCAGACCGGCAAGAAGCGCGTGCAGGGCATCGAGCTCGGCGCGGCTGGAACCATTACCGACAATTGGGGTGTCAGTGCGGGCTTCACCACGATGAACACCAGCGTGCCGAGCGGCCCGGCGGTGACGTCCGACGGTTCCGCCGTACTGGCATACACGCCCAAGTCGGCCTTCACATCATGGACGACCTATCAGTTTCCGTTCGGCCTGACCGTTGGCGGGGGCGCACGCTACAACGGCCAGCTCAAGCGCGGGACCGATAGTGCAGTAGGCACGCCCGCATACACCGACTCTTACTGGGTGTTCGATGCGATGGCTTCCTATCGCATCAACAAGAACATCGACTTGCAATTGAACGTCTACAACCTGGCCGACAAGGACTATGTGGCCGCCATCAACAAGAGTGGTTACCGCTACACGCCAGGTGCGCCACGCAGCTACCGCGTGACCGCGAACTTCGCCTTCTGATCCACGATCCCGTCGACTGACTACACAGGGTCGCACCGAAAGCGGTGCGACGCTCCGAGCCCCATCTCGCAGTCATGGCTTTTTTCTTGTGAGGCTCCTGAAAATGATGTTGCATGTGCCGTGTGTGTTGACGCTCGACCAAGTGCGCCAAATTCGATCGGCCCTGAATGACGCTGATTGGGAGGACGGCCGCGAAACGGTGGGTGAGCAGGGCGCGAGGGTGAAACGCAATCGCCAGTTAGCTGAGCATTCGGTGGTGGGTCACGAACTCGCAAAGACAGTGCAAAGCGCACTGTCGCGCAATGCGCTCTTTCATTCGGCTGCGCTGCCGTTCCGTTTCGTCCCGCCGCTCTTCAATCGCTACGAGGGCGGCGAGCACTACGGCCTGCATGTCGACGGCTCGGTTCGATCGGTACCCGGCACCGGCGAGCAACTGCGCACCGACTTGTCGTGCACGCTGTTTCTGAGCGACCCTGACGACTACGACGGTGGTGAACTCGAGGTTGTCGACAACTACGGTACGCATGAAGTTAAGTTGCCTGCCGGCGACCTCGTGCTGTACCCGTCGAGCAGTCTGCATCAGGTGCATCCCGTGACCCGCGGCGTGCGGATTTGCTCCTTCTTCTGGTTGCAGAGCATGGTGCGTGACAACCATCAGCGGGAGATGCTTTTCGGCCTCGATCAAAGCATTCAGTCGTTGCGAACGCGGCTGGGTGAGTCGGTTGAAACGGTTGCGCTGACGGGCCATTATCACAACCTGCTGAGGCTTTGGGCAGAGGTCTAGGCAATCGTTCGAAGCTGAAGATCATGATTGACACATGAATCAATGAAAAGTAATGTATTGACTTAATCGACGTCTGCATTCTCGAACTCCGAACATGAAAATTGCGATTCTTGGTGGAGGTCATGGCGCCCATGCGGCCGCCGCGGACCTGTCTGAAGCCGGCCATGAAGTGCATTTGTGGCGTCGTGATGCGACCGCGCTAGAGCCGGTCGTCCGCGCCGGAGCTATCACCCTGAAGGATGCCGCCGGCGTGCGCGAGGTGCCGTTGGCGCTCGCCACGGCCGACATCGCCGCGGCACTCCACGGGGTAAAGCTGATCGTCATACCCACTCCCGCCATCGCGCAGCACGACATCGCGCTTGCAATGGCGCCGCACTTGGTCGACGGGCAGGTGGTGTTCCTTCCGCCGGGCACATTCGGAAGCTATGTGATGGCGAGGCTGGTGAAGCAGACGGGCAATCTCGCCGACGTGGCCTGGGCCGAGACCGGCACCCTGCCATACCTCGCGCGAAAGCACGGCGAGCGCGAAGTGAACGTAACCGTCCGCGCCATCCGCCTGCCGACCGGCGTTTATCCGGCGCGCAAGTCAGCCGAGACCATCGCCGTGATCCGCGAAGCATTTCCCTCCGTGCGTGCTTGCGGCGATGCGCTCTCTGGCGCGCTAATGAATGCGGGCCCCGTCATCCACCCGCCCTTGATGGTGATGAACGCCGCGCCGTTGCAGCACTTCGAGCGCTGGGACATCCACAACGAAGGCACGCAGCCGGCAGTGCGCGCGGTGACGGACCAGCTCGACCGCGAACGCATAACAGTGCGCGAAGCCTTCGGGCAAGGTGCGCCGCACTACCCGCTGGCTGACCACTACGACAACGACAAATGGATGTATGGCGATGCGCACAAGCAGCTCGTAAAGTCCGGTGATTGGCGCGAGAACATCGATCTGCACTCGCACCGCTACATCACGGAAGACACGGAACTCGGGCTTGCGTTCCTGGCCTCCGTCGCACGCTATGCCGGCGTGGACGCGCCGATCGCGCATGGCTTACTGGCCATCGTCGGCGGCTTTCTCGGCCGCGATTTGCGTCAAGGGCCACGCACGTTCGAGAGCCTGGGACTGGCGGCGTTGAGCAAGGCCGAACTCGCGCAGAGGCTCCACCATGGCGAATGAGTCACTTGTCCCGTCGACACCGTCGACACCGTTGACGCCGTTGACACCGCTGCCTCGCTTCGCCGCAGTCGGTGCCGGCCGCATGGGGCGCGGCATCGCGATCGCCTTCGCCTACGCCGGACACCGGATCTCGTTGATCGATTTGCGCCAGCGCAGTGACGAAGCCTGGCATCGTCTCTGCGATGAAGCGAGTGCGGAGATCGAAGGTGCGCTCGGGGGCTCGCCCAACTCGGCGTCATCGATGCGGCGCAGGTTCGGGCCATTGCCGCACGCGTGGAGTTCGTGAGTGCCTCTGAAGCGCCACAGGCGTTGGCGGCAGCCGAGCTGGTCTTCGAAGGCGTTCCGGAAACGATGGAGGCCAAGCGCGAGGCCTTCGAGCAGCTCAATCGTCATTGCCGCGACGACGCGATCCTGACGTCAACGACCAGCAGCATCCTGGTGACACAGCTTGCCGCGATGGTGCGTTTGCCGGCGCGCTTTCTCAACATGCACTGGCTCAATCCGGCCTACGTGATCCCGATCGTGGAACTCAGTTGCCATCCCGGCACCGATGCCGCAGTGCTGGCGCGCACCAAGTCGCTGATGGAAGAAATCGGCAAGCTGCCTGTCGTATGCGGCGCCTCGCCGGGCTACATCGTGCCGCGGCTGCAGGCGCTGGTGATGAACGAGGCGGCCCGCATGATCGAGGAGGGCGCCGCCACCGCCGAAGAGATCGACAAGGCGACGCGCTACGGACTCGGCCTTCGCTTTGCTGCGATCGGCGTGGTCGAGTTCATCGACTTCGGTGGCTGCGACATCCTGCATCACGCGAGCCGCGAGATGTCGGCATCGCTCAGCAAGGAGCGCTACACCGCACCGGCCATCGTCGATCGCATGATCGAAGAAGGGCGGCTCGGCCTGAAGACCGGCAGCGGCTTCTACGACTACCAAGGCCGCGACATCGCCGCGTACCGGCGCGACGTTTTGTCGCGCACATTGGGCGAGCTGCGGCATGCAGGGCTCTGGCGTGCTGCCGCAAAAGCGACCCTCTCATAGAGGCCGTGACCAGGCTTTCCTGGTAGAGCTCAGTCTTCTTCTGGTGCCTCGACCGGCACATGCACATGCTGGTCGATCATCTGTCGCAGCGTGTGCTTTAGTTCGTCGGCGCGTCGCAGGCCAAAGGGTTCGAGCACGCGCCGCTCGTGGTCGCGCGCGAGTTCCATCAAATGGTCGACTGCTTTCAAACCTTTTTTCGTGATTCGCACCAGCGTGATGCGACGATCACTTTCATGGGGCAATCGCTCGACCTGTCCGCGTGATTCCATGCGGTCGAGCAGACGCGTTACCGTTGGTTGCTTGGTCACGGTCACTTGCGCAAGTTGGCCGATGCTGACCGGCTCGCTGCCAGCGAGCGACGCCATCACGCGCCACTCCGAAATGGAAAACCCCTGCTGCCGCGCCACCGCGTGAAATTCCGAAGAGATCAGCTCGCTGGCCTGGGCCAGTAGCGCGGGCAGGTAGTCGTCTACAAAGCGATGTGGCTCGGCGGGTTGCTTAGCCATGAAGGCTGGCCACAGTCGCCTCGGGCACGCTGCTTGCATGCACAGGGTTATTCATGATTGTGGATACATTCATTTGTCAACATTATAGGAAGCGTGATGTGGCAACGGAAGCCCATCCTCCACGCGCAACAAGAAAGACCCACGATGGCTGAGCGTTCCTTCGTCGAAGAAGTCAAGAAACTTCGCCTTCCCGGCGGAGAGGTATTTCGAGGTGAAGGCATTCTGGCGGTCACCAAGGCTTTGCTCGAATCCGGGGTCTCTTACGTGGCCGGCTACCAGGGCGCGCCCATCTCGCACCTGATGGACGTGCTGGCCGATGCGCAGGACATCCTCGCCGAGCACGGTATCCGTTTCGAGAACAGCGCGAGCGAGGCCACGGCCGCCGCTACTCTGGCCGCATCGGTCAACTACCCGCTACGGGGCGCCGTCACTTTCAAGGCCACCGTGGGCACCAACGTGGCCTCCGATGCGCTGGCCAATCTTGCTTCGGGCGGCGTTACCGGCGGCGCATTGATCATCGTCGGCGAGGACTACGGCGAGGGCTCTTCGATCATGCAGGAGCGCAGCCACGCCTTCGCCATGAAGTCGCAGATCTGGCTGCTCGATCCGCGGCCCAACTTGCCCAGCATCGTCGATGCGGTGAAGCAGGGCTTCGACCTTTCCGAAGCCAGCAACACGCCAGTGATGCTGCAACTGCGCATCCGCGCCTGCCACGTGCACGGCCACTTCATCGCGGGCGACAACAAGCGCGCCAAGTTCACGCTCAAGCAAGCGCTGGAGAACCCGCAGCGCGACGTCAGCCGCATCGTGTTGCCGCCGGCGAGCTTCTTGCACGAGCAGGAAAAGATCAAGGAGCGCTGGCCCGCCGCGGTGCGCTTCATCGAGGAGCGCGAACTCAACGAGTTCTTCTCGGAAGACGATGATGACATCGGGATCATCGTGCAGGGCGGCAGCTACAACACGCTGCTGCGCGCCCTGGAGCGGCTCGGCCTGGCAGATGTCTACGGCAATACCCAGGTGCCGCTCTATGTGATGAACGTGGCCTATCCGGTGATCGAGAGCGAAGTCATCCGATTCTGCGAAGGCAAGCGCGCGGTGATGATCGTGGAGGAGGGCCAGCCCAACTTCGTCGAGCAGAACCTCGCCACCATCCTGCGCCAGCATTGCTCGACCACGGCGCTGCACGGCAAGGACATGCTGCCGGTGGCCGGCGAGTACACATCGTCTGAATTGCTGAAAGGCACCCGCAGCTTTTGCGAACGGTACGACCGCCTTTCGCCGCTGCCCATTGCCGCGAAAGCGACAGTCGCACCGGCTTCAATGTCCTCGCCAGCACGCAAGATCATCCCGCTGATGGAGGTCGCGCAGATCGGCGTCGACAACGCGCCCGAGCCGGCATTGCCGTCCAGCGCGTTGGGCGATGTGGTGCATGCACGGCCACCGGGCTTTTGCACCGGCTGCCCGGAGCGGCCGATCTTCAGTGCGATGAAGCTGGTCGAGCGTGAACTGGGCGCGCACCACGTCAGCGCGGACATCGGCTGCCATCTCTTCTCTATCTTGCCGCCCTTCAACATCGGCAACACCACGATGGGCTACGGCCTCGGTGGCGCAGGCGCGTCGGCGCTGAACGCACCGGCCGGCAAGCGCGCCATTTCGATGATGGGCGACGGCGGCTTCTGGCACAACGGCCTGACCAGCGGCATCGCGAACGCGGTCTTCAACAAGAGCGACAACCTCACGGTCATCGTCGACAATAACTACACCTCCGCTACGGGCGGGCAGGACATCCTTTCGTCGCACGCCGTCAACAAGACGCGCAGCACCGGCCATGCGATCGAGCGTGCGGTGCGCGGCGTCGGCGTCGAATGGGTGAAGACGTTGCGCCGCACCTACGACGTCGCCGGCATGCGCGACGTGCTCAGAGATGCGCTCACCACCACGACGAAAGGCCCGAAAGTCTTGATCGCGCAATCGGAGTGCATGCTCAACAAGCAGCGCCGCGAAAAGCCGCTGGTGCGCAAGGCGATCGCCGACGGCAAGCGCATGGTGCGCGACAAGTTCGGCGTCGATTCCGACACCTGCACCGGCGACCACTCGTGCATCCGCCTGTCGGGCTGCCCCTCGCTGTCGATCAAGCCCAATCCCGATCCGCTGCGCACCGATCCGGTCGCGACGGTTCTGGATACCTGCGTCGGCTGCGGCGTCTGCGGCGAGGTGTCGCATGCCGCAGTGCTCTGCCCATCGTTCTACAAGGCGCAGGTCATCAGCAACCCGAGCCGCTGGGACCGCGTTCGCGAACGCGTGCGCGCCGGCGTGATTGGCTGGCTCCAGCGCGGCGAAGCCAAGCGCCGCGAAGCGTACGCGTTCTGAGCCATGACACAGCCTCTAAAGATCGCGATATTGGCCATGGGCGGCGAGGGCGGCGGCGTGCTGGCCGACTGGATCGTCGACATGGGCGAAGCCAACGGCTACGTCGCGCAAACCACTTCGGTGCCGGGCGTGGCGCAGCGCACCGGCGCGACCATCTACTACGTCGAGCTGTACCCGATCGCGCAAGCCGAGGCGGATGGCGGCCGGCCAGTGCTGGCGCTGATGCCGCTGCCGGGCGATGTCGATGTGGTACTGGCATCGGAGCTGATGGAAGCAGGTCGCGCCGTGCAGCGCGGCCTTGTTACCAACGACCGCACCACGCTCATCGCGTCGACGCATCGCGTGTATTCGATCGCCGAGAAGAGTGCGCTCGGCGACGGCCGCGTCGACAGCGCGCAGCTGCTGGCGCACACCAGCAAAGCCGCAAGGCGCTTCATCCGCTTCGACATGGCACAGGCGGCCGAAGCCTCGGGAAGTGTGATCAGCGCTGTGCTCTTCGGTGCGCTGGCGGGATCGGGCGTGCTGCCGTTCAGCCGCACGCAGTTCGAAACGACCATCGAGCGCGGCGGTGTCGGCGTGAAGCCGAGCTTGAAGGCCTTCGGTTCTGCATTCACGAGAGCGCAAGCGGGCGACGATGGGGAGACACCGGCGGAGGCCTTCGTTCCCGCTCCCGTCCCGCAACCGCGCCACCCGGCCGTGCGTGCATTGGTCGAGCGCGTGCAGCGTGACTTTCCCTTGCCGGCACACGATCTGCTGCTCGAAGGTGTGCGCCGCTCCATCGATTATCAGGACCTGGATTACGCCAGCCTGTACCTCGACCGCATGGCGTCCATCGCCGCGCTGCCCGCGAGCGACGGGCAACGGTTGCTGCGTGAAACCGCACGGCATCTCGCGCTGTGGATGTCCTACGAAGACACCGCCCGTGTCGCTGCATTGAAGACCCGCGCGACGCGTTTCCAGCGCGTTCGTGGCGAGGTCCGCGTGCAGTCGGATCAGGTGCTCGCCATCAATGAGTACATGCACCCACGCATGCAGGAAATCTGCGAGACGCTACCCGGCGTCCTCGGTCGCTGGCTCATGGCATCCACCATCCCGAGGAAGCTGGTCGAGCGCTTCACGCAACACGGCCGCGTGATCCAGACCAGTTCGTTGCACGGCTACCTGATGCTGCGCACGGTGGCGAGCATGAAGCGCTGGCGCCGCTCGACCATGCGCTATGCCCAAGAAAATCGCCGCATCGAAGAGTGGCTGCAACGCATCGCGTCCACCGCCCAGCGCAACCCCGAACTGGCGGTCGAAATCGCCCAATGCCAGCGTCTGGTCAAGGGCTACAGCGACACGCACGAACGCGGCATCCGCAACTACGACACCTTGATGCGCTCGGTCGAGCGCGCCGGTGCGATGCTGGCGCCTGCGACCTTGCGCGAGCTGCGCGATGCGGCGCTCGCCGACGAACACGGGCACAAGCTGCAGGCTGCGCTGATACAGCATGCGCTAGGCTGAAGAGACACCACATGACCACTTCGGCAGTACCCACCGCCACGCTCGAGCTT
>JANXTS010000060.1 GCA_025352265.1 Variovorax sp. | reverse complement strand
CCGCACGGCATATATGGCGGTGCGCCCTCAGCCGTTAAAAACGCGATGGGTCCGTTGCTCGCGTGTCGAGGTTCCGAACGTTGTTCGGTTCAGTGCCTGGCCCTGTGCTTTAAAAACACAGGGCCTTTTTGTATGTGTCGCGCAAATGTGCATGCGAATTGCGAACAGTGTCCATCGGGCTCGGCAAACGCGTATTGCCGATAGGATCTGCGCGCCTTCTCAAGAACAATCATGACAAAGCGCAACACCAAAAAGATCTTGCGTACCTACGGCTTCTGGATCTTGTCTTCGCTGCGCGACGAATGTCGCGAGTTTCTCGAAGCAACGACGCTCAAAGAATTGATCGGGTGCCCGGGCAATCTCAGGTCGGTGGCGTTGTTTCGCGATCAGGAAGATGGCACGGTCGAGGTCGTCATCTTGGCGTTGTGGGACTCAATGGAGAGCGTCATGGCGTTCCATGGCAAGCAGGACTTGCGCAACCCCAGGATCGATCCGACGGTTCAGGCCAAGCTTTTCGACCGCGAGCCCTATGTGCGCCAGTACGCGATGTCCGATCCGGACGCGCTTGCGCTGATTCCTCCGAACTGGAGGTAGGGCCGCCGTTGATTTGCAGTGTCCAACGGACTTTTCTTTGCATTCAGGCGCGCACACAGTCCGGATTCAATCGACGCCCGACCCCGGTGCGCGGCGCGAGCTAGGAGATGAAGTTCCTGCCTCGTACATGACGTTGATCCGTGCGACGTACTTGGGCACCGGGCCGCGCACCGCGCAGCCCACATGCATCACCGATTGCGGCCCGAAGCCGTGGCGAAAGAACAGTGCCGAGCCCTTGGTCGGCCGCACGTCGTGGCTGCTGCCGTCGGGCCGGTACAAGCGCGTGTCGCCGCCTTGCACGCCTTCATCGGGTCCATTCAGGTACAGCAGCATCGTCAGGCACGAGCGCACAGGCGCAGGCCACTGCAGCATCCGGCGCCGCTCGCTGTCGAGCGAGAAGCCGGGCCACTCGCCGTCGGTGTGGCGGTTGAACACATCGCCGTCGTCGTAGCGGTACATGTTGAGCCGCTCGGACAGGCGCGGGTGCAGCGTCATGGTGTCGATGCGCGCTGGCAGCAGCGCGCGCATACGTTGGAACAAGGGACCGAGCAACCCAAGGTCGGCCACCCAGTGCACCGACTTGTTCATGCGCATCCCGGGCGGTGTGGAGATGCCGGGCGCCTCGTCGCGATAGCCGAATCGTTCAGTGGCCTCGACGATTGCGTCGGCTTCAGCGGCGGAAGCGAGATGGCGGATTTCGAAGGCGAGCAGCCCGCCGAGTTCGATGTCGTGGCGCTCCGGGCGCAACGCGGCGTCGGCGTGCAACTCGAGCGGGGGTGGCGGCGCGATGAACGCGTGGATCGGCGTGTCGGGCACGACGCCGCCCAGCGGCAGCGAGCCGGGCAACAACGCGACAGTGCGGTGCGCTGGCCACTCCAGCGCGGCGTTGTGGGCCATCAGCGCGCTCATTACCATGTCCCCACGTTGGGCATCGACGTCCACGGCTCGGCCGGCGCGAGCGCACGGCCTGACTGCAGCAGTTCAACCGAAATGCCATCGGGCGAGCGCACGAACGCCATGCGACCGTCACGTGGTGGTCGATTGATGACCACGCCGTGCGCCGACAGCCTCTCGCAGGCGGCGTAGATGTCGTCGACCGCGTACGCCACATGGCCGAAGCTGCGGCCGCCGGTATACGGTTCCGGGTCCCAGTTATGCGTCAGCTCGATCTCCGCCTCGGGCTGACCCTGCGCGGCGAGATAGACCAGCGTGAAACGGCCGGCCGGCACGTTGTGCTGGCGCGTGACTTCCAACCCGAGCGCGTCGCGGTAGAAGCGCAGTGACGCGTCCAGGTCGGTTACGCGAACCATCGTATGCAGGTATTTCATGGGGCTTGATGTGGGATTCAGGTCAAAGATCATCGGCGATTCGATCGCCTCGGCCAACTGTTGGGCCCCGGACTTGCTCCGGCCAGTTTGCTTTTAGACCTTAGTCCAATATGTTTGAACTACGGGGCTATGTCAGACGTGCTGGCGCCCACGGCGCGCGCTATCTGTCCCGGCGTGTTGTTCTCTACGGCATTGGCGTCCGCCGCAGCCGCGCCTGCTTCGGTCGAACCCGCTGCATAACCTGCGAACTCCGCCCCATACCCCCAAGTCAGCACCGTCGCCACGATCGTCACGACCGCCGCGCCGGTCTGCGTCAGGCTGCCTTGGCCCTCAGCCCACGCGCGTTGTCCGACTGGCACGCCTTGCCAGTTGATCTTGTCGTCGAGCGAATGTGAAGTCTGTGGCTGGGTGACCCAGCTCATGCCGGGCTGACCGCTGTTGATCATCTGCGACAGCCCTTGTTGCAGCGTCTGCGTGGGGACGAACTGCGTCGGCAGTCCGGAGCCGCCCGGAATGGTCGTTCCTGGCACGCCCACGCGAACGTTGACCTGGCTGGCATCGACGGTGAGGTTGGGGCTGTTGATCTGCGTTCGGTGATACCGCACTCTTGCCACCTTCGTCCTGCGACACCTTGGTGACCTGAGCAACTACAACGGTTGGTGTCAGGTTTTACAGGCACCGTGTGGTGCATGGTGAACAGGCACCACCAGCTTCGGAGAGCTATCGGCTTACCCGAGCAGCTGCCTTGTCTTTCCGCTCAAGGCGTCGCAGCCGCCTTAGGCCACAGCGCCCACAGCCGCAACGGCTGGTTCACTTTGGCGGCAAGCCGACCCGCATCGCTGCCAGTGCCGGCAAAGTAATCGGCGCGCACCGCACCGAGGATGGCGCTGCCGGTGTCTTGCGCGACCACGAGCTTGGCGAGCTGCAGGGTCTGGCCATTCGACGCGAGCCAGACGGGCGTGCCGTACGGAATGCTGTCGCGATCGACCGCGATGGAGCGGCCTGCAGTGAGCGGCACGCCTTGCGCACCGCGCGGGCCGGCGTCCATATCGGTCAACGCTTCTTCACGGAAAAATACGTAACGCGGATTGCTCCACAGCAGCTGCGGCACCCGCTGCGGGTTTTGCGCGGCCCAGGCCTTGGTGTCTTCGGGCCAGCGGGTCACGCGCGTGGCGCCTTGACTGATCAACCATGACTGAATGCTCTTGTAGGGCTGATCGTTGGTCCCGGCGAAGGCCACGCGCACCGTGCGTTGCGAGCCATCGGCTTCGGTGATGCGCAGCCTGCCCGAGCCCTGGATGTGCAGCATCATCATGTCGATCGGGTCAGCCAGCCATGCGATCTCGCGGCCGCGCAATGCGGCCTGTGCTTCGGGCACCGTATCGATCTCTTGTCGGGTGAACCAGGGCCGGCGCGCCCCGAGGTTGCCAGGCGGTTGATAGAGCGGAATGCTGAACGCGGCGGTCGGCCGGCGCGACGCTTCGAAAACAGGCTCGTAGTAGCTGGTAAGTTGCCCATCGCTCTGTCCGGCGAGCGACTCGACGCGGTACGGCTGCAGCCGGTCGATCATCCACTGGCGCTGTTCGTCGGCGCTGCCGATCGACAGGCGCCGTACGTCGCCGCACAGTGGCTTGAACGCCGCGTTGGGTCGCGCGCAGTTCGACAGCAATGCGATCCAGCCTTCATGCAGCGGGTCTTCGACGAAGCCGGGGAGTTCGGTCCAGGCCACCGGCACCCAGCGGCTTTTGGGATGCGTGAGCGAGCCGGTGAGCGGGCCGAGGTCGGGCGGGGGCGTGGCGACCGAGGGCACAGTGGCATCGGGCACGCGCGGGCTGAAGGAGCACCCCGCCAGCATTGCCACTACCATCGCCACCCCAAGCCGCCACCGGAGTCCTTGTTTCATGGGTCTGATTTTGCTCGAAGCTTTCGGCGCCGGCGCCGTGCTTATCCTCATCGTCTGGTGGACCATGTTCTCTGGCCGCAAGCGTGGTGAAATCGACGATACATCCGTACACCAGAATGGGGATGCGGCCGACGCGGACGACGAGCGGCCGCCAACATAGTCGTGATTCTTTCGCTCAACCACCTCAGTCACTGAGTCAAAGGGAACACCATGAAAAAACTCATTCTCGCCACAGCCACCGCCGCCGTCGTTTTGTCGGGCTGCGCCGGCATGACCGATACGCAACGCACCACCGGTGCGGGTGCCGGCATCGGCGCATTGGCCGGTGCCGCAATCGGCTCTGCCACGGGCGGCAATCGCGGCGCCATCGGCACCGGTGCAGCCGTCGGCGCATTGGCCGGTGCAGCAGGCGGCTACTTCTGGTCGCAGCGCATGGAAGCGCAAAAGCGCCAGATGGAACAGGCCACGCAAGGCACCGGCATCGCGGTCACGCAAACGGCCAACAACGAACTCAAGCTGGCGATCCCGAGCGACGCTTCGTTCGACATCGGCCGCGCCGCCATCAAGTCCAATCTCGCACCGGTGCTCGACCAGTTCGCGACCGGCCTGCGCAACAACGCGAATGCCGACGTGCGCATCATCGGCCACACCGACAACACCGGCTCCGACGCCATCAACAACCCGTTGTCGATCGAACGCGCCGCCAGCACGCGCGACTATCTGGTGTCGCGCGGCGTGCGTTCCTCGGCGATCAACATCGATGGCCGCGGTTCGCGCGAGCCGGTGGCCAACAACGCGACCGACAGTGGCCGTGCACAAAACCGCCGCATCGAAATCTACGTGGGCGAGCGTGCGCAAGGCTAACGCAAAAAGACGGCCGTTCAGGCCGGCCGCAGCAGGTTGGCCAGCTCCACGGCCGACCTGACCTCCATCTTTTCGAACAGTCGCGCGCGGTGAACTTCCACCGTGCGCACGCTGATCGAAAGCTGGTCGGCGATCAGCTTGTTGGGCAGGCCTTCGACGACAAGCCGCATCACCTCGCGCTCGCGCTCCGTAAGTTCCGCGATGCGACTGGTGAGCAGGCGCTGCGCCTGCTTGCGCTCGAGCGATCGCAAGGATGCGCCCAGCGCGTGCTCGATGCGATCGACCAGCGCGTTGTCTGAAAACGGCTTCTCGCAAAAGTCGAATGCGCCACGCTTGACCAAGTCCACTGCGGTCGGGACATCGGCATGGCCGGTCAAGAAGATCACCGGCATCGCATCGAGCAGACCTCGCTCTGCCAATCGATCGAACAACACGAGCCCGCTGCTGCCGGGCATGCGCACATCGAGCAGCAGGCAGTGCGGTCGCTCGATAACCGGCATGTCGAGAAGCCGCTCTTCGAACGCCTCGGCGGTGGCGAAGTGTTCGCTCTCCAACCTACGCGACCGCAGCAGCCATGCCAACGCTTCGCGCACGCTGGCGTCGTCGTCGACGATAAAGATGAGGGCATCGTTCAGCGGTTGCACGGACGTATGTTCTTTCAGGCGGCGGGCAAGGTAAAGCGGAAGACGGTGCCGCGTGGCCGATGCGGTGCATAGACCAGCACGCCACCGTGTTGTTCGACGACTGTGCGGCACAGGCTCAGTCCGAGCCCCATGCCATCGGGACGCGTAGTGAAGAAGGGCGTGAAGAGCCGCTCTTCCACATCTCTGCTGATGCCGATACCGACATCCGCGACAGAGAACTCGACCCATCGGCGCCCTTCGGCTGCGCGCGCGCCCCCGTGGTTGGAACCGTAACCACCACCACCGCTACCGCCACCCAAAATCACACGCAGCGTCAACACGCGATCGACGAACTCCGGCAAGTCCATCGCCTGCATCCCATTGCGTGCCAAGTTGAGCAACACCTGCTCGACCAGCGTGCGGTCGCACAGCACCGCCGGCAGCGGGTCTTGCAGCGCAATGTCGATGCGGACCCCGACCTTGCGCGCCTGCAGTTGCACGAGCGGCAGCACGGCGTCGATGAGCGCACGCGGCGCCACGGGCTCGCGTGTGCGGTCGCGCCGCCGCACGAAGTCATGCACGCTGCGAATCACCTGGCCAGCGCGATCGGCCTGTTCGGCGATGCGGCGCACCGCCATCGCGATTTCGCTGTGGATCTCGATCGCTACGCCCTTGTCGGCACTGCCTTGGTCGGCACCGCCTTCGAGCAGGTTGAGCGATCCGCTCGCGTAGCTGGCGATGGCTGCGAGCGGCTGCGTGAGTTCATGGCTTAACAACGACGCCATCTCGCCCACAGTGGCAAGCCGCGCACTGGCCTGCAGGCGCTCCTGGCTGGCGCGCGACAGTTCTTCGATGCGGCGCTGCTCGCTCAGGTCGATAAAGGCACTCATCCAGCCGGTCTGCACACGCTGTGCGTTGAGCAGCGGCGCCTCGAAGATCAGCACCGGAAAGCGCGAGCCGTCCTTGCGCATGAAGATCGACTCGAAGCCTTCGCGCGGTGGCATGCCGCCGGCCAGGCGATGGGCTTGCCGCTGCTGATATTCGTGTGCCAGTTCGGTCGGCCAATAAGGCGCCTCGGGCATGCCGGGCGCGTCGCGATGACCAGGCCCGGCCATCAACTCTTCGGCGCTGAAGCCGACCATTTCGCAGAAGGCCGGGTTGACGTAAGTGAGACGGCCGCGCAGGTCTCGCGCCCGCAGTCCGGTGATCACAGAGTCTTCCATCGCCTTGCGGAACGCCAGCGTCTCGGCGAGCTCGAACTCGGCCTTGAGGCGGCGCCGCGTATCGCGTGCCAGAAGCACCAGCACCGATACCAGCGCGATCGATATGGCGGTGACCAGCGCGGTCAACAGATTGGGGAAAAGATCGGGCGCGGCGCGCCAGCCGTCGACGCGAAGTATCAACGTGAAGCCCGGCAAATCGACCAGTTGCTGCGACGTGAAGATGCGGGTGCCAGCCCGACGCCGCACGCCGATGATCGCGAGCCGTGTGCCATCGGGTTCCGCGAAGGCAACCTCCTGACCACGCGCGAGCGTGGGGCCGAGCAGTTCAGTCAACATGTCTCGCAGGCCATAGGTCGCGACCAAGTAGCCACCATCGATCGGCACGCACAGCTCCAACAGTTCGATGCCGCCGCCTTCGAGCATCGGCACGTAATGGCTCGGCGAATAGGCCGGTGCCGCGAGCTTGTGAGCTGCCGTGCAGGCGAGCGCCACATCGTTTTGCTCGCTGCCGCGCGTGACCTTGTCGAATATGCGCGTGCGGTACGGCGTTTCCAGCACGGCCAAAGGTACGAGACCCGCATCGCGCCTTTCCAGCCGAACCATCTCGCGGTGCTCGCGCATGAGCGCTGCAGCCTCGGGTGGCCACGCTGCATCGCCCTGCAAGGTTTGCGCGTCGCCTCCGTTGCCGGCCTGTCCTTCGTTCTGCGCAGGGAGCCGTAACGCACGCAGGCTTTGAATGTTGCGCTGCAGGCTGACACGCAGATCGGCCACCGCATCGGTGGTGTCGCGATCGAGCACGGCCTGTGCCTGCTCGACCTCATGGCGCCCTGCCAGCCACACCACGGTGCCGAGCAAAGCGAGCACGAGCATCGCCAGCAGCAACCACAGAAACCATCGCTGCCAGGCGTTGCGCTCGAAACCAGGAACGCTCACCACACGCTCATGACCGGCGGCGGGCGACTTTCATTGCGTGACCTCCGTTTTGCTGGTGGCGGGCGCCGCATCACTCGCGGGCAGCGGCGTGCGGCGCGCCACCTTGGTGATCTTCGGGTCGGCCCACGAACCTTCGATCTGGAACTCCTGCGTGGCGGCTGCCGACAACGGTTTGCTCAGCAACCACTGCGCCAGAAAGGTACCGAGCCCGATGGCCGGGTTGATGGCAGTGGCCACCAGCGCAGCCGTGCCGGCGGTGATTTCAGGCACCACCACCACGCGCAGTTTTTGCGTCTCGCGTGCGATGTCGGCCGAGCCCTCCAGCAACGCCGCGGCATTCACACCCTTCATCTGCAGGTTGTTGGTGGTTGCGGTGCCGTCGACGACGCGGGCATCGCCTCGCACGAAATCGAATGCGAAGCCCTGGCTGAATACATCTCGAAAATCGAGCGTTAGCCGGCGCGGCAGGGCTTGCAGATTCAGCACGCCCAGCAGCTTGGCCAGGCCGGGATCGGCCTTCAGGAACTGGCCCGATTCCACATCGACCTGCAACTGTCCGTTGAGGCTCGGATAGTCGAGCGAGAACGGTGATCCCTGCCAGTCGACATCGCCGCCCAGCTTGCCTTTACCGCGGCGCAGAACGTCCTTCATGCCGAAGCGATTGAGCAGCGCCCCGGCGTCTGCGATGTCGAGCTTGAAGTTCATCGATGTGCGGCGCGGTGCGGCACGGCCGCGCGGCGCGGCGCCCGGCACGGCCGCCCATGAACCCTGCGCGGTGAAGGTGGCTTCGGGCATCGTGAGGCTGAGCTTGTTGAGCTTCCATTCGCGCGTCGCACCGCCCAGGTTGACGGCATCGATCTCGGCACGGCCAAGCCGCTTGCCGAGCAACTCGAACTCGTCGACCACGACATCGAGCGCGGGCAGGGTGTCGGGCTGCTCGTCGAGCAGCGACTCGACCTGGTGTGCTTCGCTGGGTGCAATCTTCAGCCGCGCTAGCCGGGCGTGCAATCGCCCCGCCTGCGTGTGGCGGTATTCGGCATAGCCACTCAGCTCGACGGCATCGATGTTGGCACGCCAGAGCGTGCCGTCGCGCGTGCCGCCCAACACCACGTCGTGCAGCGTGCGGCCCGACACAGCGAGCTCCTTGGCGCGCACCGCAATCAGCGTCGGCAGGTAAGACAACGCATCGTCGGCGTTGGTGGCGTTGGCAACGGCTTCGGGCGCGCTGCCGGTGGTTTCGGTAAACAACGCTTGCCAGGCCGCGAGGTCGAGCCGAGCCAGGTTGATGTTGGCCTGCACGCCGATAGGTGGGGGCGCGGCGATCTCGCCGGCATTCAAGCCGACCGCGATAAAGCCCCGCACCACCTTGGCATCGTCGCCCGTCACATCGCGGACGTACTGTGCCGACGCGACCTTCCCGAGCTCGACAAGCAACTGGTCTTGCACGGTGGCCGGCTTGCCCACGTGGGCCTCGCGCGACAACACCTTTTTCTCGACCCTCAGCGGCATCGATTCATCGGCCGGCTTGGCGAGCGGCGCCGGCAATTGAAGCCCGAGGCCGACGAGGCTGCTGGTCAGCAGGAATTCGGGCGTGCCCTCGCGCACCGACAACGCGGCGGTGTAAGTGGCGCTGCCCGTCGCCTTGGTCGCCAGCCGCGCGAGCCAGTCGACCTCGCGCGTGGTGCGCAAGCCTTCGGCGGTGGCGGTTCCCATCACCTTGAAGCTCAGGTCTTGCGGCATTGCGCCGCCTCCCGCGCCTGCTCCACCAAAGCGCCCCTTGCCCTCGATGCGCGTCTCGCCGCCCATCAACCGGGCCTGCACGCCGGCCAGCGAAAAGCCGCCTTCGGTGAAGTTCAACGCGCCGCGCACTTGCGTCAAAGCGGGCGCCTCGGGCACCAGCTGCAGTTCGTTGTCGGTCAGCGCGATGCTGGCCTGTACTTTGGCCTTGTCGACCGCTGCGAGCGGCAGATCGAGCTTGAGCCGGTACTCCGCATTGCCGGTGGCGCGTACCTTGGCCATCGGGTCGCCGAGCGGGCCTGCCAGTGGCGCGCCGGCGTGCAGCAGTTCGGCCAGTGGCCCGCGGGCCTGGGCGTCGACCTTCAGCAGCGCGGCCGGATGCGCCATGTCTGCGATCTGCGCCTCCGCCTTCTCGATCTCGATGCCCGGTGCGCCGACGATATGGCCCCGCGCGTTGCGCACCAGCATGCCGGCGCGCTCGAACACCAGCTCGCCTGAAAGCCGGTTGAGCGCGGGCCAGACCACCGCGGGCGACACACCTCGCGTCAGCGCGCCGGTCGACGTGGCGAGCTGCGGCGGTACGTAGGCGAAAGTCACGTCTGTCACCTTGGCCGCGATGCGGAAGTCACCATCGCGAGGGTCCATGAACGGCATGTCGTGCAGGTCACCCTTGACGCGAAAGTCGACGATGCTGGCGGTGCCCGTGTTGACGGCGTCGCGCACGTAGTCGCGTGTCGGCTTGGGAATGTCGAGCGGCAGGTAGCGGAACACGCGCGTGCCATCGGCGCGGGTCAGCTTGCCCTGCAGGTCGAGCACGCCGGGGTGGCGGCTCTTGCCGTGCGACACGGCCGGGTCGCTGGTGCGCCAGGTGGCTTCCGCCTCGCCCTCCGCATCGGCGTTCGCAAAGCGGGCCTTGGACACCTGCACCTGCACCTTGTCGCCGTCGAGCTTCCATTGCAGTTGCGACGACAACTGGTCGATCGGAACCACCGGCTCTTCGAATACGCCGGGCAAATCCAGCGCACCTTTGGCAATCGACAAGGTCGCGGTGCCGCCAGCCTGGCTTGCATCGAAATCCGCGGTAGCACCGCGCAAGCCCGGCGTGCCGATGCGCACACCTTCGGGCGGCGCCTGCGATGCAAGGCTGAAGCGGCTGACGCGCCCTTTGGCCTGATAGGTCTCAAGCGCATCGAACGGGCCTTGCCAGCGCGTGTCGATGCGTTCGACCAAGCCGCGCGGCGCGAACGATTCGATCGCCTTGTGCGTGGTATCGCCCAGCGGCAGACGATCGGCGATGAGCGCAAGCGCGCCGAGGTCGAGACGATCGGCCTTGAAGGCGCCGTGCTCTGCCGTCTTGCCGCGCGCGGGCGTGTGCTGAAACCACAGGTTGCCGCCGGGCCAGCGCGAGCCGTCGGCCGTATCGAACTGCAGGTCGCGGGTCGAAAATTCGAGGGTTCCGTCCTTGACCTGACCGGCCAGCCGACCGGTCACCGCGCGAAGCACCAGCGGCGGCAGCTTGTCGCCAAGCGAGGCATCGATCCGCGCCAGCCCCAGATCGGCCGCGCCGCCAAGGAGCGCGCCGTCTTCCACATCGGCCCAGACGCGCAGTGCGCCGCTGCCCTCTCTAATGCGCGCGTCAAGCGCCACGTAGCGGCCGAGCCGCGTGGCATCGATGTTCGGCAAGTCGGCATAGATTTGCCCGCCCCAGGTTCGCCACTTGCCGCTGTGCACCGACAGCAGCGATTGGCGGAATTGGCCCCGCACCGTGAAGCGGTCACCCCAGCCTGCGGGCGGCGTGGCATCCAGCCGCAGCGCATGGCGACGCGCGCTGTTGCGCGAGACGAACTGCACGTCGGTGAGCAGCAACGGATCGGCGTGGCGACGCGCGTCGGTCCAGCGCACCGTACCGCCCTGGATGATGAATTCGCGTTGGCTGAAAAACCAGTCGGCGGCGCGCGTCTCGCCGGTGGTGTCGGTCGACACGTCGAGCCCGGCGACGTGCAGCTTGCCTGCCGTGTCGAGACGGACTTCGAGCTGAGGGCTTTCGATGTAGAGCTGCTCGAAGTTGAACTTCAAGAGCGATCGAGGCGATACGCTCGCAACCACACGCAACAGGCGCAGTGCATCGCGTTGCTGGGCGTCTTGCAGCACCACATCACGCAGCTCGAAAGTGGGAAACAGCCCGTTCGATTGCGCGGTGATGGAACCGATGCGAACCGGTACCCCGATGACCCTGGTGGCTTGTGCCTCCAGCGCACCACGGTATTCGCCGATTCGCGGCACAATCCATCCGTGTAGGACAAACACTGACAGCGCGAACACAAGCCACGCGCCCATCAGCAAACCCAACAGCCAGCGCGCCGTGACAGCGGTGATTTTGAGCAGACGTGAAGGGGAAGACGCCGTGTCGTTCATTGAGAGTCGCGCTGTGCCAGGAATTATGACCGCCAGCCTCCAGACCAGTTCCACCTTGGAAGGTGATGCGACAGCCGGTACCGTGTTGGCACCGCTGCCTTCACCGTTGTCGTCGCACTCGCGTTTCGTGCAGCGCCTGCGACGCCGCTACGCTGCGGAATTGAACCTGTTGCCGAAGGGCACCCCGACGCGCGCAACGATGCAGATTGCCTTCGAGGTACTGCAGGCACGCGGCGACAACGTCGCTGATGCGCTGCGCACGGTCCGTCAATTGGTAATGGAACGCCTCGCGGTCCTCGACTGCGACGAAGGCGCACCGCTTGCCGATGTTGTTCGCAGCGTGACCGAATTGGCCGAGTTCGCGCTCGAAGTCGCCCGCCGCACCGCGTTGTCGGAACTCGAAACCATCCACGGCGCACCGCATGGCGAAGAAGACAAGGCCGGCCAGGTCGCGCAGCTGTGGGTGGTCGGCATGGGCAAGCTCGGCGCGCGCGAACTCAATGTGTCCAGCGACATCGACCTCATCTACCTGTACGACCACGACGGCGAAACGGCGGGCAATGCCGAGGGCCGCAACAAGCTGTCGAACCAGGAATATTTTGCGCGGGCAGTCAAGCGCATCTATGCGCTGGTCGGGGACACGACCGAACACGGCTTCGTCTTTCGCATCGACCTCGCTTTGCGGCCGAACGGCAACTCCGGACCGATCGTGGTGTCGCTCGACGCACTCGAGGAATACCTGCAAGTGCAGGGCCGCGAGTGGGAGCGCTTTGCGTGGCTGAAGAGCCGCGTGGTGGCGCCCTCGTCCGCTGTTGCCGATGGCTCGGCGGAGGCGCTGCGCGGCGTGGTGCTGCCGTTTGTCTTTCGCCGCTACCTCGACTACAGCGTCTTCGATTCGTTGCGCATCCTGCATCGGCAGATTCGTGAGCAGTCGGCGCGGCGCAGCGCCGGACGGCCGGAGCGGGCCAATGACGTCAAGCTGTCGCGTGGCGGCATTCGCGAGATCGAGTTCACCGTGCAATTGCTGCAGGTGGTGCGCGGCGGGCAGTTCCCCGAATTGCGCACGCGACCCACGCTCGATGCCTTGCAGCGGTTGGCGCGCGCTGGCCTGATGCCGCAGGAAACCGCCGATGCGATGGCTGCGGCGTACGAGTTTTTGCGACGCGTCGAACACCGTATCCAGTACCTCGACGACCAGCAGACGCACATGCTGCCGGTTAGCGACGACGACTTGCGCTGGATTGCCGCGACCCTCGGTTTCGATGGGGCCTGCGCGTTTCTTGAGCAGCTCGACACGCATCGCGAACTGGTCGCAGAGGAATTCGACAAGCTGCTGGGCGGTGAAAAGAACTGCAGCAAATGCAAGGGCGGAAAGAGCAGCGGCACCTCGGGCGAACTGGCAGATTTGATCGACAGCCTGCCTCCGGCTTTTGGCGAGCGCATCAAGGGCTGGTGCGAGCACCCGCGCATCCTGGCGTTGCGCGACGATACGCGCGGACGGCTGCGGCAGCTGGTGCAGCGCACCGGCCAGTGGTTGCGTGAGCCGGACAGCGATGGCCCGGGCCAGATATCGCGCCACACCGATGCGGCGCTGCGCTGGGCCGACTGGATCGAGCCGCTGCTGCGCCGCGAAAGCTACCTCGCGCTGCTGGTCGAGCGGCCGGCCGTGCAGGAGCGCTTGCTGCGCTTGCTGGGCTCGGCCAAATGGCCAGCGCGCTACCTCACGCAAAACCCCGGCGTCATCGACGAGTTGGCCAGCGACGAAATGCTGTCGGGTCGTTTCGACGCTGCGGATTTCGAGCGCGAGCTCGAAGCGCGGCACGCGTCGTTGCGCGCCACCGGCGAGGCCGACGAGGAACGCCTGCTCAACCTGCTGCGCCACGCACATCACGCCGAGCTGTTTCGCACGCTGGCGCGCGACGTCGATGGTCGCATCACGGTCGAACAGGTGGCCGACGACCTGAGCGCCCTGGCCGACGTGGTGCTGCGCGTGACCGCGCGCTGGTGCTGGCGCCAGGTGCGCAACCCGCATCGCGAAGAGCCGCAATGCGCCATCATCGGGTACGGCAAGCTGGGCGGCAAAGAGCTCGGTTACGGCAGCGACCTCGACATCGTGTTCGTCTATGAAGACGACGACGAGCGCGCCGGCGATGTGTACGCGACCTATGTGCGCAAGCTGATCAATTGGCTTACCGTGAAAACGCGTGAGGGCGATCTCTTCGACATCGACACGGCCTTGCGGCCCAACGGCAATTCCGGTTTGCTCGCCAGCAGCTTCGCGGCTTACGAAAGGTACCAGCTGGGGCGCGGCAGCAACACCGCGTGGACGTGGGAACACCAGGCCATGACGCGTGCCCGCTTCGTGCTCGGCAATACCGCGCTCGGCGCGCGTTTCGACGCCGTACGCAAGGCCGTCATCGTGGCGCCACGGGACCGCGACGCGCTCAAGGCCGAGATCATCGCGATGCGCGACAAGGTGCGCGCCGCGCGACCGGTGAAGGCCGGCAAGTTCGACGTCAAGCACAGCCCCGGCGGCATGGTCGACGCCGAGTTCGCGGTGCAGTTCCTCGTACTCTGCGCTGCCAAGGCGCATCCGGAGCTGATCGACAACGTCGGCAACATCGCGCTGTTGCTGCGGGCCGAATCCGCTGGCTTGCTGCCCGAAGGCGTTGGTCGCACGGCTGCATCGGCATACCGGGAGCTGCGGCGCGTGCAGCATCGGGCGCGCCTTAATGAAGAGGCGACGCAGGTCGAGCTGCCGGGCCTGGTGGTGGAACGCGAAGCGATGCTGGCGCTATGGAAGGCGGTGTTTGGTTGAGGCGATGCCACGGTCGTTGACCGTCTCTGCGGTTGCTGCGGCGATGTCCGCGGTCATGTTTCTCGCTGGCTGTGCGAGCGGGTCACGCGGGGGTCGCGACGGCGCGCCGTCGAACCCACCGTCCGGACTGTCGCGCACGCCCGATGCAGAGCCCCGCGTCGAAAACATCCGAGGTGGCGGTGGCACCAGCAAGCACTACACCGTACTCGGCCGCTCGTACGCACCGATTGCCGACGACCGTCCCTTCAAGGAAACGGGATTGGCCTCGTGGTACGGCAGCAAGTTCCATAGCCAGTCGACCGCAAGCGGCGAGCCCTACGACATGTACGCCATGACGGCCGCCCACAAAACGCTGCCGCTGCCGAGCTACGTGCGCGTGCGCAACCCGGCGAACGGACGCGAGGCGATCGTGCGGGTGAACGACCGTGGCCCGTTCCACGAAGATCGCGTAATCGACCTGAGCTATGCCGCCGCGGCCAAGCTGGACTTGTTGCGCGGCGTGGCGCCAGTGGAGATAGAGCGCATCACAAATCAGGAGATTCAGGCTGGAACCTGGCGGCGGGGCGATGAGGGAACTGCGCAAACGATGACGGCTTCGGCAACGCTGTCGCCTGCGCCTTTGCCTTTGCCTTTGCCGACCTCGTCGCAAAGCGTCGATGTACCCGCGGTTTTCACGATGCCGGTGGTCTCTGCGCCGCGCGCTGAAGTAACCGATCTGCCGGCGATGCAGCCGCCGCAGCCGCCGCAGCCGGCAACTCCGCCGCCTTCAAGTGCGCCGACCGCCGACGCGCCACCCGGCATGTCGACCGCAGGCTTCTGGGTGCAACTGGGCGCCTTCAGCCAGCGCGACGGCGCCATCGCCTTTCAGCAAAAGATGGCCGCCACCATGCCGCAGCTCGCGACCAGCCTCAACGTGTTCAGCGAAGGCGGTACCCATCGTGTTCAGGCCGGCCCGTACGCTTCGCGTGACACCGCGCGCAGCACCGCGGAGCAGCTGCGCAGCGGTCTACAGCTGGCACCGATCGTCGTCGAGCGGCGCTGAGCGGGCTTAGGGGCTGAGCCGGAGTCGGCCGAATGAGCGGCCTTGGCTCAAGCGCCCTGGTAAACCGTTTTTGGGGCGATCGTCGCCGCAAGCTCCTTGCGGTAACGGTTCAGTTCCTGCACGGTCTTGAAGCTGCGGTTCATGAGCAGGCTCAGGTTGTGCAGGATGCGCTCGCCGACCTTGCTCTCCCACACCGCGTCGAACTTGATCTGGTTGTCGAGCCAGTGCTCGAGCCAATCAGGATCGGGCATGCGGCTCTGGATCGTGTCGCGCGGAAAGTGCGCCTTGCTCACGTGCAAATTGGTCGGGTGCAGCGCCTGCGCCGTGCGGCGCGCGCTGGCCATCAGCACGCCGACCTTGGTGAAGGCTGCACGCGCTTCGTCGCCGAACTTTTCCATCGCGCGTTTCATGTAGCGCAAATACGCACCGCCGTGGCGGGCCTCGTCTTGGCTCAAGGTCGTGTAGATGTGCTTGATGACCGGCTCGGTATGCCATTCGGCAGCACGGCGGTACCAGTGATTAAGACGAATCTCGCCGCAGAAATGCAGCATGAGCGTTTCCAGCGGCGGCGCTGGATCGAAGTCGAAACGCACGTCGTGCAGTTCCTGCTCGGTCGGCGCATGCTGGGGGCTGAAGCGCTTGAGATATTCCATCAGCACCAGTGAATGCTTTTGTTCTTCGAAGAACCAGATCGACATAAAAGCCGAAAAGTCACTGTCGTGCCGGTTGTCGCGCAAGAACATTTCAGTGGCCGGCAGTGCTGCCCACTCTGTAATGGCATTCATCTTGATCGTCTGCGCCTGCTCGTCGGTGAGCTTGGTCGCGTCGAATGACTGCCAAGGAATATCCCGATCCATGTCCCAACGGACAGATTCAAGTTGTCTGAAAAGTTCCGGGTAGAGCATTCAAATCTTTCAAAGGCCGGCGGATTTTAATGGGCACGGTCGACACGTCCTTGCCAACCGCGCGATGATATGCATACGCGCACCTTGCCCGAACAGATGCGACCCCTCCACTTGCAGGATATTACCCATGCGAATTACCGTCTTGAATCCTGTTTTTCGCTCCGCGCAGAATCTCGCGTTCACTCTGACTTGCGTCATTTCACTCGTACTGTTTGCGCAAATGGCACGCGCCCAGGGCACAACGCCGGCGGCGCCCGCGGCGGTACCGGCGGCCGGTGCCTGCCCAGCAATCCTGAACTACACCTTTCCGCGATTGCAAGACGAAAAACCCCAGTCGCTGTGCCAGTACGGTGGCAAGGTCGTGCTGATCGTCAACACCGCGAGCTTTTGCGGTTTTACGCCGCAGTACAAGGGGCTCGAGGCGCTGGACAGCAAATACAGATCGCGTGGGCTGGTGGTGTTGGGCTTTCCGTCGAACGATTTCTCTCAGGAGTCGGGCTCGAATAAGGAGATCGCCGACTTTTGCGAAAGTACCTTCGGCGTCAAATTCCCGATGTTTTCCAAAAGCTCGGTTCGCGGCAGCGAGGCCAACCCGCTCTTCAAGCAGCTCGCCAAAATCTCGGGCACAACGCCCAAGTGGAACTTCTATAAATACCTGATCGGCCGAGACGGCAAGGTCGTCGATGCGTATTCGAGCATGACGGCTCCGGAAGACCGCAGCTTTGTTCGAGAGCTCGAAAAACAGCTCGCCGCCAACTGAGCCTGCCACGCTGTTATCGCACACATTCACAAAGACCCAGCTTCACAAATGTTTACGAAGACTCCGGGAACCGGCTGGCGAGCAAGGCGCTCATAACTGGCTAGGGCGGCAACTAGGGCCCGGCAGTTTTCATGTTGCGAGGTCTATCGGATGCTTGTCGTCCGGTCGAAATCCCGAGGCGACTTTTCTTCTCCTCCTCCCTCCTCCTTCGCGTCGGGGCGCCTTGCAGCATTTTTAAATGAAAGAAAAACGGCACCCAAGGGGTGCCGTTTTCCGTTGTGCAGTGATCTTTCAGGGCTGGGTGTCGGCAAAGCTCGGGCGGAGCATCAGCTTGTCGTAGAGCTTGCCGAGGTTTGCATGATTGGCGCGCCAATCGATTTCCGGAAAACGATAACCCAGCCAGCCCAGCGCGCAACCGACCGCGATGTCCGACAAGCTCAAGTGAATGCCGCTGCAAAACGGCTTGTCGCCAAGGCCCTTGGCCATGGCGGAAATTCCGTTCTCGATCTTGACGCGCTGGCGGTCCATCCAAGCCTGACTGCGCTCGGTGTCGGCACGGTGCGACCAGGTGGCTTCGAGCCGCCACGCGATGCCAGCATCCATGACGCCATCGGCCAGCGCCTCCCAGGTTTTGACTTCGGCCCGCTCGCGGCTCTGCGCCGGAATAAGCTTGCCGACAGGCGACAGTGTGTCGAGATACTCGACGATGACGCGCGAATCGAACATGGCCTCGCTGCCGTCCATGATCAGGCACGGAACCTTGCCGAGCGGGTTGGATGTCGAGATAGTGCTGTCGGCCGCCCAGACGTCTTCGATCACGAATTGGTATTCGAGTCGCTTTTCGGCCAGCACCACGCGCACCTTGCGCACGTAGGGACTGGCAGCAGATCCAATCAGTTTCATGTGGACTCTCTCCCTCGGATGACGTGTAGTTTCGACCTCATTCTAGGGGACGGTGCCCCGCAAAATGTCGGGCACAAACAACGCAGGGAGAAGGACCAGGGGTATCGACACGCAGCCCAAAAACGCCTCTCCGGAGCAAGGTTTGGCGCCGCCTAAAATTCGCAAATGGCTTTCTCTACCGTTTCCGCTCTTTCTCCCCTCGATGGCCGCTACGCGTCACGACTGTCGGCGCTGCGCCCATTGATGAGCGAGCAGGGCTATATGCACCGCCGCGTGCAGGTCGAGGTGGCGTGGTTCATCGCGCTGTCGGACTGCGGCTTTGCCGAATTCAAGCCCCTCACCGGTGGCGCCCGCAAGTATTTACTCGGTCTCGTCTCGCATTTCGGCGAATCCGACGCGCTCGCGATCAAGGAGATCGAGAAGGTCACCAACCACGACGTAAAAGCCGTCGAGTACTGGATCAAGTCGAAGTTCGAGGCGCGGCCTGAACTCCTCGCCGCTGCGGAGTTCGTGCACTTCGCCTGCACGAGCGAAGACATCAACAACACGAGCCATGCACTGCAGATTCAGACAGCGCGCGAACTCGTCTTGCTGCCCGCTATCGACGGGCTCATCGCCAAGCTGCGCGACATGGCGCACCAGTTCGCAGATGTCTCGATGCTGGCGCGCACGCACGGCCAAACCGCGAGTCCGACCACGGTCGGCAAGGAGATAGCCAACGTCGCAGTGCGGCTGGCCAAGGCGCGTGAGCAGATCGCCAGGGTCGACCTGCTCGGCAAGATGAATGGCGCCGTAGGCAACTACAACGCGCACATGGCGGCGTGGCCCGATTTCGACTGGGAGGCGTTCAGCCGCAAGGTCGTCGAAACGCCGACGCCGCTTGGCCTCGGCCTCACATTTCAGCCCTACAGCATCCAGATCGAGCCGCACGATTACATGGCAGAACTGTTCGATGCCGTGGCGCGTGCCGACACCATCCTCATCGACTTTTCGCGCGACATCTGGGGCTACGTGAGCCTCGGCTACTTCAAGCAGCGATTGAAGAAAGGCGAGATCGGCTCGTCGACCATGCCGCACAAAGTCAACCCGATCGACTTCGAAAACGCAGAAGGTAACCTCGGCCTCGCCAACGCCCTGCTGCGCCACCTCAGCGAAAAGCTGCCCATCAGCCGCTGGCAGCGCGACCTGACCGACAGCACCGTGCTGCGCAACGTCGGCGTGGCCTTTGGTTATGCGGTGCTCGCCTATTCGAGCCTGTCGACCGGCCTCGGCAAGCTGGAGCTGAATGAAGAAGCGCTCGCGGATGACCTCGACGCGTCGTGGGAAGTGCTGGCCGAGCCGATCCAGACCGTCATGCGCCGATTCGGTGTGCAAGGCGCGTACGAGCAACTCAAGGAAGTGACGCGCAGCAAGACGGTGACGTCTGAAGCGCTCCACGGGCTGATCCGCTCGCTGGAGATTCCCGATGCAGAAAAAGAGCGGTTGCTAGCGATGACGCCGGCCAGCTATATCGGCAAGGCTGCCGAGTTGGCGCGGCGCGCCTGATGGCACTCAAATCCACCATCTTCAAAGCGAACCTAGCTGTCGCCGACATCGACCACAGCTACTACGCGGACCATGCGCTGACACTGGCGCGGCATCCGAGCGAGAACGACGAGCGGATGATGATCAGGCTCATCGCCTTGGCACTCAACGCCTACAAGCTGCAAAGCGTATGCGATGGCGATGGGGTGCTGGCTTTCGGCGCGGGGCTGTCGAACCCTGACGATCCGGATGTGTCGTTGCGCGATTTCACGGGACGCACTCGCGTCTGGATCGAGGTCGGGCAGCCCGAAGAAAAACCGCTTCTCAAAGCGTGCGGCAAGGCCGATGAGGTGCTGTTGTATTGCTTCAGCCATTCGGCCGGCATCTGGTGGAAGGGCATCGAAACCAAACTGACACGTCCGCAGAACTTGCAGGTTTGGCGCGTGCCCAGCGAAACCTCGCAGGCGGTCGCCGCACTGGCGCAGCGCAGCATGCAACTTCAGGCAACGATTCAGGAAGGTACGTTGATGCTCGGCGATGGCGCTAAGAGCATCGACATCGAACTGATGCGGCTCAGGTAAGCAAGTCAGGCCGGCATCATCCGGCTGCAGTGCCAGCACTGCTCGAAGCCGCCTTCGACCAGCTCGCCGCACTCGCACAACCAGCGTCGTTGCGGCCGATTCTTCAACTCATGCAACAACCGCTCGGCGGTCTCGAACTGCGCCGCATCGTCGATCCATATCTCGGGCAGGCACTGGTCGGGCGGCAACTGGCCAGCGGCCGCGCTGAGGTACTCGCGCTGCACGGTGGCACCGATACCGTCTTCGCGCAGCGCGTGCGCCCAAAGGGTCGCAATCGCGAGGTTGGGTGCTTGCGCGAGGCGGCGCATGGTCAGGCCGAAGGCGCGGCGTCGGGCCACACCTGCGCGGCTTCACGCGCCCGTTCGGCGTATTTGTTGAAGCGCCAGGCGGTGTCTTCCATCGTGATGCGGCGCCAGGTCTCACGCTTGGCGGCCGGCGTCATCGCGGGCCAATGCTGCACTTCGCCAAAGGTGCGGCCGCAGCCCTTGCACTCGTCGTCTCCCTGACTCGTGGAACAGATCGCGATGCAGGGCGTGTCGGGCGTTGACTCGTACCAGACGAGCCAGGCGGCCCATGCATCTTTCGGGAAACCGACCTCGTCGACATCGTCTTCATGGTGATAGACCATGAGCGCGTAAACCTCTGCCAGGTCGCGAATTTCAGGCGCCAGTGTGATGCCGTCGGGGGAAGGCTTTTGCTCGCGCCAGAAGTTGATGGCGGCCTCGATGTCGGTAATGTGAATGGCAGCCATGACGGAGAGAAGCGGTAAGTAAAGCAGCGAGAAGGCGGCCAAATGCGCGGCCAAGTTGAGGCAAGCTGGCAATCGAAAGCAATCATAGACGGGCAATGTCCCACGCCGCTTCAGGGTTTTGTTTGCTACTAAATCAGTAGCATCAACACCAGCTCTGGCGCGGCTTTCGACATCGTTTCTTTTAAGCCCGTGAATTTTCAGGGTTGTCAGCCGTTGCGGGCCGATGTTCTAATTCGCCCACGAAGGGGAGTAGCTCCCGCCCGTTGCAGCCTCTGCAGCGGGTATCGACAAGGTCGTCAATACGAAGCCTCAAGCTTCCGGCCTGTCGGGCAACGCGCAGTGCAGCCAGCACACACGCGATGTCGAGCAAGACCTTCGATTGAACCTGTTGTCAGGTTGGTCGAAGCGTCGTTTGCAAGCCCCCGGCACACCCGGTCTTTCATTCAAAACGTTCCGGCCTACGCGGCACCGGATAAGTAGAACGAAAAACAGATCGGAGTGCCTTGCACATGGAGTTTCTTTCAGCGCCCTGGTGGTCAGCCCTGCTGGCGATCATCGTCATCGACCTGGTACTCGCCGGCGACAACGCGATCGTCATTGCGCTCGCGGCACGCCGGTTGCCACCCAAGTTGCAGAAAAAGGCCATCGTCTGGGGGACGGTCGGCGCCATCGTGCTGCGCTCGGCCATGACCATCGGAGTGGTGTGGCTGCTGCAGGTGCCGGGGCTGATGCTGGTCGGCGGTGTCGGCCTGCTCTGGATCGCCTACAAGCTCATTTCCGATCAGAGCGGCGAGCATGAACACGGCGTCGGCGCATCCACCTTCTGGGGTGCAATGAAGACAATCGTGGTGGCCGATGCGCTGATGGGCATCGACAACGTGCTCGGCGTAGCCGGCGCGGCGCATGGCGAATTCGGGCTGGTCGTGATCGGCCTCGTGATCAGCATTCCGATCGTGGTGTTCGGCAGCACGCTGGTGCTGAAACTGGTCGAGCGCTATCCGTCGATCACGTACATCGGCGCGGCCGTGCTTGCTTACACCGCGGCCAAGATGATCGTGGCGGAACCGTTCCTCGCCGACATCTTCGGCACGCGAGAGGCGCCCGCCACGGCGTTGCGCTACGCAGTCGAGGCCGCTTGCATCGCAGTCGTGCTCGGCGCGGCCTGGCTCGCGGCGCGCAAGCCCGCTTCCAGCCGTTCAGCAAAAGGGGCCGCAAAAAAAGAACAGCCACAGGACAAGACGCCACATCCGGAGCGCCCGTAACTGCACTCGTCAACTTTTCAACGAAGGAGCAACCTCATGGAAACGATCATCCTTTATGTGGACGATGCGGTGTATGCCCGCGAGCACCTGGCAAAACTGGCGCCGGGGGCAGTACCGGTCTCATCGAGTGAAGAAAGCTCCTCGGCGGTAGCGGGCACCTCGGGCGTGGACGCGGGCGCCGCGTTCGAGCCCCGTCACTGGATCGTGGTTGCCTGCGCGCCCCGCATGACGCACCGCATCAGTAAGTGGGTGAGCCACAGTGCGCGTGAAAACTGGCGCGGCAAATGGTTTGCCAAGGTGCAGGCGCAACTGGTGCCGTTGCTCGAAGCTGCCGGCGACAAGGTCACGCCGATGCTGGCCGGCAGCTCGCTGACCGAGCTGACGCAGCATCTTCGGCAGACGCACGGAATGGCGACGGTAGTGGACGCGCGCCGGCCCAAGATCGGGGTCGATCTGGAGCCCGTCGCGCCCGGCCAGAAACCGCCTGCAGCACCGGGCTGGGCGCTGCCCGGCGCGGTAGTGGGCATGGGCGCGCTGCTGATCATCGCGGGCGAATTGAGCGATTGATTTCGAGCAAGTGACTGCCTCCGGTCGTGCGGTATCCTGATCCCATGCGACTCATCCTGAAATGGCTGCTCAGCGCTATCGCGCTGCTGGCGGTGGCTTATCTCTACAACGGCGTGCAGGTGACGAGCTTTGGCTCGGCGCTGATCGCGGCGGCCGTCATTGGCCTGCTCAACATGGTCGTGCGTCCCGTGCTGGTGGTGCTCACGCTGCCGGTGACGATCGTCACGCTCGGCCTATTTCTGTTCGTCATCAATGCGCTGATGTTCTGGGCCGCGTCCGGATTGCTCCAAGGCTTTCACGTCAATGGCTTTGGCGCCGCACTGCTCGGCTCGCTGATCTACTCGTTGCTCGGCTTAGTCATCGAAGCCGCACTCGGCGGGCTCTTCTCCAAGCGCTGAACCTGGCCCAGCGGATCGGTTATTTCAGCGGCGGCTCCTCCGCCTGTCGTTTGACAAGCGCATCGACCGCACGGGCACGCGTGTCGATGATCGACGCTTCGTAATGGTCCACCGCGTTGGGCGCACCCCGGGCCGCCAGATTGCGCGACAACTCTTGCGCCGCCTTATAGCGGTCGCGCGCACCGGCGTAGTCGAGGTCGGCGACGTTGGCTTCGGCATCGGCGCGGATCGCCCGAACCGGATCGTCCTGTGCGTTGTGCAGGCTAGACAACGCGCGCCAGGCGGTGGCGTCGCGCGGTTGCAACGCGGTGTAGTCGCGCAGCACCGGCAACATCGGCGCGGGGTTGCGCGTTGCAACGGCAGCCTGAACAGCGAGCAACATCTCGGGCCGGTCTTTGGCCTTTGCGTTGAGCAGCGACGCGGCTTTGGCCGGGTTGCCGGCATCGAGTTCGATCTGAATCGAAAGCAGACGCGCAAGGCGTGACGCGGGCGCGTCGGCAGCGGTACGCGTAACCAGACGATCGCCAAAGCCGCGCGCCGCTTTAAAGTCTCTCAGCTCATTGGCCGACAGCGCCGAGGCATAGAGGAGGCCAGCTTGCTGCGCTGGTGTGCTCTTTGAGAAGTCGCTGCCGGAGCCGGCTTCGACCCACTGGCGCAACACATCGACGCCGGGGCGGGTCAGCACGCGGGCACGTGCGGAGATCATGGCGTGGTCCATGACGAGCGGCAGGCCCGGCGTTGTCGGCACTGGCACCGGGACCGGCGCGGCCGTTGAACCGCTCGCCCTATTCATATCGCGGAACTGAAAGCGTGCCTGCATGTCGGCGATGCGCTCGGTGTCCATCGGGTGACTGCGCAGATACGGGTACGAGCCGTTGTCGTTCAGCCGCGCGGCGAACTGCAGCTTTTCGAACATCGCCTCGGCACCCCGCGGGTCGTAGCCAGCTTGCGTCATCACGCCGAAGCCGACGCGATCCGCCTCGCGCTCCATGTCGCGAGAAAAAGAGAGCTGGCTTTGCATCGCGTAGGCCTGACTGCCCATCAGCATCGCGTTGCCCGCGTCGCCATTGCGGGCCTTCATGGCAGCGAGCATCCCGATCACCATGGCCGCGATCATCAACGGCATCTGCTTGGCGTCGCGCGACATGATGCGTGCGATGTGGCGCTGCGTGACGTGCGACAACTCGTGGCCCAGCACGTTGGCGAGCTCGTCGCGGCTGCCGATGACGGCGACCAATCCGAGGTTTAGCCCGAGATATCCACCGGGCAACGCAAAGGCATTGATGGTGCTGTCGCGCCCCAGAAAGATCTGCCAGGCGAAGCGCTCGTCCAACTCCGGCGTGAGCTCGCCGCGCACCCGCGCTGCGGCCAGCAAGCGTTGCCAGATGTCCTGTACGTATTCGACGATGACGGGGTCGTCGATGTAGTCGGTGTCACGAAACAGTTCACGCGCGATCTGGTCGCCCAGACGGCGCTCGGCGCTGGCCGTCATCTCGCCGCCATCGCCCATGCCGGGCAACAACTGCGCGCGCGCAACAGGCGGCAACACGGCTTGCGCCGCGATCAAAACGGCGGCGCACAAGGCACGAAGCACAGGCTTCGTGGCGTGGGTCGATCTGAAATTCGAAGTCAGGCTTGGCATCGGTCTTTCCTGGGCCGGGCTCGTATGATGCGGCGTTCTGCCGATCGTTCACCCCATGAGTTCACTCACCCATTTTGACGCCCAGGGCCATGCCCACATGGTCGATGTCGCGGCCAAACCGGCCACCCATCGCACAGCAGTCGCGAGCGGCCGCATCGTGATGCAAGCAGCCACGCTGGCGCTCATCGAATCTGGCTCTGCCAAAAAAGGCGACGTGCTCGGCGTGGCGCGCATCGCCGGCATCCAGGCAGCCAAGAAAACCAGCGACCTGATCCCGCTATGCCATCCGCTGGCGCTGACGCATGTGTCAGTTGTTTTTGCCATCGTCAAAGGCGGTGTGCCGCAGGTGGCGTGCAAAGCGACTGTGGAAACGGTCGGGCCGACGGGCGTCGAGATGGAAGCGCTGACCGCGGTGCAGGTCGCGCTGCTCACTATTTACGACATGGTCAAGGCGGTGGACCGGGGGATGACGATCACCGATGTGCATGTGCTGGAGAAGCACGGGGGGAAGTCGGGGAGCTTTGTGGCGGGGTAGCCCTTCAGACAATGGTGCGGCCGGAAGCGGGGCCGGATAGGCGGCTTCGGGCATGTGCTGCACGGTCGTGATGCGTGCCATGAACAAGACCAGTGGCAGTTTTGGCGGGGCGAACGGTTTTGCTCATTTTAACGTTTACTGACATTCTGTAACCGTTATGCACTTAACTGTCTCCCATTTGCAAAACTCGTCTCTTCGAGGGTTTGCTTTTGTAAAACACCTCATCGTGGCACCTCACCCCGCCCGGTTGAGGTTGCACTCGAACGACCCGACATGGCGCGCCGAAAAAGGAATGACGGCCATTGAATTGCTAGTGGTCCTCGCCGTGATCGCCATCCTGGCGGCGGTCGCAGTACCGTCTTTCGTCGACCTGACTCAAAGAAATCGCGTGTCTGGGGAAGTCAATGGCTTCGTAGGCGATTTGCAGTTCGCCCGTTCGGAAGCAATCAAGGAAGGGCAGACCGTGACGATCTGCGCGTCGTCTGACGGCTCGACCTGTGCATCCGGTGGCAACTGGAAGACCGGATGGCTTGTGTTTGCCGACGTGAACGGTAACCAGGTTCACGACTCGACCGAGACCGTTCTCAGGAAACAACCCGCTTTGGCTGGAACAGACACGTTCACTGCGAGCAGCAACACCTCGGCCATTTCATACAGCCGTGATGGATTCGCAATGTCTTTTACCGGCACAGTGACCTTGACAGTGCACACCACCCCCCTCAACGCGGCTGCGACTCGCTGCATCGCAGTCAATTTGGTGGGGCGGCAGCAAGTCCTAATGGCCAACGGAGGCACCTGTCAATGAATCGAAGCCAAGCGCTTTATCGTCGACAGCAAGGCTTCACACTTATTGAAGTGATGATTGCCGTCCTGGTGGTGACAGTCGGCTTGCTGGGATTTGCCAAGATGCAGGCTCTCGCAATCTCGAGTACGCAGGTTGCCAGCAGCCGTTCGATGATTGCACTGCAGAGCGCGAGCCTTGCTGCGTCGATGCATGGAAACAGGACCTACTGGGCGGGCGGAGTCGCCCCGGCCGCATTCAGTACGTCGGGGCTCACTGTGACCGACGCCACCGGCGTACTCAGCGCGACACCTCCGGTTTGCCGGGCGGCGACGTTGCCTTCGGCGCCGCTCTGCACCCCCGCACAACTCGCAGCCTACGACCTGCAGTTGTGGGCTACCAGCATGGCTAGCCTTTTCCCCGCTTACACGTCGGCGGGGACGTGCACGGTGTCGGCAAGCACGCCCATCAACTGCACGGTGACGGTTTCCTGGACCGAGAAGTACGTGTCTTCCAACCAGAACACCGCGTCAAACAGTGCCTCCACCGCCGGTACTCGAACCTACACGCTCTACGTCGAACCATGAACTCTCTTGCTTCATCATTGTCGGGAAGCCGCCGCGTTCGCCAAGCCGGCTTCACGCTGGTCGAGTTGATGGTTTCGCTGACGATCGCGCTTTTCATGCTGGCGGCCATCGTCGCGATCTACGTCAACATGAAGGCCACCTTCGTGGCGCAAGACGAATTGGCACAGCTTCAGGACAGCGAGCGCCTAGCGCTGACCATGCTGACCACCACGATTCAATCGGCCGGCTATTTCTCCGACCCTGTTAGCAGCACTGCCATCGCTTCACTGCCAGCGGCCAGCGTGACCTGGCCCAGCGGCACCGTCGCAGCGCTGGCAGCGGGCCAAGGAGTGGTCGGTGCTGGAAACACTACGGGCACAGGCACGGGCAGCGACACCATCGCCGTGCAGTACCAGACCGCCAGTGGCGACGGCTTGATGAATTGCCAGGGCCAGACCAACCCCGCGACATCCGGGGTAAAGCAGGTGTGGATCAACAGCTTTTCCATCAATGCGAGCAACGAACTCATCTGCACGGTCGGCACGGGCACTCCGGTCGCTCTGGCCAGCAACGTCGGAAAAATGAGCATCGTCTATGGCGTCGACACCGACGGAGACGCCAACAACAGCACCGACACCTACATGCCCGCTTCGGGTGTTGCTGCTGCCGGGCTGTGGGCACGAGTGCATACCGCACAGGTCACTCTCAACTTTCTGAACACGCTCACCTCCACGCCGAGCGCGCCCGTGCTCCTGACCGGCCCCGGCATTGTCCAGAGCATCAATTTCAAGAACAACCCGTGACACGCCAACCTCAACACCGGCCTCGTTCGCAACGAGGCATCGCGCTCATCACGTCACTGCTGATTCTGGTGATCGTGGCCTTGTTGGCGGTGAGCATGTATCGCAGTTTTGGTCTCCAAGAAAAAATTGCCGGCAACACGCTCGAGAAGCAGCGCTCGCTCCAAGCGGCCGAAAGCGCACTTCAATACGGCGAATGGTGGATTGCCCGCGGCAGTGGTGGGGGTGGATCGGCCTGCAGCGGTGTGTTCAACGCCAACGATCAGACCGCCATGAAAATCTGCAACGTGCCGATGAGCATCGCCACGTCCAGCACGCTGCCCTGGGCCGTACGAGGCAACTACCAGCCACCGAGCATGACGGTGCAGAGCGGCGGTGGCCTCAATACCGGAAGCACCGGGATTGCCAACGACATCAACTACGCCACCCTGCCGAGCGTCTATGTGTCGTACCTCGGCCTTGCTCCGGACGGCAAGACCATGCTTTACCAGGTGACCGGCGCCGGCTACGGCGGCACCACCGCGACGGCCAGTGTCGTTCAAAGTACCTATGCAATGAAGTTCAGCGTGACTGACATCGGTCAGCCGTAGTTCAAGGAGCCCACGATGACCTCAAAACAATTCCGCCTCGTTCTGGCCCTGTCTGCATTGAGCGCACTGTCGTTCAGTGCCCAAGCGCAACTCGTGATCAGCGACACGCTCACAGGAACATCGTCGTCCTATAACTGGAAGAGCCTGAACGGCGCTTGCCTGACGGCAGGAAACAATTCGGTTACGCCACCCGCGACTGTTCCGGCTATTCCTGCGTGCAATGGGTTGGCTTACTACAACGGCAGGACGCAAGTTGGCGGCGTAAGCGGAAGAATGCCGGATCTGGCCGGGAGCGGCGCCTTGCGCTTGACCAACGGCGATGTCCAGAACGGCGGCGGAAATGGCGACAACCAGACTGGCGCTGTTGTGTCGAATTTCACCTTTCCCACCACGCAGGGACTGCAGGTCACCTTCACCACGGCCACGTATGGCGGCGACGGCGGCACCGGAGCGGACGGCATCAGTTTCTTTCTGTCCGACGGCAGCCAGGCGCCCTCGGTCGGCGGCCTGGGTGGCAGCCTGGGCTACAGCTGTTCCAACGTGAACGGCTCATACAACGGCGTCGTCGGGGCCTACATCGGCGTGGGCATCGACGAGTACGGCAACTTTTCAAATTCATACGACAACACGAGCAGCGGGACTGGCTTCCAGCCAGGTCGAATCAGCTTGCGCGGTGCCGGCTCCACGGCGTTCGCATCGCTGTCCACGATGCCGGCTACCAGCGCCTATTATCCGACCACCCTCAACGCGAGCGACCAGCAGTCTGCGGTGCAAAACACCTGCAGGACGGGAACGATCTGGAACTACAGCGGTGGCAGGATGAGCGGCGTCGGCAACAAGACTGACACGACGATCCCGCTCGCATACAACTATCCGTTTTTGCTTGGTTCCAATTTGCCCGCAGGGTTCAGCATATCGAATCAGCAAGGCATGAACATGCCGCTCCGCAGCAACGCGACGCCAATTACGTACGGCCTGAAACTCACGCAAGACGGATTGCTCAGCCTCTCTTACAGCGTCAACGGTGGCATTGCGCAGAACGTA
>JANXTS010000030.1 GCA_025352265.1 Variovorax sp. | reverse complement strand
CATCATTTGCGCCAGCGTCGCGAACATCACCGGGATGGCGAGGTTGAGCAACAGGTTGACGCCGAAGTACGACATGGCGCGCGGCTGACGCATGAAGACCGCCGCCAGCAGCACGACCAGTGCGATGGCCGGCAACAGCGTCTGCATCAGCGCGACGCGGCGACGACGCTGCATGCCGGTGGTGCCTGTAGCGCCCGCAACACCGGTCGGGGCAGTGGGAGAAAGATTCATGCGGTTGCTTCCTCGAACGACAGCGCGACGACCCGCTCTTCGTTGATCTCGTCACCAGCCAACTCACCGACCACGCGACCGTTATTGAAGACGTAGACGCGGTCGCAGTGGTGCAACTCGTCGAACTCCGTCGTGTACCAGACGAAGGTGCGGCCGTTGCGCGCTTCTTCCCTGATGAGCGCGTAGACGTCGCGCTTGGTGCCGACATCGACGCCGCGCATCGGGTCGTCCATCAGGATCACCGGCGCAGTCGATCCGAGCGCGCGGGCGAACAGAACCTTTTGCTGGTTGCCGCCCGAAAGGGAGCCGATCGGCAGGTCCAGGTCGGGCGTGACCAGTCCGAGCCGGCCGCGCCATCGATGGGCTTGCGCCGTCTCTTCCTCGACGTCGATGAGGCCGCGCTGCCGCAACTGCGAGAGCCAGCCGACGGTCATGTTGCGTGCGATCGACCACAGCGCGAACACGCCATCGGTCTGCCGGTCGCCGGCAACGAACGAGGTCGCGCCGTTCACCGTCGTGCGGCCATCGCGCGGGGCGTGGAGTGCCGCCTCCTGCAGTGCGATGAGCAACTCGGTTTGCCCGTGCCCGGCCAAGCCGGCGAGCCCGATGATTTCACCTCGCAGTGCGCGCATCGACATGCCACCGACGGTGGTGGCCTGCACCTCGACCATCGTCTGCACGCCGCTGCCTTCATCGCTGTCTTCTACGCGTCGTGGCCCCGCCGACGAAGACGAAGACACAGACGTGATCGCCGCTTGCGCTTGCCCGTGCTGCGGCTCGACGAGGTCCTGGCCCATCGCAGTCACCAGTCTGTCGCGGTCGGTGTCCTTTGTCGCAGGCACCTGCACGACTTGCCCGTCGCGCATGACAACCAGCCGGTCGGTCACGGCAAAAATCTCGCGCAGTTTGTGCGTGATCAGCACGCAGGTCTTGCCGGACGCGACGAATTTTCGGATGTACGACAGCAGCTGCGCCGACGCCTGCCCGTCGAGCGAAGACGTCGGCTCGTCCAGGATCATCAGTTCCAGCGGTTGCGTGCCGGGCGTGAATGCCCGAGCCACCTCGACCAGCTGGCGCTTGCCGATCGGCAACTCGCCCGCCACGTCGTCCGCACGCAGGCCGTGCCCGGGAAAGATCGTGTCGAGCGACGCCATCAGCTGGGCGCCTGCGCGCGCCCGCCAAGACCATTCGGCCGCCTGCGGTTGCGCGATGCGCATGTTCTCGGCCAGCGTCAGGTTGTCGCACAGCGACAGCTCCTGGAACACGCAGCGCAGGCCCCAGCGTCGCGCTTCGCGCACCGTCCAGCCGGAAGCGATGCTTCCGCCTTCGGTCTCGGCACCGGTGCGTCCGGCAATGCGCAACTCGCCACTGTCCGGCGCCAAGGCACCGCACAGGATGTTGACGAGCGTGGACTTGCCGGCCCCGTTGTGACCGACCAGCCCGACGCATTCGCCGCGCTGCAATTGCAGCGAGACGCCGCGCAGCGCCCGCACCGCGCCAAACGCCTTTGCAGCGCCGCGAACTTCGATCAGCACTTATTTGGCTTTCGCGATGAGATCGATGACCTCTTTTTGTGTGTATTCGACGTTGACCACGCTGCCGACCTCTGTGCTCTTGAGCGAGGCATCTAGCGTGTCCTCGGTGACTACGCTGATCGGAAGCGTCATGTTTTTCGGCACCTTGGCGCCTGACAAAATCTGTTGCGCGACCCAGAAAGCGAACGTCGACGCGCCGGGCGCGATGCTGGCCGACATGGTCTTGTACTTGTTGGCGTCGCGCTGCTCTTTCCACCAGGCCAACTCGTCTTGCCGGTTGCCCATGAAAATCACCGGCGTCGGGCGGCCTGCGGCCTTGAAGGCTTGCGCTACGCCGTAGCCGTCGCCACCTTGCGTAGCTACGGCTGCAACCGGCGGCAAAGTCGACAAGATGGCCGAAACTTCTTTTTGCGCGACCGTCTGCGTCCAGTTGCCGTGCACCGATCCGACGATCTTGTACTCCGGTCGCTTGGCCACTGCGGCAGTGACGCCCTGATGAATCTCGTCGTCGACGAACACGCCGGCAAGGCCGCGTACTTCGAGCAGGTTGCCCTTGATGCCCCGGCTTGCGAAGTAGTCGATCTGCATTTCGCCGAGCTTCTTGAAGTCCACCGCGATGCGGTAGGCGCATGGCTCGGTGACGACGCCGTCGAACGACACCACCACGATGCCGGCATCGCAGGCCTGCTTCACTGCGCCGTTGAGCGCAGTTGGGGATGCCGCGTCAATTACGATAGCGTCGTAACCCTGCAGGATCATGTTCTGGATCTGCGCGGCTTGTTCGGTTGCCTGGTTCTCTGAAGTCGTGAAACTCGGGGCCTGTGCGACCACCCCCTTGGCTACCGCCTCCTTTGTGACCTTATCCCAGCTCTTGAGCATGGCCTGGCGCCACGAGTTGCCCGCGAAGTTATTGGACAGCGCGATTTTCTTGGCCTTGGTGTCGGCTGCCAGGGCGGGCGTCTGTGCGACCGCGCCGAGGACGAGTGCTGCAGCGATGGCGCACGACGAGAGTTGAATCTTTTTCATGGGTTTACTTCCTGAATTCTTTTCTTCTGGAAGCGCTGCCCGATTCCAGTGGTCTTCTGTGATGTCCGTACGCTGGTGCGCGCCGAGCGCGTCACAGATGTGCGGCGCCGCGCTGGTCAGCGCGCGGCACCCGGACTATGAAATCTGTTGCGCTCTACATCACCGCGCCGACTTGCCACGGCACGAACTCGTTTTGCCCATAACCGTGTTGCTCGCTCTTCGAGTGCGCACCCGAAGCGGTCGCCAGCACCATGTCGAAGATGCGTTGGCCCATCTCCTGGATCGAAGCCGTGCCGTCGACGATCTCGCCGCAGTTGATGTCCATGTCTTCTTCCTGCCGCTGCCACAACGCCGAGTTGGTGGCGAGCTTGAGCGAAGGCGAGGGCGCGCAACCGTAGGCCGAGCCACGGCCGGTGGTGAAGCAGATCAGGTTGGCGCCGCCCGCCACTTGGCCCGTGGCGCTGACCGGGTCGTAGCCGGGTGTGTCCATGTAGACGAAGCCGTGTGCCGTCACCGGTTCGGCGTATTCGTACACCGCTTCAAGGTTGCTGGTTCCGCCCTTGGCTACAGCGCCCAGCGACTTTTCAAGGATGGTCGTGAGTCCGCCGGCCTTATTGCCCGGCGACGGGTTGTTGTTCATCTCGCCCTGGTTGATCTCGGTGTAGTGCTCCCACCACTTGATTCGGTCGACCAGCTTCTGTCCGACCTCGCGACGGACCGCGCGGCGCGTCAACAAATGCTCGGCGCCGTAGACCTCGGGCGTCTCCGACAAGATGGCCGTGCCGCCATGCGCGACCAGCAAATCCACGGCCGCACCCAACGCCGGATTGGCGCTGATGCCCGAATAACCATCGGAGCCGCCGCATTGCAGCCCGATGGTGATGTGCGCCGCACTGCACGGCTCGCGCTTGACCGCATTGGCGCGCGGCAGCATCTCATTGATGAGCGCGATGCCCTTGTCCACCGTCTTGCGCGTGCCGCCCGTATCCTGGATGTTGAAGGTGCGGAAGTTCTCGCCCTCGTCCAGATGCCCGGTCGACAGCCAGGCGTTGATCTGGTTGGCCTCGCAGCCGAGACCGACCACCAGCACGCCCGCGAAATTCGGGTGCGTCGCATAGCCCGTGAGCGTGCGTTCGAGGATCTGCATGCCCATGCCCTGCGTGTCCATGCCGCAGCCGGTGCCGTGCGTGAGCGCGACGATGCCGTCGACGTTCGGGTAGTCGGCCAGCGCTGCCGGATTGGTCTTGCGCGAAAAGTGATCGGCGATGGCGCGCGCCGCAGTGGCCGAGCAATTGACGCTGGTCAGCACGCCGATGTAATTGCGCGTGGCGACGCGGCCATCGGCTCGCTTGATGCCCATGAAGGTGGCTTCGCGCTTGGCCGGCGCCGGCTTCACGTCGACACCGAAGGCGTAGTCGCGCTCGAAGTCTCCCTTGTCCGGACCCATGTCGAGGTTGTGCGTGTGCACATGCTCGCCGACCGCGATCGGCTTGCTCGCGAATCCGATGATCTGGTTGTAGCGGCGCACCGGCGCGCCGGTCGCGATGGCGTGCGTCGCGACCTTGTGGCCGGCGGGGATAAGGCCGCGCACGGCAAAGTCTTCGACTGTGGCGCCGCCGACGAGCTGGCTGCGCGCAATCACGACGTCGTCGGCGGGGTGGAGGCGGATAAAGGGGTTCATCGTGGTTCTCTTTGCTCTCTTGTCCGTTTGCTCTGGGTGCCTAGGAGGCCTGCGCGCGGCGCCAGCTGGCGCTGAATCGCTGGTGCGATTTATCCATGTGCGCATGCATGGCGGCCTTCGCCGCTTCAGGATCGCGTGCTGCGATGGCATCGCGTATCGCCACATGTTCTTCAATGGCCGATCGCCATGATTTCATTGTTTCGAAGTAGCCGCCGAGCCGCGTGAAGATCGGTCCGCTTCGGGAATCAAAAAAAGTCTGGACTGTTTCTGCAAGAACCGCATTGCCGCAGGCATCGACGATGGCCAAGTGAAAAGCGCGGTCACCGTCGAGCGGCATCAGCTTGCGATCGGACATCTCGCGCATGCTGTCGATGGCGTGGCTCATGGCGTCGACGTGCTTGCGCTTGCCGAGCGTGGCGGCGATGGCGGCCGTTTCGCCCTCGACCACGCGGCGCGCTCGGATGAGTTCGAGCGGACCCCATTCGGCTCCGGCCGCCGGCACGTTCTTGCGGCGCGAACGATCGAGTGCGTACACACCGGAACCGGTGCGGATCTCGACCCAGCCATCGACCTCTAGCGCGATCAGCGCCTCGCGCACCGATGGCCGGCTGACGCCCAGTTGCTTGGCCAGATCACGTTCGGAGGGCAAGCGCGTGCCCACCGGGTACTCGCCCCTCGTGAGCAATGCGCGCAACTGGTCGGCAATCTGCCGGTACAGGCGCTGGGGTTCGACGGTCTGGATCGGCACGAAGAGCGGTTGAAGAAATCTAAGGGTTGTCCTGAACTGGACAAGTGGTAAGGCCAATTCAGAATACGCTGTATTCGTCGCAATCTTCATCGGGCTAACCCGAATCGGCAACGACACCCCCCATTCCATCTCCAGGAGACAGCATGAGACTCAAGGGCAAAACCGTGCTCGTGACCGCAGCCGGGCAAGGCATCGGCTACGCCAGCGTCATCGCCATGGCCGCGGAGGGTGCGCAGGTGTGGGCCACCGACGTCAACGAGAAATTGCTGGAGCGTTATGCCGGCATGACCAGCATCAAGACCGCGAAGCTCGATGTGCTCGACAAGGCGGCCATCACCAGCTTCTTCGACAACGCGCCGACCCTCGACGTGCTCTTCAACTGCGCGGGCGTGGTGCACAACGGCACCGTGCTCGATGCCACCGACGACGACCTCGACTTCGCATTTCGGCTGAACGTGCGCGCGCAGACATGGACGATTCGGGCCGTATTGCCCAAGATGTTGGCGGCAGGCAAAGGCAGCATCATCAACATGGCGAGCGTATGTTCGAGCATGAAGGGCTTGCCCAATCGCTTCGTCTACGGCACGACCAAGGCGGCGGTGCTCGGCCTCACCAAGAGCGTGGCGGCCGACTATGTGGCCAAGGGCATCCGCTGCAATGCGGTGTGCCC
>JANXTS010000029.1 GCA_025352265.1 Variovorax sp. | reverse complement strand
GCACTGGGGCTGGATCTTCTATATCAACATCCCGGTGGGGATCATTGCGGCTTCGATCACCTGGGTGCTGTATCGCAAGCGTGACTCGACGACGTTCAAGGCGCCTATCGATGCGGTCGGCCTGACCTTGCTCGTCTTATGGGTGGGTGCGATGCAGCTCATGCTTGACAAAGGCAAAGAGCTGGACTGGTTCCATTCACCCGAAGTGGTTGCGATGGCGGTGATCGCCGTAGTGGGCTTCGCCTTCTTCATCGTCTGGGAGCTGACTGAAAAGCATCCGGTGGTCGACCTCATGCTGTTTAAACGGCGCAACTTCTGGGCAGGTGCATTGGCGACCGCCGTGGGCTACGGTTTGTTCTTCGGTAACGTGGTGTTGCTGCCTTTGTGGCTGCAGCAGTACATGGGCTACACCGCGACGCAGGCTGGCATGGTGCTGGCACCCGTGGGTGCGCTGGCCATCGTGCTGTCTCCGCTCGTCGGGCTCACCGTGGCCAAAGTCGATCCTCGGCGCTATGTCACCTTCTCGTTCCTGGTGTTCGCGCTCGTGCTGTGGATGCGTTCGCGCTTCAACACGTCGGCCGACATCGCCACCATCATGGTGCCGACGATCATTCAGGGCGTGGCGATGGCGTTCTTCTTTATCCCGCTGGTGACGATCACGTTGTCGGGGCTGACGCCCGACCGGATTCCCGCGGCCTCGGGCTTGTCCAACTTCTTGCGGATCACCGCGGGCGCCATGGGCACGTCGATCGTCACGACCGTTTGGGACGACCGCGCGACCACGCACCATGCGCAACTGGCCGAGTCGATCAACCGGGGCAACTCTGCCGCGACCGGCATGATCTCCGGCTTGCAGAGCAATGGCTTCAGTGCCGACCAGGTGCTGGCGCAAATCAACCGGATGATCGACCAGCAATCTTTCATGCTGGCGGCCAACGACGTTTTCTACGCGTCGGCCGTGCTGTTCATCTTCCTGATTCCGCTGGTCTGGCTCGCCAAGCCGGCAAAAGGGGGCGCGGCTTCCGACGCCGCCGCGGGCGCCCACTGACTCCTGCGAGCCGGGTTGCAGTGCAGCATAGGCATTTGCCCCAGTAGAAAGCGCGAGACCGCGCGATAACATGCGTCCGCGCAGCCACGGTGGCGCGCTCGAATTGGACCGCATGACCGAAATTTCCTTTCAGCAACGGGGCGAACGCGCGAGATGAGCGACGTCATCCTCGAAACACGTCAGCTCACCAAGGAATTCAAAGGTTTCACCGCGGTCAGCAAGGTCGATCTGGCGGTCAAACGCGGTTCGATCCACGCCTTGATCGGCCCGAACGGCGCCGGCAAGACAACCTGCTTCAACCTGCTGACCAAGTTCCTCGAGCCGACGTCCGGCACGATCCTTTTCAACGGCCATGACATCACGGGCGAGCGGCCGGCGCAGATCGCGCGCCGCGGCATCATTCGCTCCTTCCAGATTTCTGCCGTGTTTCCGCATCTCACGTTGCTCGAAAACGTGCGCCTCGGCCTGCAACGTTCACTCGGCACCTCGTACCACTTCTGGAAAAGCGAGAACTCGCTCAAGCCGCTCGACGATCGCGCGCGCGCTTTGTTGGCCGAAGTCGGGCTGGAGGATCTGGCTGAGGAGCAGACGGTAAACCTGCCTTACGGTAGCAAGCGCGCCCTCGAAATCGCCACCACGCTGGCGATGGAGCCGGAACTGATGTTGCTCGACGAGCCCACGCAGGGCATGGGCCACGAGGACGTGCATCGCGTCGCCGAACTCATCAAGCGGGTGGCGGCCGGCCGCACCATCCTGATGGTCGAGCACAACATGAGCGTGGTGTCGACCATCGCCGACACCATTACCGTGCTGCAGCGCGGCGCCGTGCTGGCAGAAGGGCCTTACGCCGAAGTCTCGAGAAACCCGCTGGTGATGGAGGCCTACATGGGCACGACTGACGGCCAGTTGCAAGGCGCCCACTGACATGACCGCCGCACTAGAGATCAAAGGCCTCGAGGCCTGGTACGGCGAATCGCACGTGCTGCACGGCGTCGACATGGTCGTGCAGCCCGGCGAAGTGGTCACGCTGCTGGGTCGAAACGGGGCAGGTCGCACCACCACGTTGCGCGCCATCATGGGACTTACCGGAGCGCGCAAGGGCAGCATCCTGGTCAACGGCGTCGAAACCATTTCGATGGCGACCTACCGCATCGCGCACCACGGCATCGGCTATTGCCCGGAAGAGCGCGGCATTTTTGCCAGCCTCTCGTGCGAAGAAAATTTGATGCTGCCGCCGCAACTCAAAGGCGCTGGCGCGGGCATGTCGGTCGAAGAAATCTACGACATGTTCCCCAACCTGGCGGAGCGCCGCCACAGCCAGGGTACGCGTCTTTCCGGCGGTGAGCAGCAGATGCTGGCGGTCGCGCGCATCCTGCGCACGGGAGCCAAGCTGCTGCTTCTCGACGAGATATCCGAAGGGCTCGCGCCCGTCATTGTTCAAGCTCTCGCACGCATGATTCACATGCTGCGTAGCAAGGGCTACACCGTGGTCATGGTCGAGCAGAACTTCCGCTTTGCCGCACCGCTGGCCGATCGCTTCTACGTGATGGAGCACGGACGCATCGTCGAGAAGTTCGGCTCCGCCGAACTCGAAGCCAAGATGCCGGTGCTCCACGAACTGCTCGGCGTCTGACCTTCTTCAATTTCATTTTTTCTTTCGGAGACTCTGCATGAATACGAAACTTTCCGCGCTTGCACTGGCCATCGGTGCACTCTCGCTTGTCACCGCCCCGCAGGCGCAAGAGAAGGTCAAGATCGGCTTCATCACCGATATGTCGAGCTTGTACTCCGACGTGGAAGGCAAGGGTGGCGCCACAGCCATCCAGATGGCGATCGACGATTTTGGCGGCAAGGTGCTGGGCCAGCCGATCGAGCTGATGTCAGCGGACCACCAGAACAAGCCCGACATCGCCGCATCGAAGGCGCGCGAGTGGATCGACACGCAAGGCGTTACGCTGCTTTTCGGCGGCACCAACTCCGGCACCGCGCTTGCAATGGCCAAGGTGGCGCAAGAGAAGAAGCGTGTCTACATCAACAACGGCGCGGGTACTTCGGCACTCACCAACGAGCAGTGCAGCCCCTACACCATCCACTACGCCTACGACACCGTGGCACTGGCCAAGGGTACAGGCGGTGCAGTGGTGGACCAGGGCGGCAAGAGCTGGTTCTTTTTGACGGCCGACTACGCCTTCGGCCAGGCGCTGGAAGCCGACACCACCGCCATCGTCAAGGCCAAGGGCGGCACGGTGCTGGGTGCGGTTCGGCATCCGTTGAATGCGTCCGACTTCTCGTCGTTTCTGCTGCAGGCGCAAAACTCGAAGGCGCAGATCCTCGGTCTTGCGAACGCGGGTGGCGACACCATCAACTCGATCAAGGCCGCCAAAGAGTTCGGCATCAACAAGACCATGAAGATCGCCGGTTTGTTGGTGTTCCTGTCCGACATTCACACCTTGGGCCTGAAGAACACCGAAGGTCTGCTGCACACAACCAGTTTCTACTGGGACTTAAACGACAAGACGCGCGCGTGGTCGAAAAAGTTTTTCGACAAGACCAAGCGTATGCCGGTAGACGTGCAGGCCGCCGACTACTCGTTCACCATGAACTACCTGATGGCCATCGAAGCGGCAAAGACGACCGATGCCGACAAGGTAATGGCCCAACTCAAGAGCATGAAGATCGACGACTTCTACGGCAAGGGCCAGATTCGCGCGGATGGCCAGTACATCCACGACATGCTGTTGGTGCAGGCCAAGTCGCCAGCGGAGTCGAAGCAACCGTGGGACTACCTGAAGGTGATCAAAGTGATGCCGGGTGAGCAGGTCTTCACGACCAAGGCAGAGACCAAGTGCGCCAGCTGGAAGTGAAGAGGTCGACGATGAAAAAGACTCTCGCTCTCTCCGTGGTGGCTGCGGCCATCGCGCTATCGAACGGTGCGGCGCAAGCCCAGGCCACCGACAAGGTACGCATCGGTTTCATCACCGACATGTCCAGCCTGTACTCGGACGTAGACGGCAAGGGCGGCGTCACCGCCATCCAGATGGCGATCGATGATTTCGGCGGCAAGGTCAACGGCATGCCGATCGAACTGCTTACCGCCGACCATCAGAACAAGGCCGACATCGCCGCATCGAAGGCGCGCGAATGGATGGACACGCAGGGCCTGTCGATGCTGATCGGTGGCACCAACTCCGGCACCGGCCTCGCCATGGCGAAGGTGGCGCTGGAGAAAAAACGCCCCTTTATTGCCATCGGTGCCGGCTCTTCTGCGCTTACCAACGATCAGTGCAGTCCCTATACGGTTCACTACGCCTATGACACGGTGGCGCTGGCCAAGGGCACGGGCGGCGCAGTGGTCGATCAGGGCGGCAAGAGCTGGTTCTTTCTGACGGCCGATTACGCGTTCGGCCAGGCGCTCGAGGCCGATACGTCCAAGGTCGTCAAAGAGAAGGGCGGTACCGTTGTTGGCTCGGTTCGTCACCCACTCAACGCCTCCGACTTCTCGTCGTTCCTGCTGCAGGCGCAAAACTCGAAGGCGCAGATTCTCGGGCTTGCAAACGCCAGTGGCGACACCATCAACGCCATCAAGGCGGCACGTGAGTTCGGCGTAACCAAGACAATGAAGTTGGCGGGCCTACTGGTCTTCGTCAGCGACATCCACAGCCTTGGCCTGAAGAACACCGAAGGCCTGCTGCTAACGACCAGTTGGGACTGGAACCTGAACGACGAATCGCGCAAGTTCGGCAATCGCTACTTCGAAAAGATGAAGCGCATGCCGACGGACATCCAGGCGGCCGACTACTCAGCCACCACGACGTACCTGAAAGCAGTGCAGGCGCTCAAGTCGACCGACTCCGACAAGGTCATGGCGCATTTGAAGAGCACGCCGATCAAGGACTTCTACGCCCAGGGCACGGTGCGCCCCGATGGCCGCTTCGTGCACGACATGTATCTGATGCAGGTCAAGTCGCTGGCCGAGTCGAAGCAGCCTTGGGACTACTACAAGGTCGTATCGAAATTGCCCGGCGACCAGGTGTTCACCACCAAGGCGGAGAGCAAGTGCGCTCTCTGGAAGTAACACCCTCGACACCGTGACGCCTCGAACGTTTTCATGACCATCTCCTTGCCCGGCCTTCTGAGCCAGCTCCTTCTGGGGCTGGTCAACGGCTCGTTTTATGCCATGTTGAGTCTCGGCCTGGCCGTGATCTTCGGCCTGCTCAACGTCATCAACTTCGCGCACGGCGCGCTGTTCATGATGGGTGCCCTGCTGACATGGATGGCCCTGAACTACCTCGGGCTGGGTTACTGGCCGATGCTCTTTATCGCGCCTGCGGTAGTCGGAATTTTTGGCGTGCTCATCGAGCGCCTGTTGCTGCGCTGGATCTACAAGCTGGATCACCTGTACGGCCTGTTGCTCACGCTCGGGCTCACGTTGTTGATCGAAGGCGCTTTTCGCTCGGTCTACGGCGTGTCGGGTCTTGGGTACGACGCGCCGGAGCTGCTCGACGGTGCGACCAACCTCGGCTTCATGGTGCTGCCCAATTACCGCGCCTGGGTGGTCGTCGTGTCGTTGGTCGTGTGCTTCGCGACCTGGTTCGTGATCGAACGAACCAAGCTCGGCGCGTACCTGCGGGCCGGCACCGAGAATCCCCGGCTGGTCGAAGCCTTCGGCGTCAATGTGCCCTTGATGGTGACACTGACTTACGCCTTCGGCGCTGCGCTCGCGGCCTTCGCTGGCGTGCTGGCGGCACCGGTGATTCAGGTCACGCCGCTGATGGGGCAGAACCTCATCATCGTGGTGTTCGCGGTGGTGGTCATTGGCGGCATGGGTTCGATCATGGGATCGATCCTCACCGGTCTCGGCCTCGGCATCGTCGAAGGCTTCACCAAAGTGTTCTATCCCGAAGCGTCGTCCACCGTCGTCTTCCTGATCATGGTCATCGTGCTGTTGATTCGCCCGGCCGGCCTGTTCGGCAAAGAGAAGTAAGGCGACCGACATGAACATGAAAAAGATATCTACGGTCGTCTACGGACTTTTGTTTATCGCGCTGCTGCTAGCGCCGTCCTTCGGTGCCTATCCGGTGTTCGTGATGAAGCTCATGTGCTTCGCGCTGTTCGCGGCGGCGTTCAACCTGCTGTTGGGCTACACCGGCTTGCTGTCTTTTGGTCACGCGGCATTTTTGGGCGGTTCGGCTTATGTCGCCGGCTACTCGATGAAGGCGTGGGGCTTGACGCCCGAACTGGGGCTACTCCTGGGCACAGTCACCGGTGGACTGCTCGGCTGGCTATTCGGCGTTCTTGCAATACGTCGTCAGGGCATCTACTTTGCGATGATCACGCTGGCGCTGGCGCAGATGATGTTCTTCGTGGCGTTGCAGGCCAAGTTCACCGGCGGCGAAGACGGTCTGCAGGGCGTGCCTCGCGGCAAGCTGTTTGGCTTGATCGATTTGTCGAACGACCTCACGATGTACTACGTCGCGCTTGCCGTGGTGGTGGCGGGATTCCTGTTGATCGCGCGGACCATCCATTCACCGTTTGGCCAGGTGCTGAAAGGCATCAAAGAAAACGAGCCGCGTGCGCTCTCTTTGGGTTACGACGTCGCGCGATTCAAGCTGCTGGCGTTCGTGATTTCAGCCGCACTGTCGGGCCTGGCCGGGTCGCTCAAAACTTTGGTGCTCGGCTTCGCGACATTGAGCGACGTGCACTGGACCGCATCGGGTCAGGTCGTTCTGATGACACTGGTCGGCGGTCTTGGCACGCTGTCGGGCCCCCTCGTTGGCGCGGCGGTGGTCGAACTGCTGGAGAACAAGATCGGCGAGTTCGGCAACCTTCTTGCCCGCCTCACATCGGTCGAATGGTTCAACACTCTGGGCGAGTCGGTGACCATGGTCACGGGCCTGATCTTCGTGATCTGCGTGCTGGCATTCCGACGCGGAATCATGGGCGAGATCATCGCGCTGGTCGCGCTGATCAAGCGCAAGTAACGCGGCAAACGCATTAAACGCAGCAGATCATCCACTCACAACTGAAGCGGCGCGGCGTACCCCGTCATCTCCAGATAGCCACGGCCGACGCGCTTGCCCTGCGTGTCGAGCAGTTCGCTCAGGCCTTCCCAATAGACTCCGCCGGTCGCACCGCTGCCATCCAGCTCCTGATCGTCGAGCAGCGCGCGCACGATGAACGTGCCGCCCGGCGTTTGCACGCGCCACCGCGTCGGGTAGATCGCGCGGGTGCGCGGGCTGGTCCATGTGCTTTCAGCTTCGAAGCGCACCTCCGTTTCGTTGAACGAACGCACGGCGCCGCCCTTGGCGCGCATGGAGCCGCCGGCCCACAACGCGCTGCCATCGCGGCGCCGCAAATGAAAGGCGGTGAGGGCGCTGCCGTCGTCGAGGTTCATGCCGATCCAGTCCCAACCGACCGCGTCAGGATGCAGCAGCGCTTCACTGGCCTCGTGGTCGAGCCACGCGGTACCGGTGACCTCGAAGGCGCGGCCTTGCAGCGTCAGCCGTCCTCGCGTGGCGAGTTGCGGTTCGCTGTAGTAGTAGCTGGCTTGATCCGGCGAAGGCCCCTTGCGGGAGAGGCCAGCGTCGCCTTGCAGCAGCACCGGCTGTGTCGGCGTAAAGCGCAGGTCGATGGCGAATCCGTCGGCTGCCACATGCGCTTCGTAGGTGCCTTGCGAGTCGGGTCGGCGCACCAGCGACCAGTCGCGCAGCCTGACGTCGGTGTCGCTTTGGCTGGTTGACGCGACGCCGAAGCCGTCGCGCGCGATGCGCTGGTCGTGCCAGAGCTTCTTGCCTTCCAGATCCGTAATGGCCGCATGCGCGAAGACGATTTGCTTCGCCGCAAAAGCCGAGTTCAACGGCTTGGCCGCATCGATGCGCGAGCGAAAAAAAGTGACCTGGTAGCCGAACTCGCGCCCGTCCTGCGAGCGTGCATGGCCGGTGACGTACCACCACTCGGTGGCGAGCTCGGGGTGGCTGCCGAAGTCGCGCGGGAACTGGAGCGTGCGGGGCGGCAGGGCCCAAAGCGGGAGCGCGAACGGAGCGGCCAAGGCGGCCGCCGCGGTTCGCAGCAGCATCCGACGCGACTGGCTCGACACATCGGATCCCGTTGGTGCACTTGCCGGGTTCATCGCACTAACCAGGCGGACGGGATTGACCGGACGCGACGCCATCACCAATCCTCCTTCACCGCCAGCACCGCATCACGCCCCGCCGCCGCACGCCCCGCGAGCCACGCGGTCACAGTGCCGGCGGCGACCACCGCCGCACATAACGCGATCAACCGCAGCCACGGCAGCAGCAAGTCCATGGTCCAGTGAAAGCTCTGCGGATTGACCACCTTCACCAGCACCACCGACACCGCGAGGCCGAGCAGCAGGCCGGCGACGGCGCCGATAGCCGTCCACGCCGCGCCTTCGCCGGCGATGATCGCAAGCACTTGGCGCCGGGTGAAGCCCAGGTGTGCGAGCAAGCCGAATTCCTTGCGACGCGCGAGCACCTGCGCGCTGAAGCTCGCGGCAATGCCGAACAGTCCGATCGCAATCGCGACCGCTTGGAGCCAGTAGGTGACGGCAAAGCTGCGGTCGAAGATGCGCAGCGAAGTCGCGCGAATCTGGCTGACCGACGAGATTTCGATCGGCTCACCGCCGGCACCACCGGCTGCAATGCTGCGCGCTGCCAATGCGCGGACTGATGCCTGCACCGGTGCTTCGTCTACACCTGGCGCAAGCCAAAGTGCGACGTCGCTGACATTGCGGTCTCCGGTTAGCTTTTCAAAATCGCGCGCGCCCAGTGTGATGGCGCCGAACTGCCGCACGTAGTCGCGCCACACGCCCGCGACGAAGAAAACTGGCGGCGCCGCCTGCGCCGCACTTGCGGTGCCGGCGGCATTTCTGGCACTCCCAGCATTGGCAGCACTGGTCGTGCCTGTCCCAAACGACTTCGACAGCGGCGCGAACACGGTGCCAATCCTTGCGCCATACAGTTCGACCATCGCCTCGCTGACGTAGATGCCGATCTGCCCTGGCGGCACCGGCAGCGAGGCGGTCATCAGCGGCAACGAGCGCGACACGTCGTCGTCCAGGTCGCGTGCGATCAGCGTCACGGCCGGCCGCGTGGCGTCGAGCAGCAACGGCCGCGTACGCAGCGTGCCGGTACGCGCCACGCCCGGCACTTGCGCCAGCGCCTGGACGAAGCTCGGCACGAACGGCGCCACGTCGCCGCCGCTGGAATTGCCGGCCGACGCGCTGCGAACATACAGATCTGCCGGCAAGACGACATCGAGCCAACGAGTGACCGAATCGCGAAAGCTCGCCACCATCACAGTCAGCGCAACGGCCAGGCTCAGGCTGGCGACCACGCCGCTCACCGCGACCGCGGCGGTGCCACGCATGCGACGCGCACGCTCGATGGCAAGCATCGGCAGCACATGCTGCGCGAACAGCGGTGCGATGCGGTCGTACAACAGCGCGATCAACCAAGGCAGCGCGGTGATGCCGCCGACCAGCAAGCAGGCGACCGACAAGTAGGCGGCGATCGGGATGCCGAAGATGGCGGGCGCCGCAGCCAGCGCGATGCCGAGTGCGACCAATGCAATCGCCAGCCAGTGGCCTTTTCCTGCTGATGGCGCGGCGCCGAGCCCTTTCAACGTTTGAGCTTCAGGCAGCAACATCGCCGCGCGCGCTGGCCACCAGCCACCGACCAACGCAGCGATCACGCCGAGCCCGCCGTAGAGCAGGGCAGACGGGGTGCTCCAGTGCAAGACCGGCGCCACGCCGTCGAAATAGCCGCCCCCGAGGTCGCCACCCAGCACACGCAGCGCAACCGCGGCGAGAGTGGCGCCGAGGGCGATGCCGGCGGCGCTGCCGATCAGCCCAAGCAACAGCGATTCGATCAGCACCAGTTGCAATCGTCCGCGCGGTGTGAGGCCCAGTACCCCGAGCAACGCGAACTGCTGCGCGCGTTTTGCCACGCTGAGCGCCAGTACCGAAAAGACGAGGAAGGCGCCGGTGAAGAGCGCCACCAGCGCCAGCACCGTGAGGTTGACGCGGTAGGCACGCGACAGGTTGCTCACGCGCTCGGCCGCATCTCCGGGTTCGGCGATGCGGATGCCAGCTGGCCAGTCAGCGCTATTTTCCAGTGAACGGATAAAGGCGGTGCGATCCGTGCCGGCTGCGAGCCGCAAGTCCACGCGCGTGAGTTGCCCGGCGCGGCCGAACAGGTCTTGTGCGGCGCCGATGTCCATTATCGCCAATGCGTTACCGCCCGCTGCAACGGTACCGGCGACATGCACGTCGCGCCATACGCCGCCGATCGACAGGCGCAACGCCGTCGTGCCTTCGCCCAATGCAGCACGCGCGGCGGCATTCAAAAATACAGTGCTCGGCGCGAACAGTGCAAAGCGCGCGCTGCCAGCTGAAGGTCGTGGCAGCAACGCCGGTGCGATGGTTGGCAACACCAGCGCATCGATGCCGACGATGCGCAAGGGCACGCGCTGCGGTTCAGCCTGACCGGCTTGGCCTGCAACGAAGGCGATGGATGCGACGGTCTGAAGTTCGAGCACCGGGCTGGCCAACAGCACCTGCGGCTGCCGTGCGACCCGCGCGTACACCGCCTCGTCGAAACCGCCCTGCGCCGCACGCAGCTCAAGGTCTGGTTGCCCGTTGACCGAACGCACCGCGCTCGAAAATTCATCGAGCGCCGAAGCGTTGATGAGCTGCACCGAAAACGCCAGCGCCACGCCGAGCATGACGGCCAGCGCGGCGGCCGCGTTGCGCCATGGGTGGTGTCGCAGTTCCTGCCAGGAGAAGGTGGTGAGCAGGGCGTGCATGGCCTATTGTGCCGTCCTGACCAGCAACGCGTCGGCGTGAAACTATGCCAAAAATTGGATCGGCTAGGCAACGCCCTGGGCCAGACAAGCCCCGCCTCGCGCCGAGCCCGCGTGACAATCTGTTCGATTTTCTTTTGTCGGTCCCGCTAAGCTAGTCGAATGCTCCAACTCCCCATCTATCAGGATGTAGTCGCTGCCGCTGCGCGGCTCCAAGGCCATGCCCATCGGACGCCGGTGTTGCGGTCGGCCACGGCCGACGCCCGCCACGGCGCGCAGTTTTTCTTCAAGTGCGAGAACTTCCAGCGCATGGGCGCCTTCAAGTTCCGCGGTGCCTTCAACGCATTGTCGAGGTTCGATGCGCCGCAGCGCAAGGCTGGCGCCATCGCGTTTTCGTCCGGAAATCATGCGCAGGCGGTGGCGCTGTCGGCGCGCTTGCTCGGCATGCCGGCCGTGATCGTCATGCCCAGGGACGCGCCGGCAACCAAGCTCGCCGCCACCCGCGAGTACGGTGCCGAGGTCGTCCAGTACGACCGCTTCACCGAAGACCGCGAGGCAGTAACGCGGCTGCTCGCAGAAGAACGTGGCATGACCTTGATCCCGCCTTACGACCATCCCGACGTCATTGCGGGTCAAGGCACTGCCGTGAAAGAACTGATCGAAGACACCGCGAGCGAAGGCCCGCTCGACGCTCTGTATGTCTGTCTCGGCGGCGGCGGCCTGATCAGCGGCTCGGCGTTGTCGGCGCGTGCTCTGGCACCGGGCTGCAAGGTCTATGGGGTCGAGCCGGAGGCGGGCAACGACGGCCAGCAATCGTTCAGGTCCGGGCACATCGTCCATATCGAAACGCCGCGCACCATCGCAGACGGTGCGCAGACGCAGCATTTGGGTCAATACACCTTCGAGATCATCCGCCGCGAGGTGAACGACATCGTCACCGTGAGCGACGCGCAACTGGTCGAAGCGATGCGCTTCTTTGCCGAGCGCATGAAAATGGTGGTCGAGCCGACCGGGTGCCTGGCGTTCGCGGCCGCGTGTGCTGCGGGTGCCGCCATTGCAGGTCAACGAGTGGGTATCGTCGTCAGCGGCGGCAACGTCGACCTGGCGCGCTATGCGGCGCTGCTGGCCGGTGACTGAGCTTTACCACTGCGCGCCGAAGCGCTCGCGCAGTTCTTCGATCTGCGATTCGCTGAGCGCTGCCGGCTTCGAGCGCTGTAGCGCCCACAGCTTGGCAGTCTCTTCCAGCTCTTCGAGCGTCGCCATCGCTGCCGCGGGCGTCTCGTTCCATACCGTGGGCCCGAGCCGTTCCAGCATGACGGCGCGGATCGACGACCCTGCCGCGCAGTAGCGCGCGATTGCGCTCTCGACTTCGTCTGCGGCTTCGGGCGCACCCGGCCGCGCATAGCCGATCAACGGCACATGCCCGACCTTCATTACGAAATAGGGCGTGAGCGCGGGCAGCAGCTCGCGCCCTTGCGGCGCATCGCACATCGCGCCGTCGAGCGTGAGGCCGACGCAATGCGTGCTGTGCGTGTGGACGATGCAGTGCGCCGGCGCCGCGGTGGCGAGGCTGGCGTCGTAGATGCGCCGATGCAGCGCAATGGTCTTGCTGGCGCGGTCACCGCTTTGCTGCACACCGCCTTCATCGAGCAGTGCGAGCCGCGACGGCTCCAGAAAACCAAGGCAGGCGTCCGTCGGTGTGATGAGGAAACCGCCGCCCTCCGAACTGTTGAGACGCACGCTGATGTTGCCCGCAGTGGCGTGCACATAACCGCGCTCGAACAGGCTGCGGCCGATGCGGCAGATCTCGTCGCGGGCAGTCGATTCGTCCAGCGTCATTGCATTCCAGGTTCGGAAGAAAGGAGCGAGAACGCATGGGTGAAAAAGTCGACTGCGCCGAAGTTGCCGGATTTGAGTGCGATGTGTACCGCACCACTCTCGGCATGCACCGAAGGCGCATGGCACCACGGCACGCCGGGCGCGATCTGCGGACCGATGCGCAACGTGGCGATGTCGAGTGCCTGCACGCAAGCGCCCGACGTTTCACCACCCGCCACCACCAGTTGTCCGACACCGCGTTCGACGAGCCCGCGCGCCACGGCGGCCAGCGTGTGCTCGACCATCTCGCCGGCGCGCTGCACGCCCAGTTGAGCCTGCACTGCGCGCACCGCGTCGGGTGCCGCGGTCGCATAGACCAGCACCGGTCCCGTCTGCGCCTTTAGGCTCGGCTCTGCCCAGCGCAGCGCTTCGCCCGCGACATCGGCGCCTTCGGCCATGCGCAATGGGTCGACTGCAAAGGCCGCCCCACCGCGTGCGATGAAGTCGGCCACCTGCGCATTGGTGGCGGTCGAACAACTGCCCGACACGATGGCGCGCAGGCCGCGTGCCGGTGGTAACTTGGCTGCCTGCTCTTGCGGGGCCATGTGGGAGTTCATGCGGGAGTTCATGAAGTTCTGCGGCAGGCCGATCGCCACGCCCGAGCCTGCCGTAACCAGCGGCATGCCGCGGAACGCCTCACCCATGCGCATCAGATCGGCGTTGCTGGTGGCGTCGACGATGGCCATGGAAACGCCTTCGCCGCGCAGCGTTTCGATGCGCGCCCGGATGGCATCGGGGCCAAGCGCCACGGTGCGGTAGTCGATGAGCCCGACGCGGCGCGACGTTTGCGTCTGCAGCACGCGCACCAGGTTCGAGTCGGTCATCGGCGTCAGCGGATGGTTGCGCATGCCCGACTCGTGCAGCAGCTCATCGCCCACAAAGAGGTAACCCTTGAAAACCGTTCGGCCGTTCTCCGGAAAAGCGGGGCAGGCGATGGTGAAGTCGGTCTGCAGCGCGTCCATCAGCGCCTCGGTCACCGGTCCGATGTTGCCCTTCGCCGTCGAGTCGAAGGTCGAGCAGTACTTGAAGTAGATCTGCTGCGCACCCTGCGCCTGCAACCAGCTCAACGCAGCCAAGGATTGCGACACGGCATCGGCCGCGGGCAGCGTACGCGTCTTGAGCGCGACCACGACGGCGTCGACCTCGTCTGTGAGCGGAGACTCCGGCACGCCAATGGTTTGCACTACGCGCATGCCGGCGCGCACCAGATTATTGGCGAGGTCGGTGGCGCCGGTGAAGTCGTCGGCGATGCAGCCTAGCAATAATTTTTTCATCTCTGGATTAAACCTCGGTCAGGGTGTCTGTGTAGATGCCGTCGACTCTCAGATGCAGCACCCGATCGGCGCGCGCTGCTGCGGCGACCGAATGTGTCACCAGCACCAGCGATGCACCGTGCTCTCGCGTTTGCGCGAAGAGCACGTCCATCACGCGGGCGGCGGTCGTCGGGTCGAGGTTGCCGGTCGGCTCGTCGGCCAGCAGCAGTGCAGGGCTGTGCACCAGCGCACGGGCAATGGCGACGCGCTGCAGCTGGCCGCCCGACAGCTGCTGCGGCAATCGTGCGCCGAGCCCTGCAAGCCCGACCACGTCGAGCATGCGCTCGACCCGCGCCGAATCGTTGCGACCCATCAGCATCAGTGGCAGCGCCACGTTCTGCGCCACGTCGAGATGCGGCAGCACATGAAAGGCTTGGAAAACGAAGCCGACATTCGTGCGGCGCCACAAGGCACGGGCGGTGTCGTCGAGCTTGCCGATGTCGGTGCCGTCGTGCATGACGCTGCCGGTGTCCCAGCTGTCGAGCCCGGCCATGCAGTTGAGAACGGTCGACTTGCCGACGCCCGACTCCCCCACGATGGCGACGAATTCGCCGCTCGCCACTTGGAGCGTCACGTTCTGGAAGACTGCAACATCGCCGTAATGCTTGCCTAGGTTGTCGATGCGCAGCGTCATGCAAGTCCTTTGCGTTCTGCTATCTGACTGACCTGTCGCACGATGTCGGCGATGACACCTGGCTGATCGCACGCGACGATGCGGCGCTTCGGCATGCTGCGCAGCCACGTCATCTGGCGCTTGGCGAGTTGCCGCGTCGCTGCGATGCCACGCTCGCGCAGCTCGGTCGTCGGCCAGTCGCCGTCGAGGGTTTCCCACGCTTGGCGGTAACCGACGCAGCGCATGGAGGGAAGGTCGGGTGTCAGGTCGCCACGGGCACGCAGGGCTTTGACTTCGTCCATGAAACCGTCGGTGAGCATCGTGTCGAAGCGCTGCGCGATGCGCGTGTGCAGCCACGTTCTGTCCTCTGTTTCGAGGGAGAACAGGACGCCATTTGTCGTGTCTGAGTTCATGGTGTCTTTGTCAGCCTTGGCAGCATGAAAGTGCGAGAGCGGCAACCCGCTGACGTGCCAGACCTCGAGCGCGCGCTGGATGCGCTGGCTGTCGGCCGGAGCGAGCCTGGCTGCAGTAACGGGGTCGACCTGAGCAAGCTTTGCATGCATGGCGGGCCAACCGACCACGGCGGCTTCGGCTTCGAGCCTGGCACGCAGGGCGGTGTCTGCCGACGGCATCGCGTCGAGCCCGTCGATCAGTGCCTTGAAGTAGAGCATCGTGCCGCCGACCAGCAACGGCAGTCTGCCGCGCGCGCGGATGTCGGCGATAGCGCGCTGCGCATCCTCGACGAAGGCTGCCGCGCTGTAGCGCTCGATTGGGTCGCGAATGTCGATGAGGTGATGCGGCACCTCGGCCCGCTCGGCCGCGCTCGGCTTGGCGGTGCCAATGTCCATGCCGCGGTAGACCAGCGCCGAATCCACACTGACGATCTCGACCGGGCGCGTGCGTGCGATGGCCATGGCGGCAGCCGTTTTGCCGCTGGCGGTCGGCCCGGCGATCGCAACGTAGGCAATGTCGCCGGCAACGTCGCCACCAGCGGAGCCAGCGTCACCTACCACGCGGTTCTCCATATTTCTGCACCAGCGTCCAGGCGATGGCTGCGATGCAGGCACACCAAAACCACATGCCGTATGCCAGTGGCCGTACCGTGCCGTCCATGTGCGTGCCGAGCCAACCGCCGATGAAGAAGGCAGCAAGCATCATCACGAAACCGTTGAGTGCCGATGCGGCGCCTGCCGCTTTTGGAAAAGGCCCGACCGCACCGGTCTGTCCGCATGGCTGATGAATGCCGTGGCCGAGCATCACTAGCGTGAGTGGCAGCACGATGGCAAAGGTCGTTTGCAAGCCGCCGAGCGCGAGGCCGCCCATCGCCGTACCGCCGGTAAGTGTGAGTACGCCGCCACGCGCAACGCAGCCGCGCAGGCCGTAGCGTGTCAGCCAGCGACGGCACAAGAAGGTGCCGGCGATGTAGGAAAGCGAGTTCCACAGCATCACCAGCCCGTACTGCGTCTTTGAGAGGCCAAGCACCTGGATGAAGACGAACGACGAGGAGGCCAGGAACGTAAAAAGCACGGCGTAGGCCGCCGTCGTCAGCGCGGTGAACGACAGGAAGGTCGGGTTGCGCGCGACGCTCGCCCAGGTGCCGACCAGCGTGGCCGGCCGCAGCGCGTCGGGATTACGTTTTATAAGTGTCTCGTTAAAGCGCAATGCAACGAGCGCCAGCGTCACGACGCCGAACAAGGCCGGTACCAAAAGCGCGAAACGCCAGCCGAAGCTGTCGGACACCAGGCCGCCGACCGGTGCGCACAGGCAGGCGATGATGCCCAGGCCAGTGAGCGCGCGCGACATCACCCGCGCACCTTCTGCCGGCAGATAGAGGTCGCGCACGATGGCGCGCGCAGACACCACAGCAGCGCCCATCGCCGCGCCCTGCACGGTGCGCCAGACGATCAGCAAGAGCATCGATGGCGCCAGCATCGCGCCGATGGCGGCGAGCACGTATGCCGCCAGACCCCACAACAATATAGGCCGCCGGCCGCAGCGGTCGGACAGCGGGCCGAGCACCAGTTGCGCGCAACCGAACGCCAGCAGCAAGGCGCTCAAGGTGAGCTGCGCGTGCTTCATCTGCGCGCCGAAACCGCTGGTCAGCGCAGGGAGCGCCGGGAGATAGAGGTCGGTTGTGACCGGCTGAATGCCGAGGAGGAAGGCCAGCGTGACGACGGCCATCGCAGGCGACATCGGCAACGACGCAGCGCTTTTCATCGTTGGGGCTGTGACAGCCGTCGCGGGTCTTGAATCGGCCGGAATGGCAGTGGGCAACATCCGCCTGAGGGTAACAAACGCGCCGAGTCGGCGCCGTGCCAGGGTTGACTTTTGCTTGAACGCTGCTTGTCAGCTCTGCGGCTCTTGCAGGCTGGCCATCGTCAGTGGCGGCTTCATGCGAAACAGCTGCGCCAGCGCCGCGCGGTACTGCGATTCGCCGATCGAGTTGGTGTCGTGGTGCGAGCCGCCTTTGACCAGCACGAACATCTTCGGCACAGTGGCCGCGTCGTACAGCTTGCGACCGAGCGTCGGGTTGATGAGGCTGTCGGCCGAGCCGTGCACCACCAGCAGCGGCGCACCGATGTTCTTCACGCTGTCGATCGCGTCGAAGCGCTGAGTGATGAAAGGGCCGAACGGCAACCAGCCCCACTTGAAACTGCTCGCCACATCGGCAATCGAGGTGAAGGTGCTCTCGACGATGGTGCCGCTCTCGTCGTTGACGTGCGCGGCCAGGTCGATGCCGATGGCACCACCGAGCGAGTGGCCGAAGATGTAACGACGTTGCTGCGGGTGCGCTGCGGCCAGCCATTGCCAGGCCGCACGGGCGTCTTCACGCGCCGTTGCCTCCGAAGGCAGGCCGGCCGAGCTCTTGCCGAAGCCGCGGTAGTCGATCGCCAACACCGAGAAACCCAGCTCGTGCATGCGGCGGATGCGCGGTGCGGAGCCGGCGACGTTGTAACGGGCGCCGTGCAAAAAAAGCAAAACGGGGGTGTCGACCGTTTCGGGCGCGCCGCCGAGCCACAGACCATGCAGGCGGGCGGGCTCTGACGTGATATTCGATTTGAAGTCGATCCAGACGTCGGTCATGCCTTCGGTCATGGCGGCGCTATTGCCCCAACTCAGGTCGCTGGGCTGAAATATCCATTCGCGCTGACGCTCGTCGAGCGTCGCGCACCCGCCGGCCAACAGGGCGAACAGGGTGATGACGGCAGCAAAAAGAGACCAACGCTTCATGGGGTCGTTAGCAGACTGGCCTGGGGGGCCAAAAGTTCAACGAAAGGTTGCACGGGGAAGCCATGCAACGCCCGTGCCCGCCTTTCGGATGACGCTGGAAAACCCTGAGAAACGAACAGGAACTCGTCGGAAAGGGTCAGCGACCGCGCAGAAACAGCCCGTCGAGTTCGCGCACCGAGAGCTGCCGCCAGGTGGGGCGGCCGTGGTTGCACTGGTCGGAACGCTCGGTCGCTTCCATTTGACGTAACAAGGCGTTCATTTCATTGATCGTCAGCTTGCGGTTGGCGCGCACCGCGCCATGGCACGCCATCGTCGACAAGAGCTCGTTCTGTGCGCGCTGCACCACCGTGCTGGCGTCGTGCTGCGCCAATTCGGCCAGAACGCTGCGCGCCAGTTCGACCGGATCGCCATCGGCCAAGGTGCCCGGTACGGCGCGAACCGCCAGCGTGCGCGGCGAGAACGGCGTGATTTCAAGCCCCAGCGTCGGCAATATCGCGGCGCACGCCTCGGCCGTCGCGACTTCTTGCGGCGTGGCAGCGAAGGTCGCCGGAATCAGCAGCGGCTGGCTTGTGATCGCCGCGCCGTCAAGCTGCGTCTTAAGCCGTTCGTAGACGATGCGCTCGTGCGCCGCATGCATGTCCACGATGACCAAGCCTTGCTGGTTTTCGGCCAGGATGTAGATGCCTTGCAGCTGGGCAAGGGCACGGCCGAGCGGCCAAGCTTCGTCGGTGGTGGCGCCGTTTTCACCGCTCATTGCGCCAGCGGTCGCTGCGGCGTCGTCGACAGGGCCTCTCTCGGCGGGGCTCTGCGGCCACATTGCGAACGCGTCGCCAACGCCTCGTTCGGCGGCAAAGTGCATACCCGACTGCGCCCAGGGTGCAGGTTCGGACGCCGCTACCTGCCTGAAAAACGGCGTATTCACCGTCGTCGCCGCTTCGCCCGCACGCGGTGCAGCAAGTGCGTTCTCGATGGCGTGGCGTACTGCCTGATGCACCTCACGTCCATCCCTGAAGCGCACTTCGATCTTTGTCGGGTGCACGTTGACGTCGACCCGCGACGGATCGATCTGCAGGTAAAGCGCATACACCGGCTGGCGCTGGCCGTGGAGCACGTCTTCGTAGGCGCTGCGCACGGCATGGGCCAGCACCTTGTCTCGCACGAAGCGGCCGTTGACGTAGAAAAACTGCTGGTCGCCACGTGACCGCGCTGCATCGGGAATACCCGCGCGACCGGCCACGTGCACTGCGCCGCCTGTGTGATCGACGGCCACGCTGCGGGCCACGAAGTCGTCGCTCAGCGCATCGCCAAGTCGCTGCTCGCGGCTGGTGGCGGCGCGCCATTGCTCGACCAGCCGGCCGTCGTGCCAGACCGCGAAGCCGACGTCGGGCCGCGCGAGTGCGTGACGCCGCACCGATTCGACGCAATGGGCGAGTTCGGTGGCATCGGTCTTCAGAAATTTACGCCGCGCGGGCGTGGCAAAGAATAGTTCGCGCACTTCGAGCGTGGTGCCGATGGCGCGCGCCACCGGCCGCACTTCGCCGGTACGGCCGTCGAGTGCCCAGGCGGTGCCGCCATTGGCATCGCGCGACTGGATCGTCATGTCGGCGATTGCGTTGATGGCGGCCAGCGCCTCGCCTCTAAACCCCATCGTGCCAACGGTTTCGAGTTCGCTCAGGCTGCTGATTTTGCTGGTGGCGTGGCGCCGCAATGCCACTGCCAGTTCGTCGCGCGGAATGCCCTGGCCGTCGTCTTCGACGGCGATCAAGCGCACGCCGCCGGCCGAGAGGCGCACGGTGATCTGCTTCGCGCCGGCGTCGAGTGCGTTGTCCAACAGCTCGCGCACCACCGAGGCCGGCCGCTCGACGACTTCTCCGGCGGCGATCTGGCTGATCAGCTCGTCGGGGAGTTCGCGGATGGGGCGGCGTGGGGTCGGGGTGATTGGGAGGGCACTCACTCCGCCATTTTAGGAGCGCCCGCAAAGTAGAGGTTCTTGTGCCTCCTGCTCAGACGACGTCTTTCCAGTCCGGCATCAGCGCATTCGACGGCAGCGTTTCGTCCAGCAGCTTGCGTGCGGTTTCGATGCCGGCCACCGGCAGCAGCTTGGGGTCGAGCAGGCCGACCTGCACCAGCACGCTGGCCTGGTCCCAGTAGATGTGCTCGTGATAGAGCTTGTTGCCGCGGAACTTGATGACCGCGAGCAGGGGCACTTCGACCCGCTTGCCGGTCGGCGCGACGCCGGGAAGCATCCACGGAATCTCCGTGGTGTGCGTGAAGGTGAACAGCATTTCGTCCACCACCTGCGTGGCGCCGACGGTGCGCGAGATGGGCGTCAGTGCCGTGTCGGGCGGGTTGCTGTTGACGAAATGGTCGCTGTAGAAGTGATGCAGTTGCTTGTAGCCCACGCCGCCCGTCATGGTCGGGATGTGGTTTACGTAGGGCTCGGCGACCATCGTGCTCATCGTGTCGTCGACGTTGCGCGTGCCGAACTCGTACTCGCAGTGCTTGTCCCACAGCGCCGACAAATCGTAGTGCGGACCCATCGCGGCTTTCAGCGCGCCGATGGTGCGTTCGTGCGCCATCAGTGCCGATGCCTTGTCGTAGTGCTCGCCGCCCAGTCTTGCAAATGCGTGGTCCATGCCGGGGTACACATAGAGCGCGATGTTGGGGCGGCCCTTGAGCGTCTGCACGATCTTGTCGCGCGCTTCCGGCGGGCAGAACTTGTCGAGCTCGGCGATGTGCAGCACCAGTGGCGACTTGACCTTGTCGGCCTCGCCGAGCGCTCCATCGATGCCAACGCCGTAATAGCCGACGGACACGTCGGCGTCGGTCCGGCAGGCGGCCAGATAAGCCAGCTTGCCGCCGAGGCAAAAACCGAGCACACCGACCTTGCCGGTCACTTCAGGCGTTGCGCGCAGGGTGGTGATCGCGGTCTGGATGTCTTCCATGCCCTTGGCTTCGTCGAAGCCCTGGAAGAAGCCGAATGCGCGTTGCCAGTCGGCTTCGGTGTAGCCGAGTTCGACGTTGGGTTCCTGCCGCCAGAAGATGTCGGGAACCAGCACGACGTAGCCTTCTTCGGCGTAGTAGTCGGCGACTTCGCGCATCGTGCTGTTGACGCCGAAGATCTCTTGCGCGAGCACCAGACCGGGGCCGCTGCCTGTTGTCGGGAGGGCGAGATAGCCGCGAAAACTGCCAGTGCCGTCGCCGGCTTTCATGTCGATGTACTGACCTGCCATTTGATTCTCCGTGGGGTGAACGAGCTGTCTGTGAAAAGCTGATTACAAAACTTTACGCTCTGATAGTTTAGGCGTAAAGTACTTTGGTGGCGCGAAAGCTGCTTGCAGATTGTCCATCGATCAACACGCTTTGCAAAGAACATGAACCGAGGAATCCCGAGCTTGCGCGGCCAGGACCATACGGGCATCACAGTGCCCGACCTGCAGGCCGCCATTGACTTTTTCGTCGACGTCATCGGCTGCGAACTGGCAACCACCTTCGGTCCGTTTCGCGACGACGTTGGCAGCTTCATGGCAGACACGCTCAATGTGCACCCGCGCGCCGTTGTCGAGCAGATCGCGTTGCTGCGTTGCGGCATGGGCTCGAATATCGAGCTGTTCCAGTACAGCGCACCCGATCAGCGGCAGGACGTTCCGAAGAACAGCGACATAGGCGGGCATCACATCGCTTTCTACGTTGATGACATCGATGCAGCCGTTACCTACCTGAAGGAACGCGGCGTGCGTGTACTCGCGGGACCACTTCCGGTCACAGAGGGGCCGGCGGCCGGACAGACGATCAATTACTTTCTGGCGCCATGGGGTCTGCAGCTGGAACTCATCAGCTACCCGAAAGGCATGGCCTACGAGGCTACGTCACCGACCGTGCTCTGGTCGCCCAAGGCGCCCAACCAGTGACGTCCAATCCACGTTTCGGCAGTCGCGCCGGTCGCATTTTTCGCTTCACTTTTACAACCGAGGGAATCTCATGTCCGAATTCGATCGTCGCAGTTTTCTGAAGGCCGGAGGCGGGGCTGCACTTGCAGCAGGTTCGCTGAGCGGGTTGTTGCTGACGACCACTGCCGAGGCCCAGCAGGCCGACACCCTCACCATCGCCTACAACGTCGGCCTGCCGAGTTGGGATCCGACCACCGGTCCGTCGGCGGTCAACCCTTCGATCCAGGGCATCTGGAAGTCGGTATTCGACCAGTACATCGACCAGGCGGCCGACCTGTCCTTCAAGCCCGGTCTCATCAGCAAGTGGGGCTGGAACGCCGACAAGACCAAGATCGAAATCGAACTGCGCCAAGGTGCGTTGTGGCACGACGGCACGCCCGTCACCGCCGCCGATGTGGTCTGGAACCTGAAGCGCGCGGGCGATGCCAAATCCGGCAATCCGGTCGCCGGAATCATCTGGTCGAGCGTCGATAACTTCCAGATCACCGGCAACAAGATTACCGCCGACGTGAAGCAATACGTCGCCGACTATTTCAAGTGGATGGCGTTCTTGACGGGCTTCATGATCCCGCAGGCGCATTACGAGAAGGTGGGTGCTGCGGGCTTCGAGAAGCAACCCATCGGTTCGGGCCCTTACATGATCGAGGAGTTCGTCCAGGGCTCTTTCGTCAAGCTCAAGGCCTTCGATAAATACTGGGGCGCCAAGCCCGCGTTCAAAAACGTGACGATCAAGTTCGTGACCGACCCGAGCGCGCGCGTGGCCGAAATCGAAACCGGTAAATCCGACATCACGCTCGGTGTGCCGTTCGAGGAATTCGACCGTCTGAAGGCACTCCCGCACCTTACCGGCGTGAGCTCACCGATCTCCGACATCGCGATGCTTTTCATCACCGATGCCGAGCCCATGCTCGACGAAAACGTGCGCAAGGCCGCTGTGTTCGCGGTCGACAAGCAGGCCATCGTGAAGCGACTGCTGCGCGGGTACGGCGTAGTGATCGATACGTTGCAGGCGCCGCAATACGCCGCTTTTGACGCGACTACCAAGGTCAAGTACGACCCTGAGCTGGCCAAGAGCTTGCTGGCCAAGTCGGGCTACAGCGTGGCCAAGCCGGTCAAGTTCAAGATCCAGACGACGCGCGGCTATCTGCCAAAGGACTACGAGACGGTGCAAGCCATTGTCGGCATGTGGCGCAAGGTGGGCATCGAGGCCGAGATCGAGGTGTATGAAATCGCCAAGCACTTCGAGCTGCGCCTGAGCCACAAGCTGGCGCCAATGGCGTTCTACAACTGGGGCGACGCTATCGGCGACCCCAACGACTCTACCGGCTTCGCAATGTTCGGCCCGAGTCCGCATTCGGGCTGGAAGTCGAAAGAGGTCGACGCGATGATCGGCCCGCTTTGGGGCGAAAAGGACGAAGCCAAGCGCATCGCCGGCTGGAAGAAGGTCGACAAATACATCGCCGACAACGCCCTCGTATTGCCGCTCTACCAGCAGGTGCAAACGATCCTTTTCAAGAAGACGCTGGCGGTGAAGCCGCACATGGCGGGCTACCTGCTCGCGCAGTCGGTCGGCAAGTCCGGCAAGGCTTGACGGCATGCCGCTGAAGCGCCTGTTGTGGGCGCTGCCCACGCTCTTCGGCGTGCTGGGGGTGGTGTTCGTCTTGTTGAGGGTGGCGCCCGGCGACCCGATCGCCATGATGATCGGTCCGGGTGCGACGCCCGATGACATCCTTGCCCTGCGCGCGCTGTACGGGTTCGACAAGAGCCTGTCGGCGCAGTTCTTCATCTACCTCGGCCAGGCGGTCGGAGGCCACTTCGGCCAGTCGATCACGCTCAAGCAGGACGTGCTCGATCTGGTGATGGCGCACCTGCCGCTGACGCTGGAGTTATCAGCACTTGCGCTGGGCATCGCCGTGTTGCTTGGCGGTGCGGCGGCACTGGCTGCGGTGTCGTTTCGTGATGGCTTGCTGGAGCGGGGTATCGATGTCGCGACTGGTTTCGTCACGGCCATTCCCGATTTCCTTTGGGGCCTGTCGGGCATTCTTTTTCTTGGCGTGCTGTTGCCTGTGTTGCCCGTCTTCGGCTTGCTCGATTCCAGCCTGCGCTTCGATTCGGTAAGTGGTTTCGTGCTGCTCGAAAGCCTGCTGCGCGGCCGCTTCGATGTGCTGGGTTCGGCGCTACATCACATGTTGTGGCCGGCGCTGTCGCTCGCTTTGCCGCTGGCCGCGATGATCGCCCGTGTGCTCAAGGCATCGCTGCTGGAAGTGCTGGCGCAAGACTACATACTGGTCGCGCAGGTCAAGGGCTTCAGCCCGTGGCAGGTGCTATGGCGCGAGGCGCTGCGCAACGCGTTGGGCCCGGCGCTGACGCTCGCCGGCGTGCAGTTCACCTTTCTGATCGGCGGCACCGTGTTGATCGAGCGGCTGTTCGGCTTGCCCGGCCTCGGCAACATGGCGATCGATGCCGTGATCAATCGCGACCTGCCGTTGATCCAGGGCATCGTGCTGACCTTCGCCGTGCTGTTCATTGCCGTCAATCTCGCGGTCGACGTGCTCAACACACGCATCAACCCGAAGCTGCGGACATGACGCTGCCGCATCTTCAAAAGCGCGTGTGGGTCGGCGCGGGACTGCTCCTGCTGATGTTGGTCTGCGCCGTGTTCGCGCACTGGATCGCACCGCACGATCCATTGGAGCAAGACCTGATGGCGTCGAGCCTGCCGCCGGCGTGGAGCGCCGATGGCGATGCGGCGCATTGGTTCGGCACCGACAGCCTCGGGCGCGACATTCTTTCGCGGCTTATCTACGGGGCGCGGCCAGCGATGACGGTGGCGCTGGCCGGCGCCACGCTGGCGGCGCTCATCGGCACAGTGCTCGGGCTCTGGGCCGGCTTCTACGGCGGCGCGATCGACACAGTGGTGTCGCGGCTGGTCGACGTCTGGATGTCGTTCCCGGCGGTGCTGTTGTCGATCGTTTTGGTTGCGGTCATCGGGACCGGATTGACCTCCGTGGTGCTGGCTATCGCGATCATCGACTGGACTCGCTTTTGCCGCGTGGTGCGGGCCGAGGCGCAGGTGCAGGCCAGCCTCGACTACGTGACCTCCGCGCGAACCATCGGCCAGTCGCGCGCTTCGGCGCTGTGGCGCGAGGTATTGCCGAATGTGGTGCCGCTGCTGCTCACGCTGTTCACGCTAGAGATGGGCATCGCGGTGGTGATCGAGGCGATCTTGTCGTTCGTCGGGCTCTCTGTGTCGAGCGACATGCCGACGTGGGGCGGCCTGGTGCAGGAAGGGCGTTTGTACGTCAACCAGACGCCTTGGCTGCTCGGCCTGCCGATCATTGCCATCGCGTTGACCGTGCTGGCCTGCAACGCGCTGGGTGACGGGCTGCGTGAGTCGCTCGATCCATTGTTGTCCAAGTAGAACGACCCCAGACCACATGGCCGCCTGCCTCGACATCGATGGTCTTCACCTCGCGTTGCGCGCTGGGCGTAAACGCCCTGCGCGGCTGATCCTGCGCGGCATCGACCTGCACATCGCGGCAGGCGAAGTCCATGCGCTGGTCGGTGAATCGGGTGCCGGCAAGAGCATGGTCGGGCGCACCGTGCTCGGCATCACTCCGCCGGGCCTCGAGGTAGTGGCTGGCACGGTTCGTTTCCAAGGGCTGGACTGGTTGGGGCTGACACCGGCGCAGCGCCGCGTGCATCTGGGCCGCGACATCGCATTGATTCCACAGGACCCACTGACCGCATTGAACCCCGGCCACACTATCGGCACTCAGATTAAAGACGTACTGAAACTGCACTTGGGTCTCGATGACAAGCAGGCGGCGGCGCGCGCCGTCGAGTTGCTCGACGCGGTACATGTGCGCTCGCCAGCCACCGTGGTGCGCCAGTATCCGCACGAGTTGTCGGGCGGCATGCGGCAACGTGTGCTGATCGCTATCGCGTTCTCGTGCAAACCGAAGCTCATCATTGCCGACGAGCCGACCACGGCCCTCGACGTAACCGTGCAGCGCGAGGTATTGCGCTTGTTGCGCGACCTGCAGCGCGACGAGGATGCAGCGGTGCTCTTCATCACGCACAACCTCGGACTCGTGGCCAAGCTGTGCGATTCGGTCAGCGTGATCCATTCGGGGCGCATCGTCGAACACGGCGACGTGCGCAGCATCATCGAGACGCCGCGCACGCCCTACACGCGCTCGCTGTTCGCGGCAACGCCGCGCTACGACCGGCCGGCCGATACGTTGAAGCCGATAGCCGAGGAGGTGACCGATACGCTCTGGGCCTCGGCTCGGAGTTACGACGAGAACTGGTACGCGACGAATAAGGCAGAGGCGCCTCATGTCTGAAGCGCTGCTCGATGTGCGTGGGCTGAACTTGGCGCTGCCTGACCAGTCGAGCAGTCGCGCTTTCGGCAGGCCGCCGCTACGGCAGATCCTCCACGGAGTCGATCTGCAAGTCGCGCGCGGCGAGTGTGTCGCGCTGGTCGGCGAGTCCGGTTCGGGCAAGACGACGCTGGCGCGTACGGTGCTGCGACTCTATGAACCGCAGCAAGGCAACATCGTTTTTGCGGGCCGGGAAATAGCGCACATGAGCGAGATCGAATTGCGGCCGTTGCGCGCGCGCATGCAGATGATCTTCCAGGATCCGTTGTCGGCGCTCAATCCGCGCCGACGCGTCGGCGAGATCGTGGTGCAGCCGCTGTTGAGCTATGGCCGGCTCGGTGCATCGCCGACTGCGACGACGCTGCAAGAAAAGGCACGTGCTCTGTTGCAGCAGGTGAGCCTGCCGCCGGAGTTCGCAGCGCGCTTTCCGCATGAGTTGTCGGGCGGTCAAAGGCAGCGTGTCGGCATTGCACGCGCTATCGCGCTGGAGCCCGATCTGATCGTCGCCGACGAGATCGTGTCGGGCCTCGATGTGTCGACGCAAGCTCGCATCCTGTTGCTGTTGCGCGAGTTGCGCGCCCGGCTCGGCATGGGCATGATCTTCGTGACCCACGATCTCTCCGTGGTGCGCGTATTGTGCGATCGCGTGGTCGTGATGCGCGAAGGCCGCATCGTCGAAGAAGGTCCGACGGCCGACGTTTTTGCGAACCCGCAGCAACCGTACACGCGTGCGCTGCTCGAAGCGATTCCTTTGCCGGAAATCGATTCGAGCTGGCTAACGCGCAGCGAAGCCACCGATATTTGAAAGAAGGAACCAACTCATGGATCTGCATCAAGCTACAGCCCTCGTCACAGGCGCCAACCGCGGCCTCGGTCGCGAGCTGGTTCAACAACTTCTGGCTGCCGGTGTGCCCAAGGTCTATGCCGCGGCACGCGACACAGCGTCGTTGGCCGACCTGGTGGCGGCACATCCCGGCAAGCTCGAGGTGCTGACCCTAGACGTCACCAACGCCGAGCAGGTCGAGGCGGCGCGGGTGCATTGCGCCGACGCGAACTTGCTCATCAACAACGCGGGGGTCAATCGCGGACAGGGGCTGATCGCGGCCAAGTCGATCGAGCACGCACAGGCCGAGATGGCGACCAACTACTTCGGCACGCTGGCGATGTGCCGTGCTTTTGCGCCGCAGTTGGCCAACGGTGGCGCCATCGTCAACGTGCTGTCGATCCTGGCAAAGGTCACTTTGCCGGCGATGGGTTCGCTGTGCGCCTCCAAGGCCGCGGGCCTGCGCTTGACCGAGGGCGTTCGTGCAGAACTTGCGGCGCAGGGCACGCATGTGATGGCGGTGATGACGGGCCCGGTCGACACTGACATGAGCCGAGATTTTCAGGGTCCGAAATCGTCGACGTCCGAAGTTGCTAGTGCGGTGATCGAAGGACTTCGTAGCGGCGATGAGGAAGTGCATCACGGTGACATGGCCGTGTGGATTAATTCCGTCATCGGCACTGATCCGAAAAACATCGAGCGCGAACTCGCCAAGTACCTTCCGGCCTGAGGCGCGGAGTTTTCTCCCGCTTGTCTAAGACTGTCATGGCGTGCACTGGATAATCGGCCGCCATGGAAATCATCAGCTACCTCGTCGACTTCGTTCTGCATGTCGACAAACACCTCGAGGCGTTTGTCGTCGCCTATGGCCCGTGGGTCTACGCTTTGCTCTTCGTCATCGTGTTCGTGGAAACCGGCGCAGTCGTCATGCCGTTCTTGCCGGGCGACTCGCTGCTCTTCATCGTGGGCGCGTTGTGCGGCATCGGGTTGATGAGCTACCCACTGGCTTGCGGCGTGCTGGTGGCAGCGGCCATCCTTGGGGATCAATGCAACTTCAGCATCGGTCGCTATTTCGGGCCGAAGGTTTTTCAGTGGGAGAGTTCACGCTTTTTCAATCGCAAGGCCTTCGATCAGGCGCATGGGTTCTATGAGCGGTACGGCGGCATCACGGTCATCTTGGCGCGGTTTATGCCCTTCATCCGTACCTTCGCACCATTCGTGGCGGGCGTGGCCGCCATGGAGCGCGGCAAGTTCACGATGTTCAATGTCGTGGGCGCGCTGCTTTGGGTGTTCGGTATCGCTACTGCAGGTTACTTTTTTGGCAACCTGCCGTGGGTGCGGGAGCATTTGGACAAGATCATCTGGGCACTTATCTTTGTCCCAGGATTGCTCGCAATTTTCGGTGCATGGCGCGCCGGCCGCGCCGAGAAGGCGCGGTCGGGAAGGGAACAGAGCGGAGTCTGATCAGGTCGCTCGCCCGTTAGATCTGCGGACTTCCTGAGCCTCTCAGTAACGCGGACCGTTGTTGGGGTAGTAGCCCCGGTTCGAGTTGTTGTAGTTGCGCTGATCCGAGTTCTTACCCACCTCATTGCCGATCAGGCCGCCGATGGCTGCGCCACCGACCGTGCTGGCTGCGTTGCCGCCGATTGCATTGCCGAGCAGCGCGCCACCGACTGCGCCGCCTGCGACTCCCAACTGCTGGTTGGGGCCGGTACCGGCACAGCCGGCCAGAGTAATCACAGACGTTGCGGCGACTGTCGTAAACAAAACACGTAATTTCATGATGTCCACCTTTAAGTAGTAGTGGACTCAACGTAGGCAGTGGCGTGCCTGCTGGCTGTAGGCGGCTGTCCCGCAAACCTGCGCGAAACAGCGACCGATCGGTGCGCGAAAACTGCGCGGTGAGCAGCCTGCGATGCGAGCGGATATGCCTGCAGAAAATTACAACTGCCGGCTGCGTGCCATTGGCGGGTTTTGCGCAAAGTAGCGCTGAATGCCGCGCATCAACGCTTCAGCCAGACTGTCTTGATAGGCCACGCTGCGGAGGTTCGCCTCTTCTTCCGGATTGCTGATGAATGCCGTCTCGACCAGCACGCTGGGGATGTCCGGTGCCTTCAACACAGCGAACCCCGCCTGCTCGACCTCGCCTTTGTGCAGTCGGGCGCCCACGTTCTTTATTTCGCCCAACATCGCGGCGCCGAGCTTCAGGCTGTCATTGATCTGGGCCGTCGTGCTCATGTCGAGCAAGGCGCGTTGCACTTGAATCTCGTGATCACCGACGTTGATGCCGCCGACCTTGTCGGATTCGTTTTCCTTGTTGGCCATGTAGCGTGCCGCGCTGCTCGAGGCGCCGTGCTGGCTCAGCGCGAATACGCTGGCGCCGCGTGCGGCAGGCGTGGTGAAGGCATCGGCATGGATGCTCACGAACAGGTCGGCCTGCACGCGCCGCGCCTTTTGCACGCGCGTGCCAAGCGGCACGAAAAAGTCGGCATCGCGCGTCAAAAAGGCGCGCATCGGATTGCCGTTGACGCTGCTGGCGTTGATGCGGTCGCGCAGCTTGAAGGCGACCTGCAGCACGATGTCTTTCTCGCGAGTTCCGGCCGGTCCGGTGGCGCCTGGATCTTCGCCGCCGTGGCCGGGGTCCAGGGCCACGATGATGAGGCGGTCGGTGCGGTTGGCCGTGGCAGTGCCGCTGCGCGCGATCACCGATGGCGGCGCTGCAGGTGCCGGTTTGAGCGGGATGGAGCCGACCAATGGTGGCAGTGTGGGCGGTAAGGCAGACGGCGGGCCCGGCGGGCGGCCGGGCGCTGCCGGCGCCGCAGAGACGGCGGGCCCGGGCCGCCCTGCTTGCTGAGCCATGAGTTCGCCGAGCGGATCGACCGCGGCCGTGCTGGGCCGTGCGGGCGCTGATGACGTCGGTGCTGCTGCTGTCCCCGGTCCGGCTGGCAGGCGCGACGGCTCACGTGGCGCGAAACCGGTCACATTGGTATCGGCATCGCCTTTGGCAGTGGAAGAGGGCGCGTCGCGCAGGCGCTCGGCAATCAACGCTTCCATTGGGTCGAGCGGCTCCTGGGGATGCAGGTCGAGCACCAGCCGGTCGCGATAGGCGGCAACCGGCGCCAGCGAAAACACTTGCGGAATGACAGCCTGCTTCAGGTCGAACACGATGCGCACGACGTTGGGAGCGAACTGCCCGACGCGCAAGCCATTGATGTACGGATCGCCCGGCTTGATCTTGCCGACCAACTCGCGCAGTTGCGGATTGAGTTCGATGCCGGTGATGTCGACCGCGAGCCGCGGCGGGCTTCCGACGGTGAGCTGCTGCGTTTGCAGGCGCGTATCGGATTCGATGGTCACGCGGGTGTAGTCGGCGGCGGGCCATACGCGCACCGCCAGGATGGTCGCCCCGCGTGCGATTTGCTGAACGCCGAGCAGCAGGGCCAGCGTGCCGCCTTGAAGAAGATCGCGGCGCTTCATGCGGCGCTGTCCAGATGCGCCAGCAAGGCGAAACCGCGGGCCGTGCCCGCGTGCAGTGTCACGGTACGTGAGTCGTCTGTCATTGCTTCCATTTTTATAGCGAGGTCTGCAACCGGAATCCGACCTGCAGCGTTGTCGGGCCATTCAGCGAGCTTCAACCCGGGGCCCGCGAAGATGTCTCTGAAACCTGCATCGTCCCACTCGCGTGGATCGTTGAAACGGTAGAAGTCGAAGTGAAAAATCGCCAGCCCATCGGGCGCTTCGTGCGGCTCGACGACAGCATAGGTCGGGCTCTTGATGCGGCCTTCGATGCCGAGCGCGCGCAGAAGGTGTCGAACAAAAGTCGTCTTGCCGGCACCGAGGTCGCCATGCAGCGCGATGAAGGCATCGCGCAGCATCGGCGATGCAGCGAGCGTGCCGGCAAATGCCTCGGTGTCGGCTTCGGTATGCCAATGCAGCACGGGCACCGGTGTCGCCGGTGAGGGCGTTTCTACAATTGGCGTGTGGTCGATACTCAACTCGTGGCTCGTGATTTGGTGACGCTGGATGTCGTGGCGCGCATACAAGAGTGGGCGCGTGAATTGGGATTCTCCCAAATCGGTATTGCGGGCATCGACCTCGCCGATGCCGAGGCTGGACTCGGGCACTGGCTGCACAACGGCTTTCACGGCGAAATGGCCTACATGGCGGCGCACGGATTGCGCCGGGCGCGGCCGGCGGAACTGGTGCCAGGGACCGTCAGCGTCATCACCGCGCGCATGGACTACCTGCCGCGCACTACGCCGGAAGGCTGGCAGGGCATTGAATTCGAACGGCTCGAACGGCCCGGCGAAGGCATCGTGTCGGTCTACGCACGGGGTCGGGATTACCACAAGGTGCTGCGCTCGCGCCTGCAGAAACTGGCCGATCGCATCGCCGAGGCGCTGGGTCCGTTCGGTCATCGCGTGTTCACCGATTCAGCGCCGGTGCTTGAAGCCGAACTGGCGTCACGCAGCGGCCAGGGCTGGCGAGGCAAGCACACGCTGGTGCTGGACCGCGATGCGGGGTCGATGTTCTTCCTCGGCGAGATCTACGTGGACGTCGCGTTGCCGCCGAGCGATCCTGTCACCGCGCACTGCGGCAGCTGCAGCGCCTGCATCGACATCTGCCCGACACAGGCCATCATCGCGCCGCATCGACTCGATGCGCGGCGCTGCATCTCGTATCTGACGATCGAGCACGCAGGGCCGATTCCGGTCGAACTGCGCGCGGCCATCGGCAACCGCATCTATGGCTGCGACGATTGCCAGCTGATCTGCCCGTGGAACAAGTTCGCGAAGAAGAGTGCGCTGCCCGATTTCGATGAACGTGAAGGTTTGAGCGGCCAGCACCTGTCGCAGCTTTTTGCATGGACGGAGGCAGAGTTTCTTCGCCTCACCGAAGGCAGTCCGATCCGCCGCATCGGCCACGAGCGCTGGTTGCGCAACGTAGCGGTCGCGTTGGGCAACGCCCTGCGGGCGGGCGATGCGCGGGCCGAAGCGGCGCTGGCGACGCGCGCGATGCACTCGAGCGCGCTCGTGCGCGAACACGTCGAATGGGCGTTGGCGCAAAACGCACCTGCCGTCTGAAGCCCCGTGTTCGCGGGGTATTCCGCAGCACTGTCTCGCCGGCATGCCGGTAGCATTCCATATCCCCGTTTTACGTTTTTTTGTTTCAACGACCACCAGGAGTTCGCTGATGCCACGCCGCCCAAGGACCCGTTTTGTCCGTCTCGCTGAAATCACCGGACTCGCTGTGCTCGCCGCCATGACGACCTCGCTCGCCGGGGCGCAGGGCTACCCGACCAAGCCGATCGAGTTGAGCGTGCCGTTTGCACCCGGTGGCACGACCGACCTCGTGGCGCGCGTGATTTCGGAGCCGCTCGGCAAGGCGCTGGGCCAACCGGTGATCGTCATCAATCGCGCGGGCGGCGGCGGCATCGTGGGTGCAGCCGAAACCGCACGCGCAGCACCCGACGGGTACAAGCTGGGTGTCGCCACGGTGTCGAGCACCGCAGCCAACCCGGCGATCAACCCCAAGACGCCCTACGACCCGATCACCGACTTCACGCCGATCACCAATATCGCCGCGACGCCGAACATCATCGCGGTCAACCCGAAATTCCCGGCAAAGAACTACGCCGAGTTCGTGGCCGAGCTCAAGAAGAATCCTGGCAAATATTCGTATGCGTCGTCTGGCACCGGTGGCATCGGCCATCTCCTGATGGAGCTGTACAAGAGCCTGACGAATACCTTTGTCACGCACATCCCGTACCGTGGCGCCGGGCCGGCGTTGAACGACGTGGTGGCGGGGCAGGTGGCGATCATGTTCGACAACATTCCTTCGGCATTGCCTTTCATCAAGAGCGGTCAGTTGGTGCCGATCGTGGTGTCGGCGCCGCAGCGGCTGAAGGATTTGCCCAATGTTCCGACCTTCAAGGAAGTCGGGCTGGAGCCGGTGAACCGGATGGCGTACTACGGCATCCTCGGACCCAAGAACCTGCCCAAAGACGTGGTCGACAAGGTGGCGGCTGCGGTGAAAAAGTCGGTCGAAGATCCGGCGGTGCGCAAGCGCATCGAAGACACCGGCTCGCTCATCGTCGCCAACACACCCGAGCAGTTCGCGGCGCAGATCAAGGCCGAGTTCGAGGTCTACAAGCAGGTCGTCGTGAAGCAGAAGCTGACGCTCGATTGATCGGTAGCGCTTCGGCGCACGACGCAGACGCTTTTGGGGCGTTTTGTTTGTTATCTTGCAGTCCATGACCGCGCCGCAAGAAGAGACTCCTGTCGTTGAGACCCCCGAGATCGACGAGTTCGTCGATGCACTGTGGCTGGAGCACGGGCTTGCCAAGAACACGCTCGCGGCTTACCGGCAGGATCTCGAGTTGTTCGCGCGCTGGCTTGCGACGCGCAGCAACACACTCGACGCCGTGCGTGAGCACGATTTGCAGGCCTACATGGGCGCCAAACTGGCCGACAAGGGCAAGGCGACCTCCGCCAACCGCCGCCTGACGGTGTTCAAGCGCTACTACCGCTGGGCGCTGCGCGAACGCCGCATCGCCGCCGACCCGACGTTGCGGCTGGTGCCCGCGCGGCAAGCCATGCGCGTACCCAAGACGCTTTCGGAAAAGCAGGTCGACGATCTGCTCGGTGCGCCCGATGTCGACACGCCGCTCGGCCTGCGTGACCGCGCCATGCTGGAGCTGATGTACGCCAGCGGGCTGCGCGTGAGCGAACTGGTGTCGCTGAAGGCGATCGACATGAGCCTGAACGACGGCGTGTTGCGCGTTCTCGGCAAGGGTAACAAGGAGCGGCTCGTGCCGTTCGGCGGGGAGGCGAGGCGCTGGCTAGAGCGCTATCTGAAGGAATCTCGTCCCGCGATCCTCGATGGGCAGCAAACGCCGGACCTGTTCGTGACCGCGCGCGGTGCCGGCATGACACGCGTGATGTTCTGGATCATCGTCAAGAAGCAAGCGACCGCCGCAGGCATTTACTCGCCCCTTTCGCCGCACACGCTGCGCCATGCGTTTGCTACGCACCTGCTCAACCACGGTGCGGATTTGAGAGCGGTGCAACTGCTGCTGGGCCATGCGGATATCTCGACCACGACCATCTACACGCACGTGGCGCGCGAGCGTCTGAAGCAATTGCATGGGCAGCACCATCCGAGGGGTTGATTCAGCTTCGAGCCAGCGCATCAGGTTCGGAGAGGGCCTTCAGTTCTTCGTCCGTGAAGCCGGCCCGTGCTCGCGCTTCCAGGTTGAACGGCGCACGCAGCCGCGGCGCCTCGTGCTTGCGATAAAGCACGCGGTAATGCGCGATCGGGTCGAGGCCGTCGCGCTCGCACAGCCACCGGTACCAGTGGTTGCCGATGGCGACATGGCCGACTTCGTCGTGCAGGATGATGTCGAGGATAGCGATCGCGCCGAGCGCATCGGGCGTATTCACTCTGCGCAACTTGGCCTGGATCAGCGGGGTAGCGTCGAGCCCGCGTGCCTCGAGCGTTCGCGGTACCAGCGCCATGCGCCCGACAACGTCGTCCTTCGTTTTCTCGCACATCGCCCAGAGGCCGTCGTGGCCGGTGAAGTCGCCATAGCGCCAGCCCATCGTTTGCAGATGCGCATGCAGCAGCGTGAAGTGCCGCGCCTCTTCATCGGCGACGCGCAGCCAGTCGCGGTAATAGGACTCGGGCATGCCGTCGAAGCGCCACGCTGCATCGAGCGCGAGGTTGATCGCGTTGAACTCGATATGGCATATCGAATGGATGAGCGCGGCGCGTCCTTCGGTGGTGAAGGGCGAGCGTCTTCCGACATCCATCGCGGAAACGCGAAGCGGGCGGTCGGGCCGGCCCGGAACGCCGGTTTCCGCATTCGCCATGCTGCGATCGAAGTCGAGTGAAAGCGATTCCGGGTTGCCCGCGACAAGCGCTGCCAGCGCGCGTGTCACCGCCACCTTTTGTTCAGGGTCGGCAAGGCGCAAGGCGGCCAGCGCGCCAGATCGGATGTGCATCCCTACAATTCTAGTTTTTGACCCCGGGAGACCTGCGATGGCCCTCTATGAACTCGATGGCGTTGCGCCGAAACTGGCACCTGGTGCCTGGGTGGCCGACAGTGCCGAGGTGATCGGCAAGGTGGTGCTGGGTGAAGATGCCAGCATCTGGTTCGGCGCGGTGCTGCGTGGTGACAACGAGACGCTGACCATCGGGCGCAACAGCAACGTGCAGGACCTGTCGGTGGTGCACAGCGACCATGGTTCGCCCACGACGATCGGCGACAACGTGACCATCGGTCATCAGGTCATGCTGCATGGCTGCACCATCGGAGACAACTCGCTGATCGGCATTCAGGCGGTGATCTTGAATAACGCGAAGATCGGCCGCAACTCGATCGTTGGTGCCGGCAGCGTGGTGACCGAGGGCAAGGAATTTCCGGACAACTCGCTCATCATCGGTTCGCCGGCCAAGGTGGTTCGCACGCTCGACGATGCAACTGCCGCCAAGCTCCGCCAAAGTGCCGAGCACTATGTAGACAACGCCCGTCGCTATGCGAAGGGCCTCAAGAAGATCGCCTAAGGGCGTCGGAAAGAAGAGCGTTTTGAGCGAGTTGCACAAGTTCCTGTTCGACGGCATGCCGGTGCGCGGCATGATCGTCCGCCTGACCGATTCATGGCAGGAAATCCTGGCGCGACGCGCCGGCAACAGCGCGACCGGCGCCTATCCGCCACCCGTGGCGGAGTTGCTCGGTGAAATGACTGCGGCGGCGACCTTGATGCAGTCGAACATCAAGTTCAACGGCGCGTTGATCCTGCAAATCTTTGGTGACGGGCCGGTCAAGATCGCGGTGGCCGAGGTCATGCCCGACCTGAGCCTGCGCGCCACCGCCAAGGTGGTGGGCGAACTGGCCGCCGACGCGCGCTTGCCCGACATGGTCAACGTCACCAACAAAGGCCGCTGCGCCATCACGCTGGACCCCAAGAGCCGCGTACCGGGCCAGCAGCCGTATCAGGGCGTGGTGCCGCTCTTCGGAGATCAGTACGAAAAGCTCGACAAGCTGAGCGACGTGTTGCAGCACTACATGCTGCAGAGCGAACAGCTCGACACCACGCTGGTGCTGGCAGCCGACGACAAGGTGGCGGCGGGCTTGTTGATTCAGCGCTTGCCGGTGAAGGGTGAGGGCAATCTGGAAGGAACGTCGCAGCGTGACCATGACCAGAGCAATGAAGACCAGATCGGTTTGAACGAAGACTACAACCGCATCTCGATTCTGGCGTCGAGCCTGACGCGCGACGAACTGCTCACGCTCGACATCGACACCATCCTGCGGCGCCTGTTCTGGGAAGAAAAGCTGTTGCGCTTCGAGCCGCAGGCCGGCTTGCTGGGTCCGCACTTCGCGTGCACTTGCGGGCGCGAGCGGGTGGCGAACATGATCCGCAGCCTGGGCGTTGAAGAGGCCGACAGCATCCTGGCCGAGCGCGGAGACATCGAAGTCGGATGCGACTTTTGCGGCAAGCAATACCGCTTCGATGCCGTCGATGCGGCGCAGATTTTTCGGGAGCCAGGGGACCAGCTACCCGCAAGCTCGGTAGTGCAATAGAACGCGTCAGTTTCTGAAGTTGCTGAAGCGCAGATCCGGCGCGCTGCTGTTATGCCGAGACGGCACACTTCGGCCAAAGAGAATTTGCCTTGCCTGAAGCGTGGTCACGTTGGGTAGTGCCTCGGTACGCAGCGATGTGTCGCCCGGTGCCCGCCATGTCACTTCGCTAACGTCGGCATTGTCCGGCGCCACATACATCGATTGCAGCATCGCAAACGGATGACGGCCGTGCCTCGATGAAGTCAGTGATATCGGTGGCGTCAGCTTCACATTCAGTGCGGTGCGCAGCGTGCTGACCTCTCCGATCGCGACCGTCGCGGATCCGCCTGCCTTGAAATCCAGTTTCAGCGACAGCGGCGATGTAGTGACTGCGACCGATGCGATCTCGACCACCGGGCGCTGACGCGACTCGATCGGGCCGATCATGACCGACGAGCCATAGGTGCCGTAGCCGAAGCGCGCTTCCGGCAGCGGCTTGATGCGCCAGTTGCCATCGGATGGATACAGCAACGCGATCTCGCGCGGCTTGCCGTCGACCTTTTTGAAGACCTGCAAGAGGTGGATGTTGCGGAAGGTGCGCGACCCGAGCGTCACAGGCACGCGCTGTGGCCGCCAGAAGCTCGACAGCGTGATGCCGACAATTCGCCATTGCGCGCCGTCGAAGAGTACGCGGGTCGCGGGCCTGAAGGCGTGGCGTGGATCGGTCGGATGGACACCGCCGTTGAAATTGCAACCTGAAAAATCAGGCGCGGAACGATCGGTTTGCAGCGATGCGAGATAGGGCGGTGGTAACGCTTCGACAGTGAAGCGGGCAACGTCGGTGCCTTTAAGCGTCAGGGAGACGTTGTCTTCTTCGGCACAGGTTGTCGGGGTGAGGTGGCCGTCCACGTCGATTGCGATGACATCGCCGGCAGCGAGAGCAGGCGGTGTCGCACTGGCTAGCGCGCCCGCCAGCATGATGACGGCCAACCCGCCGACTGAGCGACCGCGACCGGTGCGTGCCATCAAGACTCCGAAAAAGACGCCGTTAAAGGCGTCGACCGCTGCGCCAGCAGATCGCTGAACAACCGGCGCTCGCAAGCCGGGTCGGAACACTTGTCGCAAGGCCATGTCCAGGTCGATGGCGCCAAGCCGGCATCAGCTTCGCTACCGCCGCTGCGTACGTTGCGGTCTTCGCCGCCCGCACGCTCCGCGATCGAATTGATAGCGTTCCAGGCATTGGCCAGACGCTCGGTTCCGCGGCCGTGCACCACGGTGAAAGGCAGATTCGCGCCGCCTAGCGCCGTGCGCACGCGTGCATCCACGGGCTCTCGCACATGCGGGCCGTCGCGTTGCAGACCGTCTGCCACCCAAGGCAGATCGAGAGCGGTCAGCAAGGTGATGGCACAGCGGCGCTGCGCGGCCAACGCTGATCCGAAAAGGGCTGCGTCGTCGAACAGCATGTCGCTGTACACCGCAGTCATCAAAGCGGTGGTGTCGGCCACGACGACGCCATGTAGAGCAGCGTTATCGATGCGGCGCGTCTGCTCGTCGGCGATGGTGGCCTGCTCGTCGGGCCGTGGCGTCCGGCCTTCTCGGTTGCACCACTCGCGCAGGTATTCGCCGATCAGGGTCGTGATGATGCCGCGATCGTTCAGACGTTGAGCGAGAGCGCGTGCCAGCTCGGTTTTGCCGGTGCTTTCGGCGCCGAGCACTGCTATCACGCAGCCGATGGGCAACGAAGGCGTCATGTTTCTGTAAGCGCCGGCGCTGCTGCCGACGCGAGCGGACACAAGCGCTGGCGCCAGGCGAAGTAGCCGGCGACGCTGAGCACCGCAAAGACTGCGTACAGGCCGACCGTGAGCCACAGGCCCTTGTGAATGAACAGGCCGATGCTGACCGTGTTGACGGCTGCCCATACGATCCAGTTCTCGATAAATTTTCGGCCGAGCAGGAACTGCCCGACCAGGCTGATCCCGGTCGCAAAGCCGTCGAACCAGGGCACATCGGTGTCGGTGAATCGAATTAAAAACAGCGCGACTACCGGCCAGGCGACCGCGCAGGCGGCCAACGACCAGAGCGCGCCGCGCATGGTGAGACGGCGTACCTGCAGTACGCTGCCGTCGGCGCGATGGCCGCGCAGCCATTGAAACCAACCCCAAAGCGCGACGATGGCGAAGAACACCTGTAGCGAGGCGTCGCCGTAGATACGTGCTTCGGCAAAGACGAAAACGTAGAGCATCGAGCTCAAGATGGCGAGCGGCCAGCCCCAGTGGATCTCGCGCATGTTGCAGCCGACCATGACCAGCGCGATGGCCGCGGCGATCACTTCGAGCCAACTGGTCGGTGCGCCCCACAGCACGAAGGCGGGGGCCGAAAAGAACTCCGGCATTGGCAGGGTGGTTGCTGCGTCAGTGCGTCAGTGCGTCATCTGCACGAACACTTCGTTCGGTTTGACCATGCCGAGTTCGGCACGAGCGCGCTCTTCGACCATCTCGAGGCCTTCCTTGAGGTCGTTCACCTCGGAAGACAGCCGTTCGTTGGCCAGCGATGCGCGCGCGTTCGCCTCTTGCTGAGTCGCGAGACTGTCGCGCAAATGCGCGACGTCACGCACGCTCCCGCGACCGGTCCATAGCTGCCATTGAAGAACAGCGAGCAGCAACACCAGCACGATGGGGACAACGCGTGAGCGCATACCTTCGAGTACCCGGATCTTGGCCGGTTACTTCAGGTTGTAGAAAGCGGCGCGGCCGGGATAGCTGGCAACGTCGCCCAAGTCTTCTTCGATGCGCAGCAGTTGGTTGTACTTGGCGGTGCGGTCTGAACGGGAGAGCGAACCCGTCTTGATCTGGCCGGCATTGGTGCCCACCGCGATGTCGGCGATGGTCGAGTCTTCGGTCTCGCCCGAGCGGTGCGAAATGACGGCCGTGTAGCCGGCACGCTTGGCCATTTCAATAGCGGCGAAGGTTTCGGTCAGCGTGCCGATCTGGTTGATCTTGATCAGGATTGAATTGGCGATGCCCTTGTCGATGCCTTCTTGCAGGATCTTGGTGTTGGTTACGAACAAGTCGTCACCAACCAGCTGGACGCGCTTGCCGAGGCGTTCGGTCAGGTGCTTCCAACCGTCCCAGTCGCCTTCGTGCATGCCGTCTTCGATGCTGATGATCGGGTACTTGTCGACCCATGTCGCGAGCATGTCGGTCCAGTTCTCGGGCGACAGCGTGAGGTTCTCCGCGCCGAGCACGTACTTGCCGTCCTTGTAGAACTCGCTGGCCGCGCAGTCTAGGCCGAGAGCGATTTGTTCGCCGGCCACGTAGCCAGCCTTGTCGATCGCTTCGAGGATCAGCAGGATGGCCTCTTCATGGCTGGCAACGCTAGGTGCAAAACCGCCTTCGTCACCTACCGCCGTACTGATGCCGCGGTCGCTGAGGATCTTCTTCAGTGCATGAAAAGTTTCAGCGCCGTAGCGCACTGCTTCGCGAAAGCTCTTCGCACCGACCGGAATGATCATGAACTCCTGGATGTCCAGGCTGTTGTTGGCGTGTGCTCCACCATTGATGACATTCATCATCGGTACCGGCAATTGCATCCCGCCCATGCCGCCGAAGTAGCGGTATAGAGGCAAGCCCGATTCTTCGGCTGCGGCACGTGCCACAGCCATCGACACGGCCAGCGTGGCGTTGGCCCCGAGGCGTGCCTTGTTGTCGGTGCCGTCGAGATCGTTCAGCGTGCGGTCGAGAAAGGCCTGCTCGGTCGCGTCGAGGCCGAGCACGGCTTCGGAGATTTCGGTGTTGATGTTTTCGACCGCTTTCAGCACGCCCTTGCCACCATAACGGGCCTTGTCGTTGTCGCGTAGCTCAATGGCCTCGCGCGAGCCGGTGGAGGCACCCGACGGCACTGCCGCGCGACCCATGGTGCCGCTTTCCAGCAGCACGTCGCATTCGACGGTGGGGTTGCCGCGGCTGTCGAGAATTTCGCGGCCGACGATGTCAACGATTGCACTCATAATTTTTATTGAAGGATGAAGTTGGGAATTTGACGGAAGGCTTCAGAAGACTACAGGCCTTCGACCGCGATCATGCGCATTACAGCGGCACCAGCGCGGGCTTCGCGGGCCTTCAGATATTCAGGCGTGTCGTAGAAAGCCTTGGCTTGCTCGAAGGTTGGAAACTTCAGCAGCACCACGCGGGTCGGCGCCCAGTCGCCTTCGAGCACGGCCACCTGCCCGCCGCGAATGCATACTTCGGCCCCGTTGGCCTGCATGGCAGCGCTGGACCATTTTTTGTACTCTTCGTATTGCGTCGGATTCGTGACCTCGACGTAAGCAATGACATAACCGCTCATGCTTGAAACCTGTCTTCCAGATAGCCGTTTTTCTTGGTGACTGCATCGAGCGCCAGCAGCGTCTCGAGGAGCACCTTCATGTGCTTCAAAGGCACCGCATTGGGGCCGTCGCTCAACGCTTTTGCCGGGTCGGGATGCGTCTCCATGAAGACCCCCGACACGCCCACCGCGATGGCAGCGCGCGCGAGCACCGGGACCATCTCGCGCTGACCGCCCGAACTCGTGCCCTGGCCACCAGGGAGTTGCACCGAGTGCGTTGCATCGAAAACGACGGGCGCCAGTGTCTCGCGCATGATCGCCAGCGAGCGCATGTCCGACACCAGGTTGTTGTAGCCGAAACTGGCGCCGCGTTCGCAAGCCATGAAGCTGTCTTCGTCGATGCCGATTTCCCTGGCCGCCGCCCGTGCCTTGTCGATCACGTTCTTCATGTCGTGCGGCGCGAGGAACTGCCCCTTCTTGATGTTCACCGGCTTGCCCGACTGCGCCACCGCGCGGATGAAGTCGGTCTGCCGGCAAAGGAAGGCGGGCGTCTGCAATACGTCAACCACTTTCGCGGCTTCGACGATGTCCTCGTTGGTGTGCACGTCGGTTAGCACAGGCACGCCGAGATCGCGCCTGACCTTGGCCAGGATCTCAAGGCCCTTATCGCGGCCGGGACCACGAAACGTCGTTCCCGAAGAGCGGTTGGCCTTGTCGAAACTGCTTTTGAATATAAATGGGATGCCGAGCGCCTGCGTGATTTCCTTCAGCGTGCCGGCAGTGTCCATCTGCAATTGTTCCGACTCGATCACGCACGGGCCGGCGATCAGAAAAAACGGTTTGTCGAGGCCGATGTCGAATCCGCAAAGTTTCATGAGAGATCTTTCACGCCACGACCTTCATCAAAGGCTTGGTTCCCTGGCCCGCTGCCTGATGTTCGAGCGCCGCTTTGATGAATGCGTTGAATAGTGGATGGCCGCCCCAGGGCGTCGACTTGAACTCGGGGTGGAACTGCACGCCGATGAACCATGGATGCACGTCTTGCGGCAGTTCGACGATTTCGGTCAGGTGTTCTCGCTGCGTCAATGCGGAGATCACAAGTCCGGCCCGGCGCAGGTCGTCGAGGTAGTTGACGTTGGCCTCATAGCGATGCCGATGGCGCTCGGTCACCACGTCGCCGTAAATGCTGTGGGCCAGCGTGCCAGGCGCCACGTCGGAGCTTTGCGCGCCGAGGCGCATGGTGCCGCCCAGATCGGACTTTTCGTCGCGCGTCTTGACCGTGCCGTCGGTGTCTTTCCACTCGGTGATAAGGGCAATGACGGGGCAGGGGGTACCGGTATCGAACTCGGTACTGTTGGCATTCTTGAGGCCTGCCACGTTGCGCGCGTATTCGATGGTCGCAACCTGCATTCCCAGGCAGATGCCGAGATAAGGCACCCTGGTTTCTCGGGCGAATCGGGCCGCGGAAATCTTGCCTTCGACGCCGCGCTGGCCGAAGCCGCCGGGCACCAGGATGGCATCGTATTTGGTGAGTCGCGCGACGTCTTGCGGAGTAATGGTTTCGGAGTCGATGTAGTCGATCTTCACGCGGGCGTGGTTCTTCATGCCGGCGTGGCGCAGCGCCTCGTTGACCGACTTGTAGCTGTCAGACAGTTCGACGTATTTCCCCACCATTGCGATAGTCACTTCTTGCTGCGGATGCTCGACTTCGTAGACGAGATCGTCCCAACGCTTGAGCTTGGCGGGTGGTGTGTTCAAGCGCAGTTTGTCGCAGATCAGGCCGTCCAGCCCTTGCTCGTGCAACATGCGTGGCACTTTGTAGATGGTGTCGACGTCCCACATCGAAATGACACCCCATTCGGCCACGTTCGAGAACAACGAGATCTTGGCGCGCTCGTCGTTGGGAATCGGCCGGTCGGCGCGGCAAATGAGCGCGTCGGCTTGAATGCCGATGGCTCGCAGTTCTTTGGCGGTGTGCTGCGTCGGTTTGGTCTTGAGCTCGCCGGCTGCGGCGATCCACGGCACGTACGACAGATGCACAAATGCGGAGTTGTTGGGGCCCATGCGCAGGCTCATCTGGCGCACCGCTTCAAGAAAGGGCAGTGACTCGATATCGCCCACGGTGCCGCCAATTTCAACGATGGCCACGTCCACTTCATGGGCGGTACCGATGCCTGCTCCGCGCTTCACGTATTCCTGGATCTCGTTTGTGATGTGGGGGATAACCTGCACCGTTTTGCCAAGATAGTCGCCGCGTCGTTCTTTTTCAAGCACCGACTTGTAGATCTGACCAGTGGTGAAGTTGTTGGCCTTGCGCATCCGAGTGTTGATGAAGCGCTCGTAGTGGCCCAGGTCGAGATCGGTTTCGGCACCGTCGTCCGTGACGAACACTTCGCCATGCTGAAAAGGCGACATCGTGCCGGGATCGACATTGATGTACGGATCGAGCTTTATGAGGGTGACTTTAAGGCCCCGCGATTCGAGAATTGCGGCGAGCGAGGCGGAGGCGATTCCCTTGCCGAGGGAAGACACCACACCACCAGTGACGAAGACAAATTTGGTCATGCCATTACCGGGCTTTGCACCCGGGCAGTGGGAAATCGGGATTATAGGTGCGGCCAGTTGAGCGGCCACTTAAACTTGCCCGATGCACCTTACGCGGAACGTCATGCAAGAACTCTCCGGCAAGCACATCCTCCTCGGGCTCACGGGTGGCATCGCTTGCTACAAGTCGGCCGAACTCTGTCGTCTTTTCATCAAGGCCGGTGCCACGGTGCAGGTCGTCATGACCGAAGCCGCGGAGCAGTTCATCACGCCCGTGACCATGCAGGCGCTCTCAGGGCGTCCGGTGTACGGCTCGCAGTGGGATGCGCGCGAGCCTAACAACATGCCGCATATCAACCTGAGCCGCGAAGCCGATGCCATCGTGCTGGCCCCTGCCAGCGCCGATTTCATCGCGCGGCTGGTGCAAGGTCGCTCGGATGAACTGCTGAGCCTGCTGTGCCTCGCGCGCCCGGCCGATCGCGTCCCCTTGCTGCTGGCACCCGCGATGAACCGCGAAATGTGGTCGCATCCCGCCACCCAGCGCAATCTGATGCAGGTAGCGGCCGATGGTGCCCATGTGCTGGGCGTGGGCAGCGGCTGGCAAGCATGCGGTGAAACCGGCGATGGTCGGATGCTGGAGCCGGCGCAATTGCTCGAAGACATCACTGCGTTTTTTCAGCCAAAGTCGTTGGCAGGGCAGCATGTGCTGGTAACGGCAGGCCCGACCTTCGAAGCGCTCGACCCGATTCGCGGTATTACCAACCACTCTTCCGGAAAGATGGGGTTTTCCATCGCTCGCGCTGCACGCGATGCCGGAGCCGAAGTCACTCTCGTGGCCGGTCCGGTTCATCTGCCAACGCCGCGTGGCGTGGCCCGGATCGACGTGACATCGGCGGCCGAAATGCTGGATGCCACCGTGGCCGCGGCGCAGCGCGCCACAGTGTTCGTCGCCACGGCAGCTGTCGCCGACTGGCGGCCGGCCTCGCACAGCGAGCACAAGATCAAGAAGGATGGGTCCGGCGAGCCGCCGGTGCTGCACTTCATCGAAAACACCGACATCCTGCTGACGATCGCGCAAAGTGCGCGGGCCCAAAGCGGCAAATTGTTCTGCGTGGGTTTTGCGGCCGAGAGCGAAAACCTGGTGGAGCACGCCAAGGCCAAACGCGATCGCAAGGGCATTCCGCTGCTGGTGGGCAACATCGGACCGTTGACCTTCGGGCAAGACGACAACGCTTTGCTGCTGGTCGACGTCAACGGCGTGCGAGAACTGCCGCGCGCGCCCAAGTTAGCCTTGGCGCGCGAGCTTGTCACTGAAATTGCCGCGCGTCTGCCGGCCTGGAGTGCACGATGAACCCTGAATGGAACACGCCGCCGAATGGCGATTTCGCGAGCTATGTCGAGCGACTCACTGCGCAGGCCGCCTTACCGAAGCGGCAACACCAGGAAGGCGGGCCTAGGCTCGATGTCGGGATGACGCCGCACTCGGAAAGTTACGGCGCCGGCACGGCTACCGGGTCAATTGCGGTTGCAGCCACAGCTGCTGCAGCACAGAGGCGGCTTTCATCGAACGGCGACTTGCCGACCGGAGCACATACGCGAAGCGGCGCGATGGTGGCCAAGATCGCCAGCGCCGTCGGCTTGTTTGCCTTGCTGCTGATGTGGCAAGGCGGCGTACCGGTCGCTGTGCTGATCGCGCTGCTTGCGGGCGGCTCGTGGATCGCCTTCAAGTTGCGTGGCCTGAAGCTGCCGCAGGGTGCGGCACAGTGGCAAAAGATGCTTCAAGACGCGGCGCAGGCGCAGGCGAAGGGACAGGAGCGAACACAACGCGAGCAACAGGGGCGTAGCAAGTGAAGGTCGACATTCGTATTCTCGACTTGCGCATGGCAGACGCGCTGCCGAGCTACGCCACGCCCGGAAGCGCGGGGCTCGACCTTCGGGCCTGCCTCGATGCGCCCGTTACGCTGGAACCTAACGCCTGGCAATTAGTCGGGACGGGCATCGCCATCCATCTGGCCGATTCGGGCTACGCGGCGCTGATTCTTCCGCGCTCTGGCCTAGGTCACAAGCACGGCATCGTACTGGGCAACTTGGTTGGATTGATCGACAGCGACTATCAGGGCGAGCTGAAGATCAGCGCATGGAATCGCAGCGACACGCCCTTCGTTTTGCAGCCCATGGAGCGCCTGGCGCAGTTGGTGATCGTCCCTGTGATGCAGGCACAGTTCAACGTCGTCGCGGACTTTGCGCCTACCACGCGAGGTATCGGCGGCTACGGCTCGACGGGCAAGCACTGACTTTGGCCTGACTGCGCGCGGGTCTGTGGAGGCATGTAGGCGCGCTCCTGCGAATCGGTTCCTTGCGCGCTCACACGTAAAGTCTGGAACCATACGCGCGTTTCATGCTCCGAATGCTCAGCGTGAGCCTAAGCGTCAGCGGGCGGAGGCGCTCATGCGTTGAATGTCTGTAAGGCCATTGTTTTCGCGCCGTTGCGCGTTTTTGAGGACTCGAGACCATGAAGACCAATTTACGTTTCCTGTCGGTGGGCGCTTCGGTGCTTGCACTGGCCACACTCACTGCTTGCGTCGCACCCGCCCCGGTCTATCAAACCAGTCGCTATCCGTATCAGGCGCCACCGCAGCCCTATGCAGCTGCGCCCGCGCCTTACGTCGAGTACGGCCGTGTTGCCAATATCGAAGTGATGCGCAGCCAGACCAGCGGCACTGGGACCAGCGGCGGCGGTGCAGTGGCGGGTGGCGTCGTCGGCGGTGTACTCGGCAACCAAATCGGACGCGGTAACGGTCGTACGGCTGCGACTGTTCTCGGAGTTGTCGGCGGTGCCCTGTTGGGCAACGGGATAGAAGCCAATAACAACGCGCCGCGTGTCTATGAGAGCTATCGCGTGTCGGTCCAGACGGAAAATGGTGGGTACCGAGCGTTCGATGTGAGCAGCCCGGGCGATCTGCGTATTGGCGACCGGGTGCGCATCGACAATGGGCAGATATCGCGCTATTGACGCTGAGCGCTTCTCACCTTTGGCAAATGTAAAAAGCCGGGCATGCCCGGCTTTTTTGCGGATGAACAGCTGTCAGTGCAGCAAGTCGTTGCTTGACGCCGTGGGAGATAATTTGAAAAAGCTCGTGCCGGCCGTACCTCTGCCGACCTCGTCTTCCGTCGCCTCGCGGACCGATCGAACGGAGATATCGAGTCTGAGTGCGATGCCGGCAAGCGGATGGTTGCCGTCGAGCACCACATGCTCCGGATACACCTCGGTGACGACGTAGATCGCACCTTTCGGAATTTGATCGCTCACGCCCGCAGGCAGGGCGGCGCCATCGAAAGTCATACCTTCTTCGATCTCCTTGGGGAACAGCGCACGCGGCTCCAGAAAAAGAAGCTGGTCGTTGAAGTCGCCGAAAGCCTGTTCGGGCTCCAGCTGAAGTAGCACCTTGGCACCCGGCTCGTGACCTTGCAACGCCTGCTCGATTGCGTCGAACAAGTCGTCGCCACCTACCAGGAACTCCACCGGATCGTCGAGCACGTCGAGCACCTCACCGAGCGTATCTTTCATGGTCCAGGTGAGTCCGACCACACATTGTTCTGAGATTTCCATTGCAGAATTCTCCCATGGAGACAACACAACCCTTGCCGCTGCTCGGCGGACTCACCGCGCAGCAATTCATGCGACGACACTGGCAGAAAAAGCCGTTGCTTGTGCGCCAGGCCATTCCTGGCTTTCGGCCTCCGGTAGACCGCGACGCCCTTTTTGCGCTTGCGGGCCGGGGCGACGTCGAATCGCGCCTCATAAGTCACGCTGCTGGCGGCTGGAAACTGCGCCACGGTCCGTTTGCCAGGCGCAGTCTGCCATCGCGCAAGCAGGCGGGGTGGACGCTTCTGGTGCAAGGCGTCGACCTGCACCACGACGCTGCGCATGCGTTGATGCAGTCGTTCCGTTTCTTGCCCGATGCGCGGCTCGATGACTTGATGATCAGCTATGCCAGCGACACCGGTGGCGTCGGCGCGCACTTTGACAGCTACGACGTGTTTTTACTGCAAGCGAGCGGACAGCGGCGCTGGTCGATCGGACGCCAGCACGATCTGTCACTGCAAGAAGACGTGCCACTCAAGATCCTGCAAAACTTCGAGCCCGAGACGACGTTTTTGCTGGAGGCCGGAGACATGTTGTACCTGCCGCCGCGCTATGCGCACGACGGCGTGGCAGTCGGCGGCGACTGCGTGACCTACTCCATCGGCCTCAGGGCGCCTGCCGCTGCCGGGCTTGGTGCCGACCTGCTGGCGCGCATCGCAGAGGCCAGCGCCGACGAACTTGAAGACGCGCCTGTCGAGTCGCAAATCCACTATCGTGATCCGTCGCAGTCTGCGGTCGACACGCCCGCCGCCGTGCCTGCCGCGTTGCAGGCCTTTGCACGCGAGGCGGTGCAACGTGCACTTCGCGATGTCGACGCCATCGATCGCGCGCTCGGCGAATCGATGACCGAGCCGAAGGCCAACGTGTGGTTCGATGCCGGCGCAGTGCCGGGCGCCATGCAGTCGGTGGCGCTCGACCGTCGCACGCGCATGCTGTACGACGCGCGGCATCTGTATATCAACGGTGAGAGCTTCCGCGCAGGCGGCCGCGACGCGACCTTGATGCGTCGTCTGGCCGATCGACGCGCGCTGGAACCCAAAGACATGGCGCGTGCCAGCGCGGATGCATTGGCGCTCTTGGGCGATTGGTGCGAAGCGGGGTGGGCGCATGCGCGTTGATCGGCCTGAGGTGCCTCGGTTGCCGGACTCGCCTCAACTGCCTGAGGGCGGGTTCGACGGACGCGACGCATTCGAGTCCCATGTGCGGCTGGCGCTGGAGGCTGCAGCCGCGCAGGGGTGGCGCGAGATCACGTTGAGCGATTCCTGCTTCAGCGATTGGCCACTGGGCGATCGATCGACTGTCGCGGCGCTCAATGCGTGGTCGGCCACCGGCCGAAGCTGCGTGGTGCTCGCAAAAAATTTCGACGTTTTCGCGCGCCGTCACGCGCGCTTCGTTCAGTGGCGGCAGACCTGGAGCCACATTGTTGATTGCCGCGTTTGCAATGCGGCGGGCGCACCGGCGGTGCCCAGCGCGATCTGGACGCCGACATGGTTTCTGCAGCGCATCGATACCGACCGGGGACGCGGTGTATGCGGTGGGGACCGCGAACGACGCGGCGCTTTGCGAGAACTTTTAGACGAATGTCTACGTCAGAGCGTGCCCGGCTTTCCGGCATCGACGTTGGGCTTGTAAGGCAATAGCCCGAATTGGTGCGTCGACATCTTTTCGAAAGGTTGCCGCACTAAAATTTTTGATCGACAATTTTTTTATCGTCGTTCTAAAGAGGAATTCCATGAAGAAGTCAGTTCTTATTGCCGCCTTGATCGCTGCCGCCGCTCTCTCCGCTTGCAGCAAAAAAGAGGAGAGTGCGCCCGTGGTGATCGTGCCCGCTCCTGTCGTTGTGACGCCGCCTGCAGCGCCCGCAGCAGCGCCTGCGCCGGATGCGTCCGCCACGCCTGCACCTGCCAGCCCTGCACCTGCAGACACGTCGACGATGACTCCTGCTCCTGCTGACCCGACAAAGCCGACTGATCCTGCTGCACCGAAGTGATGTATCCGGGCGGCATTACGGTGTCGCCTGAAATAAAAGCCGCCTTTCCAGGCGGTTTTTTTTCGCTTTTTTTGCGGTGTTCTAAAGCTTGAGAAGCTGTAACCGTCACGACGTCAGACGTCGAGCCAATCGCTGCCCTCGGCCGCAGTTGCCGTGAGCATTTCGTGTTCCTGCGCGCCTAGCGCTTCGGCCAGTACGCGTCGCACGATGTCCGGCCGGTTGTTTTGCTCGCTCAAATGCGCCGCCAAAACATGACGCAACCCATCGTGATGAACCGCGCGTGCGATATTCGCCGCCGCACTGTTCGACAGATGGCCGTAGTTGCCGCCCACACGATGCTTCAGAAACGGCGGATAGGCCGAGCCTGCCAGCAGATCGCTGTCGTGATTGAACTCGAGCAGCATCGCATGCAGGCCGATGAGCCGCTGCATCACATGTGGCGTTGCGTGACCCAGATCCGTCAGCACCCCCAAATGACGAGCGCCATCGCTACAGCGCAACTGGAGTGGTTCCTTGGCATCGTGCGGCACCGTGAACGGCTGCATGTGAATGTTGCCGACAGCGATGTCGTTGCCATCCAGCGCGAACTGCATGCGGCCTTCAAAATCGCGCGCGCCGGTGGCGAGCCAAGTGCCTTCACTCATCCAGACCGGCAAGCGGTTGCGCCGCGATAGCGCATGGGCACAACCAATGTGATCGCCATGTTCATGCGTAATGAAGACGCCGTCGAGATCGCTGGCGGCGAGGCCGGCGCGAGCGAGCCTCGCGTCGAGGTGTCGCAGCGCGAAACCGCAGTCGACCAGCAATCGCGTGGTGCGTCCTGCACTGGTCGCTTCTATGAGCGTGGCATTGCCGGTGCTCCCGCTGCCGAGACTGCGGAAGCGCAGCATCGCCCGCGCCTTACTTCAGGTCGTCGGCAATGACCTTGACGATGCGCTGCGCATTCGCCGAGGTCTCAGGTGCGCCAGCGTCGTTCATTACGGAAACCGTGCTGGCCTCGCCCTGACTCTTGACCAGGATACGGAACTTGAGCGGGGCTTCGCCCTTCCCGGACTGGCCGAAAGTGAGGATTTTGGCAAATACGCTCGGCTCCTTGTTGGCGTTTGGTGGCACGTAGCGCACGAAGTAAATGCCGGCGCTGCGATCGCGGTCCTCGACAGTGAAGCCGGTGCGGTCGAGTGCCAGGCCGACGCGGCGCCACGCGCGGTCGAAACCTTCGCTGATCTGCACCGTCGGTTGGCCTGCGACCGAGACGATGCGAGCGGTCTGCGCTGGCGCGGCCGTGGCGGCGAGCAGCTTCGACTGCTCTTGCGTCACCCCGAGCTTGACCATGAGACGGCGCAAAAATTCCGTTTCGAGTTCGGCGTCGACCGGACGCGGTTGCCAAACGGTCTGATCCTGCCGCTGGTTGTTGTAAACCTCGACCATGCCGCGGTGCGCAACAAAGATTTCTGTCCCAGTGGGGGTACGTTCAAGGCGCGTCCGGAACCGGTCGAGTTCACCAGTCGAGTAAACCGAATCGACCAGCTTGCCGAGGGCGCCGCGGATGATGTCCTGCGGGAGCTTGGCGCGATTTTCAGCCCAGTCGGTTTCCATGATGCCGACGTTGCGCTGCTCGGTGGTCAGCAAAAAACCGCTCTCTTGCCAGAAGTCCTTCACTGGTTCCCAAAGCTGTTCTGGTGTGCGGTTGATGACGATCCAGCGTTGCGTGCCGGAGCGTTCCATCCGCACGTCGCCGATGACGTTGACCGAAGTCGGCATGCCCGGCGCGTTGGCCAAACCGGTCTGATACGAATTGGCCGAGACCGGCCCACCTGGAACCGCATAGCGGTTTTCACGCGAAAGCTGCGACAGATCGGGCGGTACGTCGAGCGTTGGTGCCTTGCCGGCGCTCTTGTAGTCGATCTTGTCGCTTTCGAGCGCGGAGCATCCCGCGAGGCCGGCCACTAGGGCCAGCAGTGCAAATCGCGATAAAAAGTTCTTCAACGTCGTCTTCCTTGTTGGAATGGTTCGATCAAATCGATAGGTCGCAGCGACCACAGTTTCAGAGCGGATTCCGGACGAAAGGTTGCCGGCCACTCCGAGCTGCGGGAGTAAAGATGAATTCAGTCCTTCAGCAGGCCGGTCGCGCGCAACGCGCCTTCGACCGCCGGGCGACTGGCAGCATCGAGCTCGGTCAGTGGAAGGCGCAGCGCGCCGCCACACAAGCCGAGTCGCGCCATCGCCCACTTCACGGGAATCGGGTTGGGCTCCACAAACAAGTTGCGGTGCAACGGCATCAGCTCGAACTGCAGCTGCATCGCGCGCTTGACGTCACCGGCGATCGCCGCCACGCAAAGCTCGTGCATCTTGCGCGGCGCCACGTTGGCCGTCACGCTGATGTTGCCCTGACCACCGCACAGCATGAGCGCCACGGCGCTCGGGTCGTCACCGGAGTACACGGCAAAGCTTTTCGGCAGATCGCGAATCAGCCACTGGGCGCGCTCGATGTTGCCGGTGGCTTCCTTGATGCCGATGATGCCCGGCACCTGCGCGAGGCGCAGCACGGTGTCGTGCGCCATATCGGCGACGGTGCGGCCGGGCACGTTGTAGAGCACGGTCGGCAAGTCGCCCACCGCTTCGGCGATGGCGCGGAAATGCCGATACTGGCCTTCTTGTGTCGGCTTGTTGTAGTAGGGCACGACCTGAAGTTGCGAGTTGGCGCCGACGCCTCTGGCGAACTTGGCGAGCTCGATCGCCTCTTTGGTCGAGTTGGCACCGCAGCCAGCCATGACCGGCACGCGGCCTTTGGCTTGCTCCACGGAAACGCGGATGATTTCGCAGTGCTCTTCGACGTCGACCGTCGGCGATTCGCCGGTGGTGCCGACCACGCCGAGGCAATCGGTACCTTCGTCGATGTGCCAGTCGATGATGCGACGGAGTGCGGGGTAGTCGACACTGCCGTCGTCGTGCATCGGCGTGACGAGCGCGACAATGCTGCCTGTCAGTTGCTCCAAGGGGTTCTCTTTGTCGGTTGGACGAAAACGGGCATTCTACTTAAGGCCTAGCGGGCGCCCTGAGCGGGTGCTGCGGCACGATGTCTGACGCGTCGAGCCGAACGGCCGCAATGCGTTGGACGAAGCGCTGCGGCGCCGCTTCGTACCCATCCTCGTAGGCCACGATGCGTAGTCCGATACAAGCCGCGAGCAGTTCGCCAGGCCGTAGCAAAAAGTCCGGCCGCGACGGCTTGCCGATCGTTTCGTTGCCGGCTGCGAAGGTTTCGTACAAAAGCACACCGCCCGGCGCCACCGCAGCCACGATGTCGGGCAGCCGGGGTCGCCAGAGATAGTTGGTGACGACGACCGCGTCGAAAGTTTCTCCTGCGAACGGCCACGGGCCGGCTTCGATGTCGGCCTGGATGGCGCGGCCCCATCGTGCTGCCGAGGCGATGGCGTCGGGCGCACGGTCTACGCCTGTTACTGCATGGCCGCGCTCGGCAAACCAGTGCAGATGCCGGCCCGCGCCGCATGCGACGTCGAGCACGCGGCCGCCCGGCAACACAAGATGCGCCCATTGCACGACCCAGGCCGATGGCTGTGACATCGCGCTATCGATGGCGTTCGGCGCCGTGCTCAAAAGCAGGCCCAGAGCTGATCGATCAACGTGACCATGAACACCGGTCGCGTGTAGAGCATGAACACGCCGCTCAGCACGACCAGCGCGATCGCCCAGACCACAGCGGTAACGACACGGGGATGCTGCAAGCGGGTCATGCAGTTCAAGCCATCTGCGGCATCGGCCGCGCGATGGCGCTTTCTTTCACCGGCAAATTGATCAACGCAGCGAAAACACCCAGCGCGATTGTGATGTACCAGACCACGTCATAGCTGCCGGTGCGGTCATACAAAAAGCCACCCAGCCAAACGCCCAAAAACGAGCCCACTTGGTGCCCCAGAAAGACGAAGCCGCTCAGCATCGACAAGTGCGCCACGCCAAAGATCTGCGCCACCAGCGCATTGGTCACCGGTACCGTCGACAGCCACAAGAAGCCGATGACGCTCGCGAACACGTAGACCGACAACGGTGAGATCGGCACCAGCAGGAACAGCGAGATGGTGATGGCCCGGCCGAAGTAGATCGCCGCCAGGATCTTCCGCTTGGCCAGCTTTTGCCCGAGCGAGCCGGCGACATAAGTGCCGAACACATTGAAGAGCCCGATGAGCGCGAGCGCATAACTCGCCACTTCGGGAGACAGGCCTTTGTCGCGTAGATAGCTCGGCATGTGCACGCCGATGAACACCACCTGAAAGCCGCAGACGAAGTAGCCCGCCATCAGCAGGCCGAAGCTCGGATAACGAAAAGCCTCCGTCACGGCTTGGGCGATGGTTTGCTCGCGACGCCCGGCGACCGCTGCGCGCGCCGGCTCGCGCAATCCGAAGGCCAGAGGTACCACCAGCAGCACCAGCGCGGCCAGCACCAGCAGCGCCGTGTGCCAACCCAATTGCGCGATGAGTTGGCCTTCGATCGGCACCATCAGGAACTGTCCGAAAGAGCCGGCCGCTGCAGCGACGCCCATCGCCCACGAGCGTCGCTCGGCTGGAATCTGCCGGCCGATCACGCCGTAGATCACCGCGTAAGTAGTGCCCGCCTGCGCAGCACCGATCAGCACGCCGGCGGTCATCGCGAAAAGCAGCGGCGTCGGCGAGAGCGCCATGCCGGCCAACCCGACCGCGTAGAGGACCGCGCCAATCAGCAGCACCCTGAAGGCGCCCAGCTTGTCGGCCAGCATGCCCGCGAAAACGCCTATCACGCCCCACGACAGGTTCTGGATCGCGATGGCCAGAGAGAAGGTCTGGCGTGTCCAGCCCTGCTCTTGCGTAATCGGCTGCAGCCACAGGCCGAAGCCGTGGCGAATGCCCATCGAGAGCGTGACGATCATGGCGCCGCATAGCAGAACCTGAAACATCGACAGGGGACGGGTGGTGTTGATCATCTGGAAAATGTAGCCGCAAGCGCAGGGGTCGACATCTGTATGCCCATCCAGCTTTACGTGAGTGGACGCATACAATTCGCAGCCATGGCTACCCCAGTTTCATCCGCATCCTCCAGCAAATCCACGCCGCCCGCATATTCGGAAGGCTCCATTCGCGTCCTGAAAGGGCTCGAGCCCGTCAAGCAGCGGCCGGGCATGTACACCCGCACCGACAACCCGCTGCACATCATTCAGGAAGTGCTCGATAACGCAGCCGACGAAGCACTCGCCGGCCACGGAAAGAAGATCAAGGTCACGATGTACGCCGATGGATCGGTCGGCATCGAGGACGATGGCCGCGGTATTCCGTTCGGCATGCACCCGGAGGAAAAAGCGCCGGTGGTCGAACTCGTGTTCACTCGGCTGCACGCGGGCGGCAAGTTCGACAAGGGAACAGGTGGCGCGTACAGCTTTTCCGGCGGCCTGCATGGCGTGGGCGTGTCGGTGACCAATGCCCTTTCGACGCGGCTCGAAGTGAGCTCGCACCGCGAAGGCTCGTCGGCGCGGCTGACCTTCAGCGCTGGCGATGTGATCGAACCACTGGTCATCCGTCCGCTCGAGGCCGGCGAGCGCCGCCAGGGAACCAGCGTGCGTGCCTGGCCCGACGCCAAGTATTTCGAGACGGCTGTGCTGCCAATGGCCGAGCTCACGCACCTGCTGCGCAGCAAGGCCGTTCTGATGCCGGGCGTCACCGTCACGCTGGTCATCGAAAAGACGAAGGAAACCCAGCAGTGGCTCTACAAGGGCGGCCTGCGCGACTACCTGATGCAGAGCCTGCACGGTGACCCGGTCATTCCTTTGTTCGAAGGCGCCGGGCATGCCGACAAAAACGCCGACAACTTCGCTGAAGGCGAGGGTGCCGACTGGTGCGTGGCCTTCACGGAAGACGGCCAGCCAGTGCGCGAGAGCTACGTCAACCTGATCCCCACCAGCGCCGGCGGCACGCACGAGAGCGGCTTGCGCGACGGCTTGTTCACCGCGGTGAAGGGCTTCATCGAGCTGCATTCGCTGCTGCCCAAGGGCGTCAAGCTGCTGCCCGAAGACGTGTTCGCGCGTGCCTCCTATGTGCTGAGTGCCAAGGTGCTCGATCCGCAATTCCAGGGTCAGATCAAGGAACGGCTGAACTCGCGTGACGCGGTGCGGCTGGTGTCGAGTTTCGTGCGGCCCGCGCTGGAGCTGTGGCTGAACCAGCACGTCGACTATGGGAAAAGATTGGCCGAATTGGCGATCAAGGCCGCGCAGTCGCGCCAGAAGGCAGGCCAGAAAGTCGAGAAGCGCAAGGGTTCCGGCGTCGCAGTTTTGCCCGGAAAACTGACCGATTGCGAGAGCAAGGACATCAGTCACAACGAAGTTTTTCTGGTCGAGGGCGACTCGGCCGGCGGCAGCGCCAAGATGGGCCGCGACAAGGAATCGCAAGCCATCCTGCCGTTGCGTGGCAAGGTGCTCAACACCTGGGAAGTGGAGCGCGACCGGCTCTTCGCCAACAACGAAATTCACGATATCTCCGTCGCGATCGGCGTCGATCCGCACGGACCCGACGACACCCCGGACATGAGCGGCCTGCGCTACGGCAAGGTCTGCATCCTGAGCGATGCCGACGTCGACGGGTCGCACATCCAGGTGCTGCTGCTGACGCTTTTCTTTCGTCACTTTCCCAAGCTCATCGACGCCGGTCACGTGTACGTCGCCAAACCGCCGCTGTTTCGTGTCGATGCGCCGGCGCGCGCCAAGAAGCCGGCGTCCAAGGTCTACGCACTGGACGAAGGCGAGCTGGTTGCCATCCTCGACAAGCTGCGCAAGGACGGCGTGCGCGAAGGCGCCTGGAGCATCAGCCGCTTCAAGGGCCTGGGTGAGATGAATGCGGAACAGCTTTGGGAAACCACGCTCAACCCGGACACGCGGCGCCTGATGCAGGTGCGCCTGGGGCGGCTCAGCTTCGCCGACACACAGGGCGAGATCACCAAGCTGATGGGTAAGGGCGAAGCTGCCGCTAGACGCGAGCTGATGGAGCTGCGGGCTGATGACGTCGAGATCGACGTTTAGCTTTCGTTCGGCGGCACTGGCTTTGCTGTTGGCGATGGGCCAGCACGCTGCATTCGCTGCCGACATTTTTGGCTACATCGACGAAAAGGGCGTGGCGCATTTCGCGGCCGAGAAGCTCGACTCGCGTTACCAGATCTTCTTCAAGGGCGGCCAGAGTTTCGACACCGCCAACGGCCTCGGTCGGCGCGGCAAAGCAGATGCGGTGAGCGGCATGGTGCCGCCCGCTTCGCAAACGCTGATGGCGCTGTTCGAGGCATCGCCGACTTACAAGATCGCGAAGACCGCCTTGCGCGACGCCTCGCAGCGCCACGCGATCGACTACGAACTGCTGCAGGCGTTGATCGCGGCTGAGTCGGGTTTCGATGCACAAGCCGTCTCGCCGAAGGGCGCGATCGGCCTTATGCAATTGATGCCCGCGACCGCGCAGCGTTACGGTGTGCAATCCGACAAGAAAGGCAGCGTGGAGACCAAGCTGTTCGATCCGCGCGTGAACATCGCGGCCGGCTCGCGTTATCTACGCGATTTGATCTCGATGTTCCCAGGCGAGCTCGACCTGGCCATCGCGGCCTACAACGCGGGAGAAGGCGCGGTGCAGCGTGCCGGCAACAAGATTCCCAACTACAAAGAGACGCAGAATTACGTGAAGACGGTGCTGCAGCTCTATGCTTATTTGAAACCGGGTGCGGGCGCCGGGTACGGCGGTCGTGGCGGCACGGTGCCGGGCCGGGTGCGCATGGAAATCGGCGGCGCGCTGGGCCGCGGCAATATGCCGCCGTCGCGACTCACGCCGATGCCGGCCATGCCTGTGATGCCTGAACCGCCAGCCGAGCCGCCCGCAAGACTGGCCTTGCCCATGACCCCGCCACCCACTTCACCCTACATGCCCGAGGTGCCCGTGACGGCGCCCCCCGCAGCCAACTAACTTTCTTTGAACCGACTGACGATGGACTCCCAACCTCCGCTCGATCTCACGACCCCGCCCGACGGCGACAGCGACGACAACGGCACCACGCTGACCCTGGCCGACTACGCCCAGACCGCCTACCTCGAATACGCACTCAGCGTCGTCAAAGGCCGCGCACTGCCCGATGTGTCCGACGGCCAGAAGCCGGTGCAGCGACGCATTCTTTATTCGATGTCGCGCATGGGCCTCGGCTTCGGTGGCACGAACGGCGCCGTCGGCGCCAAGCCTGTGAAGTGCGCCCGCGTGGTGGGCGACGTGCTCGGCCGCTTTCATCCGCACAGCGACCAGGCAGCCTATGACGCGCTGGTGCGGATGGCGCAAGATTTTTCGCAGCGCTATCCGTTGGTGGATGGACAGGGCAACTTCGGCAGCCGCGACGGCGACGGCGCTGCGGCCATGCGCTACACCGAGGCGCGCCTGGCGCGCATCACCAGCCTGCTGCTCGACGAGATCGACGAAGGCACGGTCGACTTCATTCCCAACTACGACGGCAGCACCGAGGAGCCGCGCCTGTTGCCGGCACGCCTACCGTTTACGCTGCTCAACGGCGCGAGTGGCATCGCGGTCGGCCTCGCGACCGAGATCCCGAGCCACAACCTGCGCGAGATCGCCGATGCCTGCGTGGCGCTCATCAAATCGAACGGCAAGCTGAGCGAAGAAGAGCTGCTTGCCATCGTGCCCGGCCCCGATTACCCCGGCGGCGCGCAGATCATCAGCCCAGCCAGTGACATTGCCGACGCCTATCGCACCGGCCGCGGCTCGCTCAAGGTGCGCGCGCGCTGGAAGATCGAGGAGTTGGCGCGCGGCCAGTGGCAACTGGTCGTCAACGAGCTGCCGCCCGGCGTGAGCACGCAGAAAGTGCTCGAAGAAATCGAGGAGCTCACCAACCCGAAGATCAAGGCCGGCAAGAAAGCGCTGAGCGCCGACCAGACGCAGCTCAAGGCCGCATTGCTGTCGGTACTGGACGTGGTGCGCGACGAGTCGAACAAGGACGCGGCGGTGCGGCTGGTGTTCGAGCCCAAGACTTCGCGCATCAGCCAAGAAGATTTCGTCACCACGCTGTTGGCGCAGACCTCGCTGGAGACCTCGTCGTCGATCAACATGACGATGGTCGGCATCGACGGCAAGCCGACGCAGAAGTCGCTGCGGCAGATGCTCAACGAGTGGATCGCCTTTCGCGAGATCACCGTCGAGAAGCGCTCGCGCCATCGCCTGAACAAGGTGCTCGACCGCATCCACATCCTCGAAGGTCGGCAGCTGGTGCTGCTCAACATCGACGAGGTGATCGCGATCATTCGCGCGGCCGACGACCCGAAGGCGGCGTTGATCGCCCGCTTCGCCCTGAGCGAGCGGCAGGCTGAAGACATCCTTGAAATCCGCTTGCGTCAGCTTGCGCGACTTGAAGCGATCAAGATAGAACAGGAGCTGAAGGGCCTGAAGGAAGAGCAGAAAAAGCTCGACGACATCCTCGGCAGCCCGACCGCATTGCGCCGCTTGCTGGTGAAGGAAATCGAGGCCGACGCCAAGCTTTTCGAAGACCCGCGCCGCACACTGATCCAGGCCGAGAAGCGTGCCGTCGCCGAGGTCAAGGTCGTCGACGAGCCGGTGACGGTCATCGTTTCCCAGAAGGGTTGGGTTCGCGCGCAAAAGGGCTGGGCTAGCGAGAAGGTGGTCGCAGGCGCCACCCCCGCGGAGTACGCATTCAAGTCTGGCGATACGCTGTACGCGGCCTTCGAGTGCCGCACGGTCGACACGCTGCTCGTCTTCGGCACAGCCAAGGAGAAGGGTGTGCGCGTCTACACCGTGGCGGTGGCGTCGCTGCCCGGCGCACGTGGCGACGGGCAGCCTGTAACGACGCTGATCGAGCTCGACAGCGGCACCCAGGTCGCGCACTATTTCGCGGGTCCTGGCGGTGCAAGCCTGCTCCTGGCCAACACCGGCGGCTACGGTTTCATCGCGACGATCGACAACATGATGTCCCGCCAGCGCGGCGGTAAGGCGTTCATCGACGTGGGTGATGGCGAGCAGCTGTGCCGGCCCTCGCCTGTGGGAGGCGCCAATGGCGCCGAAGCGCTACCGGCCGCTACGCACGTAGCCTGCGCATCCACCGGCGGCCGAATTCTTACCTTCGATATTGCCGAGATGAAGAGCCTGCCGAAGGGCGGTCGTGGACTGACTTTGATCGACCTCGAACCGAAAGACACTTTGGCAGGTGCGGCCGCCTACACGCGCAGCGTGAAGATCGAAGGCATCGGCCGAGGCGGCAAGGAACGCGACGAGACCTTGGAAATTCGAACTCTCAACAATGCGCGCAGCACCCGTGGCCGCAAGGGCAAGGCAGCGGACCTCGGCTTCAAGCCGACCTGCGTCGTCCGGGTTCTTTAGGCGCGTCAAGAAAGAATCGGTCATGGAATTCGGAGTTATCGGTATTTCCTTTTTTCTGGTGGCCTCCATCGGCAGCTTTGCGTTGTCGCGTTGGCTGAGCAAACGCCGTCGGGAAGACCGTCGCAACCGCGAGCGTGCCGCCAGCGAGGCGGTGCAGAGTCGCCAGGTACGTCGCGCGCGGCAACGACGCGGCGGGTAGAGCCACCCGCGCCTCAGGCAGACATCAGTGGTGCGTTACCGCCAGTCAGAGGCGCATCTACCGCCGACATGCCGGCCGCGATCACCGCCATCAGGGTGTCGCCGAAACCGCCGCGAGCCCTGGCATTCCGACGTGCGCTGGTGCTCACCCGCGGGGCCGCGCTCCACGCGATGCGCGCACCCGCGGCTTGCAGAGCCTCGACCAGTGCCACGTCCTCGCTGCACGCCGGCGGCCTGAAGCCGCCCACGCGGCGATACGCTTCGGCCGACACGCCCAGGTTGGCACCGTGAATGTGGCGGTGACCGTCGGCATCCGTGTACGTGCGCTCGAAATGATCGCGAATGAAGTCGCTGTGCGGGCCATGTGCGCTCCAGTCATCGATGCCGATCGAGCCGCACACTGCGTCGGCCTCCTGCGCCAGCTGCTTGACCAGCCAGTCGGGCGAAACAATGGTGTCGGCGTCGGTAAAAGCGAGCCAGCGTGCGCCGTCGTCGAGCATCCGGGTGGCACCGGCCGCGCGTGCCATGCCGACGTTGCGGGCAGACAGCGGCAAGGTCTTGACACCGTGCGCTGCGCCGTACGTTTCGGCGATCGCGCCGGTCGCGTCGTCGCAGCTGTCGAGCACCACCATCACACGCACCATCTCACCGTGGAGGGCCGGGTGTGTTGCGGCCTGCGTCACGGCGGCCAGAGTGGCGCCGATGTGCTCGGCTTCATTGTGTGCGGGGATGACGATGCCAATCATCGAATGCCTTCCAGTTGGGCCACCGAACGGCTGTCGCGGGACCACACCCGCAACAGGAAATCGTCTTCGTCATGGCGCACGCATTGCGAGAGGCTGATCTCGGCCAGCGCGGCGTGCACCGCTTCCGTGGAAAGAGCGCGCTCCTTGAAGTCGGGCCGCCAATCGCAAGCGACCAGTGCCCCTCCCGCCGACAGCGATGCGGCGCAGCAGTGCGCTACGTGGTTCATGGCGGCGGCGTCGAGAAAGTAGCCGACCTCGCTCAGCACGATGAGGTCGAAGGGCGCGTCAGTGGCAGGCCAGTCCCTGGGCAGCACGTGTTTTTCGACGCGCACGTTGTCGAGCGCCTCGGTTCGCTGGCGTGCGGCCATCACCGCGTTATCGGAGAAGTCGCTTGCCAGCACGTGGTCACAGCGTGCGGCGAGATCGAGTGTCAATTCAGCGGCCCCGCAGCCGGGCTCGTAGGCACGACCATAGCGAGGGTGTGGCAATGCGGCCATGAGCACTGCCCGTTTGCGCTGCTCGTACCAGCGCGTGCGCAATGCGTACGGATCGGCGCTGTGGCCGTACATCGCGTCGAAGTACGCGGTCCTGTCGGTCATCGGAGCAGCAGCTGTCATTCGAAGACCACCTCGAATGGCCGCCCGGCGCGCGCCACGATGGTGCTGCGAAGAATGGGGCCAGCGCCAGTGGAGCGGTCGGTAGATAACTGGCTGTTGAAGGCCTGCACGGCATGGCGCTTGCGTTCGGCAGCGTCAGCATCCAGCACGATGCGGCGCGCACGACACCAAGGGAGTCGCGTGTCGGAAGGCTTCGCCCAATGCCAAGCCCATACCGGCACTTCGATCACGCGTGCGCCGCTGTGCAACGAAGCCATGGCACATGCATCGCCGGTGGCCTCGTGGTCCGGATGGCCGTCGCGGCGCCAGGTAGTGAACAGCACGTCGTCGGCCATGAGCAGTGCCGCAAGGCGTTCGGCGAGCAGCTCGCGACAGCCGTCGATCTGGCCATCGGGCAGGCCCAGTCGCACGGGCTCGGTATCGATGCCGAGCCGATGCAATGCGGCGCGGCTTTCCAGCGGCCGCTCGCGCACCAGCCGCTCGACGGGCCATTCGGTCGAGCCGACATGGCTTGCGGTGCCGTCAGTGACAGCGACGATCAAAACGGATGTGCCGACTCGAGCGAGATGTGCGAGCAATCCGCCGACCGCCAGGATTTCGTCGTCTGGATGCGGCGCGACAACGACCGCTCGCGCACCGTGCGGCACCATCTCGTTCGCCGTCCGGGCCGGGATCTGCGACAGGTCAGCCCATCCCAGCCACTCGTCTTCCGTCGTACCGACGCCTTCGATGGCGCGGTCGTTCAAGGGTGCCATCACAGCATCCATGGCGCAGCTCTCGCGTCCAGAGCCAGCGTACCCAGCGACGCAAGATCGCGCTCTGCGTGGCTTTGCCGCAAGAACACCGGCAGATCGGCCATGGCGCGAGCGAAGCGCGCATTGCGGCACAGCGGCCCGGCACCCAGTGCGCGGCCCGCGTGCCGGATCACTTCCTCGGCGGCGCCCTCGACCGCCAAGCGCGCACGCATCGCGATGACCTGCGCATCGGCACCAGGGTGCGTATCGATCCACACGGCCGATGCCCGCAGTACCGCGGCGGCACCCGTGAGAGCAACATCGATGGCGCCGAGATGCGCCAAGCGATGTGGCTCTTTGGAACCTTGCGACAGCTCGCGAACCATTTGCGCGATGCGCCATGCGCCTCCGTACCAGCAAGCGGCGATGCCGGCACCACCGTGCCAAAAACCGACACGTCGCGTGTAGTCGCCGGGCGCACCGAGTTGCGTGGCATGCGCACCGTCGAAGCGCACATCGACACTTGCGCTGCCGGCCATGCCGATTGCCTGCCAACCTTGTTCCGTCACCGTCACGCTCGGTTGCTGCAAAGACACCGCGGCAAGGCAGGGGTCACCGGCCGCATTCCATCCGCTGACGACCGCGTGCGTGACGCTCGCGGCGCCGGAGCACCACGCCTTGGTGCCGTACAGGCGCACCACGGGCGGAGCGACAGAGCTCGCGGACAGCGACGAAGCAGCAGAAGCCAGGGGTGAGTTGGCGGAGTTTCCGTGCGCTTCGAAAACGACGCGAGCGTCCGGTGGCTCGGCACACCAGGTCGCCCACAGTGAGCCGTCCGACGGCGCGTCGCCCCCGAGTTCCTCCAAGATGGCCAACGCATCGGTGTGACCTTCGAAAAGCTTCACGAGCGACAGATCGTGCGCCGCGACGGTCGCGAGTGCTTGCCACCGCTTCAACGTTTCGCCCGAGCCCGGCAAGGGCAAGCGGCCCGCGCCATCGTCGACAAGTACAGCCAGCGTCAGGTCGCTGCCATATTGCCGTTGAAGGCGCTCGAATCGGTCGTGGGTCACGGGAGCAAGCATGGAGAGTTCCGGCGGCATGTTTGTTGTCTGGATGTCGTGCTGCGCAGGTTGCTGTGTCCTGGGCAGATTGCGAAATGGGGGAACCGTAAGGTTGGGTTTGAACGCGCACCGTCGGTGCAGCGCGCCGCCGTTTGTAGGGCGGCGCATCGGCCGTGTCGTAGTCCTTAGGCCATGCGATGCGCCCTTGGTCGACGGCAGCTGGTACGCCGTTGAAACTCCCGCATTGGTCATAGGCCGTTCGACGCATTGCCGCGTGCATCGACCCATGAAAACATCCCTCGCTGGACAACGAGGGCACGGATGGACGACACCATCAAGCAGCTGGTCGCGGAGCGCCGCATCGCACTCGATGGCGCCGACGACGGACGCCGGCCGTGGGGGCTCGCGCTGTCGGGCGGAGGGATTCGCAGTGCGACCTTTTGCCTCGGCATGCTGAAGGCTTTGGCGCAACGACGGCAGCTTCTCAAGTTCGATTTGCTATCGACGGTTTCGGGTGGCGGCTACATCGGCTCGACCTACGGCCGGCTGTGTACGCGCGCCACCACGCCAGACGAGGTGCGCGCGGTCGAAGGCGCCTTTGCCGAGGTCGACAAGGTTCGCTTCGGCTGGTGGCTGCGCAGCAATGGGCGCTACCTGATTCCGGGCGGCATGCGCGACACGCTGTTCGCCGTCGCGCTGTATCTGCGCAACCTTCTCGGCACGCACATCGAGATCGCGATTGCAGCGTGCCTCATCGGCCTGGGGCTCGCGTGCGTCGACCTCGGCTTGTGGGAAGCGATGGCGCGCACCGTCGATCTCGACAACGCCGAGACGGTGATCGCGCCGGTGCGATGGGCGACGCAATTGCCCACGCTCTGGCTGATGATGCTGGTGCCCTGGGCGTTGTCGATCGTGCTGGCCGATGCGTACTGGTCGGTGCGCGACCGGCCATCGATATGGGCCATCGTCGGCATGATGGCGCTGTGGTGCGCGTTGTTCGCGATCACGTTCTACATCGGCCCGACGCTGGAGCTCGAATACAGTGCGCCGGTGTGGCTGGCGCCGGCGTTCGGCGGTTTCGCAGCGAGCTGGGTCATCGCGCTCGGCTGGGTCTTCTATCGCACCCTGCGCGGTAACGCAGCGGCGGCGATGCGCAACGAACTCACCGACACGCTGGCTTCGATGCTGTACCTGATGATGGTGCTCGGCTTGCTCGGTGCGCTCGATCGCAGCGCCTGGTGGCTGGCTGCGGAAACACGAGAGGCACGTGCCTCGTATGGCGGCGTGCTACTGGTCGGCGCGGCCGCGTTGCGCGGTGTGCTGCCGATGCTCTACAGCGGCAAGAGCGAGCTGCCCGGCATCGGGCGTCAACTGTTGATGACACTCGGCAGCCTGTTCGGCTTGATCGTTGCTTTCTGCCTCGCTGCATGGTGGATCGCGGTGCTGTACGCGGGCGCATTGCTAGCCGTATTCACTGACGATGGGCTGGAATTTTCGCGGGGCTGGGTCTGGCTCGCGACGATCTTCGTCATCGTGTTCGGCTACGCATGGACGACGGGGCGCAACTTCGCGTTTCTCAACTTGTCGTCGCTGCACATGTTCTACAGGGCGCGCATCGTGCGCGGCTACCTGGGTGCAGCCAACAAGCACCGACTGGGTGCGAATCCGCTCGACGGAGTGTCTCTTTTGTCGCCACCCGAAGTGCCGGTGGGGTCGGTCGACGACGACGACGATCTGGCGCAACTCAAGTACGCGCCGCACCGCTTCGGCGGGCCGGTGCACTTCATCAACGTGTGCATCAACCAGACGCACGACCCCAAGCAGAAGCTATTCAACCGCGATCGCAAGAGCCTTCCGCTGACCATCGGCCCGCTGGGCTGGATGCAGGCCGTCGGTGCGCCCTGGGCCAAGGCGCATGGCGATGCGGCGCTCACTGTGGGTGCCTGGACGGCCATATCCGGCGCGGCGTTCGCACCCGGACTCGGCCGCATGACCAAGCGAGGGATCGCAGCGCTGTCTGTGTTCGCGGGACTGCGGCTGGGCTACTGGTGGAACAGCGCGAAGGCCGGCATCCTGCAAGTTGGTGCGGCACGACTTTCGACCACTTTTCTGATGAAGACGCGCTTCATGCTGTTCGAGTGCTTCGGCGCATTTCCGGGCAGCGGCTCGGCCAACTGGTACCTGAGCGATGGCGGACATTTCGAGAACACCGGCGTGTATGCGCTGCTGCGGCAAGAGGCCGAACTCATCGTCGTAGCCGATTGCGGCGCCGACCCCAACTACCGCTTCAACGATCTCGAGAACCTTATCCGCCGGGCGCGCATCGATCTCAGCGCCGACATCGTTCTGTTGAAGCCGTGCGTCGATGCCGACTGGCCCTACGTCGGCGTGTTCGGCTCGCTCAACGACCTGGCTTCTACCAACAGCCAGGCGTGCCTGGCGCTGGCGCGCATCGACTATGAGAGCGGCCTGCGCGGCCACATGGTGCTGGTCAAGCCCAACATGTCGGCCGAGCTGCCGGTCGACCTCGTCAACTTCAAAGCGGCGAATCCGCTCTTTCCGCAACAGCCGACTACCGACCAGTTCTTCGACGAGGCGCAGTGGGAAAGCTACTTCAGGCTGGGCGCAGAGATCGGTAACCGTCTCGACGGCGAGATGCTGTCGCGCATCGCGCATGGGACGCACGACCTGTTCAAGATCGACGATGGGCAGATCGGGCTGGCGCTGGCACATGCGAATGCAGTCAGCGCGGTGAATGCGGCCAATGCGGCCGCGGCGGCTGGCACCAATGGGGCAGTCGCCACGGTTAGCCGGCTGCAGGCGCGAGTGCTCAAGGCTGGCGCAGTGACGGCATCAATCGGCATCGGCACCGCCGCCACCTTCGGTGTGGCGGCATGGCAGGGCATCGACAGTTGGCGCACGCAGGCCGCACAAAAGCAAAGCGCAGAGGTAGCCGCGTTCAAGGACCTGAGCGACCGCTGGGCAAAGCTGCGCATCAATGCGCCGCCGGGCGAAGCGCCTTCGTCACTGGCCGGCGAGCTGCTCCGTACCGGCGACCTGTTGTGCCGCTCCGGCAGCGACAACTTTCTCGCGAACTTCAGGTTGTCGGTGCACATCGTCGACGACGCCAAGAAGGCCTGCGCGCAAGAGCTCGAGAACGCGGGCGTCGGCGTCGGCGCGCCCGTCGACCCCGACAAAGTAAGCGTCAGCCCGGCGTGTGCGCGATTGCTCAGCCCCGACAACGACATCGGTTGCCTGCAAGCCGCCCCCTCGACGGCCTGCGCACCGCGCTACTGGGCGCGCGACTACAGCGGCGTGACGCCGGCACGGTCGAATTGCAGTGGGATGGGTGTGGGGGCGGGGTCGTTCGCCGAAGCGTTGTGGACCCGGCTTCGGGCGCCGTTCGATGCGCGACAGGTTGCTTTTCGCGGGACGGGGGCGGCACTGGAACCGCTGCCTTTGCCTCCGCCGATACCGACTCCGTCGGCGGCCGGCCCAGGGCTGATCGACCCGGCGACGCCACCTGTCACCGCTGCAGTACGCGAGACGCAACGCCCACCGCCGTCAACGACCGTGTGCAGCGGCGTGCTGGTCTACATCCAGATCTTCGGCACTGAAACGCGCGATGCGGCCGGTGCCTTCCGACCTGCGTGGCGCGCGCTGGGTGCGTCGGTGCCGCCGATCGAAGACGTGCTCGCCAGCGCACGTACCGCTGGCCGCTCGCCACCCGAGGGTCATCCTGTTCCGACCATCCTGTATCGCGACGTCGGTCTGCGCGCGTGTGCCGATGCGTTGGCGCAAACCGCCAAGCCGCCGTCGGGCAAGTGGCGCGTAGCGGCGTTGCCGAGTCGGCTGAATGGCGCGCCGGGGACGATCGAGGTTTGGTTGCCACGGCCGGCGTTGTATTCGCAGACGGGTGGGAGCGGGGCAGGGCGTTGACGCTTCTTCCAGGCGTTTGCCATCGCTCCACGGTGGCATAAGGTGTTTAGCTGAGCAAGGTAACAGCGACGGAAGTGCCGGTTGAAGGCATCAGATCGATCGCTGGTTGACCCGCTTGGAAAGTTGCTCGGCGCTCTCCCTTCGTTCGCTGTAGCGGTCCACCAGATAGGCAGCCGAGTCGCGCGTGAGCAAGGTGAACTTCACCAACTCTTCCATCACGTCGACGATTCGCTCGTAGTACGAAGATGGTTTCATGCGGCCCGCATCGTCAAACTCCATGAACGCCTTCGCGACTGACGACTGGTTCGGGATGGTGACCATGCGCATCCAGCGCCCCAGCACCCGCAGCTGGTTGACGGCATTGAAGGACTGTGATCCGCCCGATACCTCCATCACCGCGAGCGTCTTGCCTTGCGTGGGCCGGACCGCGCCGATGGCCAGAGGAATCCAGTCGATCTGTGCTTTCATGATGCCGGTCATGGCACCGTGTCGCTCGGGCGAGGTCCAAACCATGCCTTCGGACCATTGCGCCAGCTCACGCAGCTCCTGCACCTTCGGATGGTCCTCCGGCGCGTCGTCCGGCATTGGCAAGCCCTGCGGGTCGAAGATGCGTGCGTCCGCGCCGAGGGCATGCAGCAAACGTGCAGCTTCCTCGGTCAGCAGCCGGCTGTAGGAGCGCTCGCGCAGCGATCCGTAGAGCAGAAGGATGCGCGGTGCGTGCGTGGAGCGCTCGGTCGGATGCAGCTGCTGCAGATCTGCTCTGTGGAACAGCTCGGCATCGATGTTCGGGAGGTCAGGCCTTGTCGACACGCTGCCCCTTCGCGTCGACCACCGCCGCGCCGTCTTCCTTGGCAAACGCTGCCTGCTGCGGCTGCGGCAGGATGTTGAGCACCGCTTCCGAAGGACGGCACAGCCGCGTGCCCAGTGGCGTGACCACGATGGGACGGTTGATCAGGATCGGGTGCTGCAGCATGAAGCCGACGAGCTGCGCATCAGTCCACTTCGAATCACCCAGGCCGAGGTCGTCGTAGGGCGTGCCCTTCTGCCGCAGCAGGTCGCGCACTGGCATGTCCATCGCCGCCAACAATTCATCAAGCGTCGCTCGATCAGGTGGATTCGCGAGGTACTCGATCACCTCTGGCTCCTCGCCCGAGTTGCGAATGAGCGCGAGCACGTTGCGGGAAGTACCGCAATCGGGGTTGTGATAGATCGTGATGTGAGTCATTGGGTCAGGAGCAAAAGATGGGCGGATCGCTCAGCTCAGGCGCAGAGCGAGTGCGGCCAAAGTCACAAAGAGCACCGGCACGGTCAGCACGAGGCCGACCTTGAAGTAGTAGCCCCAGGAGATGGTCGTACCTTTCTTGGCCAGCACATGCAACCAGAGCAGCGTAGCCAGGCTGCCGATGGGCGTGATCTTCGGGCCGAGGTCGCAGCCGATGACGTTGGCATAGATCATGGCTTCTTTCACCACCCCGGTAGCGGTGGAGGCCTCGATCGACAGGGCACCAATCAGCACGGTTGGCATGTTGTTCATCACCGAGGACAGCAGCGCCGTGAGGAAGCCGGTACCCATTGCCGCGCCCCAGACGCCGCCTTGCCCAAAGATGTTCAGCAGACCGGCTATGCGGTCGGTCAGGCCCGCGTTGCGCAGACCGTAGACCACCAGGTACATGCCCAGCGAGAACACCACGATCTGCCATGGCGCGTTGCGCAGAACTTTGCGCGTGCTGATCACGTGACCGCGCGCAGCCACGGCAAGCAGCAGCGCAGCAGCGACGAAGGCGACTGCGCTCACCGGCACGCCCAGCGGCTCCAGGGCAAAAAACCCGACCAGCAGAAGGACGAGCACGACCCAGCCGGCGCCGAAAGTTGCCCGGTCCTTGATCGCGGCTGAAGGCGTCCTGAGCTGCACCACGTCGTAGGTAGCGGGGATGCCACGGCGGAAGTACAGCAGCAGCACGACCAGGCTGGCCAGCACCGAGGCCACATTGACCGGGGCCATCACCGCAGCGTATTGGTCAAAGCCGAGCTTGAAAAAATCGGCCGAGACGATGTTCACCAAGTTCGAGACGATCAGCGGCAGGCTGGCGGTGTCGGCGATGAAGCCTGCGGCCATCACGAAGGCAAGCGTCGCGGCCGGCGTGAAGCCCAGGGCGATGAGCATAGCCATGACGATCGGCGTCAGGATCAGCGCGGCGCCGTCGTTGGCGAACAGTGCCGACACCGCCGCGCCGAGCAAGACGATCAAGGCGAAGAGAAGGCGCCCTCGGCCGCCTCCCCAGCGCGCGACGTGCAACGCCGTCCATTCGAAGAAGCCGGCTTCGTCGAGCAGCAGGCTGATGATGATCACAGCCACGAAGGTGGCGGTGGCGTTCCAGACGATGCTCCAGACGACGGCGATGTCGCTGAGGTGAACAACACCCAGGACCAGGGCGATCACAGCCCCGAGCGAAGCGCTCCAACCAATGCCCAAGCCCCTCGGCTGCCAGATGACCAGGCTGAGAGTGGAAACGAACAGAAGAACCGCTGTCAGCATGCGCAGCCAGCTGTGCTCGATGGAAGGCAGGGTTCGCCTTCACAGCAGTTATCGGTCAGGTAGCCGAGCAGTGCGCTCATCTGATCGAAGGCCGCGCGGTAGATCAAGTTGCGGCCCTGACGTTCTTGGGAAACGAGCCCGGCATGCGTCAGCTCCTTGAGGTGAAACGACAGGCCGGTTGCCGAAACTCCGATGGCCTCTACAAGCGCCCCTGGCGTCAATCCTCCGGGACCGGCGACGACCAGGCAACGGAAAACTTGCAACCGCACGGGTTGGGCCAAGGCGGCAAGAGAGCGAACAACGGTTTCTGAATTCATTATTCAATGATAGTTGAACCATTGAATCGTTCTATGAAGGTTACGTGACGCGGCGCGAGTCCGCTCAAATTCAACGGACTTCGCAATCGACACTGCTGCTTTTTACAGCGGCGGGGGTCGAGGGCCCCGTGGAACTGTTGAACACCGGTGGCGCGGCGTGAACTGCATGCCCGGATTGCGGGGGAGAACGACGGGTGGTTGCTGGAAGCTCGAGGTGTAGCCGAACTGCCCTGCGGAAAATGACTGCAAACCGGCAGGGTTCGTCACATTGATGAGCCCGTCCAACACTTGGACGTAAAGACCGGGCGGAAGAGTGGCAGCGCCCGGCGCTGCTGGTGACGCAGCCGTGGTGCTGCCCTTGGCCGTGGGTGGCTCGTACTGGGCTACGAACGTAGCGGCCGTGGCCGGCGCGGCAGCACCCAAGGTCGACAGCAGTGCGATCAGGTTGAGGGTACCGGCGCCTTGCAGGTCGCCCTTGGAGGTTTTGATCACCGTCGAGCCGGGGCTGCGTTTGCCCAGTGCCCCTGGCGTGCTGATAAAGCCGCCTTGCACCAGTTCGACGATCGAGCGGTCCAGCTGCGGCTGCGCCGGGTCGTAGGCGAAGCGGTTGAGCGCGACCACGGTGTCCGGCTTCATCAGGATCTCGGCGCCGTCGGTGAACTTCACCAGCGCGTACCCCTTGGATTCCTTCGAGAGGGTGTCGCCCTCGCGCACCGTCAAGCCGACGGCCAGCATCTTGGTCGAGCCCTGGGTGCCGCGCGCGACCACCAGACCGGACAGCGTGGTGATGCTGGCGACGATCGGCGCGCTGTCGGCGGTGTGAACGGACTGGGCTTGGGACGGTTGGACCATGCTCGCTTGCGAGCAGACCGAGGCCAGGATAGACATGGCTGTTAAGCGCGCAGCGAAAAATTTGGCGGTGTTTTTCATAGGGCTTCAGTTGCAGTACATCTTTTTGACGGGCTCGTTTTTCGTGCCGATTTTGTCGTTTGCGGCTGCAACTTCCTGGGCGACGCTTGTGGAAATGCCCTGGGCGATTTGTGGCTCGAGGTTGGCGTAAGCGTTCGATGCGACGGTCTTGATCACCTCGTTCATGACCTGCAGGATCGGCACGACCGGCTTTGACGGCGACGGCGGCGACAGCACGATGCAGAGCGCCGAATCAGGCGCGATCGAACAGATGCTGACCGGCTGTTCAACAACAGGCGTCACCGGTGTCGTGACCACCGGCGTTGTAACCACTGGCGTTGTCGGTGCTGTCGTCGCCTTCACCTGCGCCACCGTACTTCCGGATGCGGGGTAGATCACCGACAGCGTGCCGGTCGTCTCCGGGGTCACGACCGGTGTCGTGTTGACTTGCGAAAACGTGCCGGTGCGGCCTGAGCTGGCGACCAGGAAGTCGGCCACAGCGCCGTTGGTTGGCATGCCGCCACGCAGGGTCGAGACATTCACCGCGCCCGCCAGTTGCACCGCACCGTTCACATTGAATTGATCGGACGTGGCGTCGACCAGGCGGATGTTCAACGCACCCATCGGACCCTGCGTGTATTGGCCGTTGAGGGTCAGCGTGCCGATCTGGTCGGAACCGCCAGGCGCAACGACGCCGTTGTTGACCAGCTTGCCGCCATCGCCGTTGATGTTGATCGTGCCGGTGCCACGGATCGTTCCTGCGTTGTAGAGGTCCACGCCGTTGTTGCTGAGCAGCGTCGCGCTCGAGGCGATCTCGATGGTGCCGGCGTTGGCGTTGGCTTGAGTGAACGCGACGCCGAAAGAGCCGCCTTCGATCTGCAGCATGCCGCCGGCGAGGTTCGTGAGCGGTGCCGGCGTCGTGCCGCTGCCGGTCTTGACGATCGTGCCCGCGTTGAGCAACTGGCCTTGGTTTCCACCGCTGAACGCACTGGTGCCGGTAGCGTCGACTTTCAGCAACGAGCCGGCTTCGTTGTTGATCACCGTCGTGGTTGCCAGCTCGAGGCGCGAGCCGTCCCGCACGTCCACGACGCCGCCCGACTTGTTGTTGAAGACCGCGCTCAGGTTGAAGGCCAGCACGCTTGGCGAAGCCGGGCCGACGTTGACCGTGCCAAAGTTTTCCCAGGTCGCGCCACTGTCGAGCACCAGATTCTTGACGACGTTCACCAGGCCGTACGTCGTGAGCTTGTAGCCCGAGCCCCGGATGAAAGTGAAAAAGCGATCGGGGTCGTCGCTCAACTTCGGCGCGGTCGCGCCCAGCGTCACGTCGCCCAGCAGGGTCACCGTGCCCGACCACACCATGGCGCCCGCGCCAATGATGTCGACACCGCCGGCCACATTCGAGTCGCTCAGCACCAGCGAGGAGGTCGGCGCCACGGTGGCGCGGCCACCCAGGGTGCTTTGGTCGAGAGTGAGCTTGCCGGCGTCGACGATGAGGCGGCCTGTCGGGCCGTTGGTCAGCCCCGTGATCTGCTGGGCGCCGGTCGACGTTTTGACGATGTCGCCGTTGTTGATCAGGTTCACCCCATCGGTGGCGCCGGTCAATGCGAAACCGTTGCTGCCCGACAGGGTGATGCGGCCGGCGTTAGTGAGGCTCGTGGCCGGCTCCATCGGGTTGACCAGGTTGATTGAGCCGTTGTTCACGATGTCAATCTGCCCGGCATTGTTCCAGGCGCCCTTGAGCGTCTGCTCGGAATCGATCGACACGCGGCCACCCGTTTGCACATTCACCGACGCGGCGTTGATGGACGAACCCGCGCCCAGCGTCGTGGTGCCGCCGGTGATGTTCAGCGTGCCGTTACCCAGGGCCTCACCTTGCGAGACGTCCAGGCGACCCCCATTCAGGTTCACATTGGCGTTCACTGTGGCCACGTGGCCGCCCTCGCTGGTGCCGCCGAAAAAATTGTTCTTCAGGTCGAGGTCGAGCGCGCCCGAAGTGCTGGTGATGGGCGCGTTGACGGTGACGTCGTTGTGCGCCCTCAGCGTCAACCGGGCGTAGTCGCCCGCGGTCTTGGCGATAGCGGCACTGACCACGATGTTGCCCACGCCCGCGCCACCGGCGCCGGTTACCAGCGACACGCTCATGCCCTGGTTCAGTTGCGCCGTGATCACGTCGGCCCCGACCGTCGTACCCGTCTCGGTCGACGTGACGACACCACCGTTGTTCAGGTCCGCCCCACCGCCGCCGGCCACGACTACAAGGTTGCTCGGGTCGATCAGCCATTCGCCGCCCTTGCCCACGATCGGCGCGTGCTTGACGTTCAGGCTGAGGTGGCCAGACGTGTCCACAAATCCACCGGGGCCGTTGCTGCCCGTGGCCGAGACGCGCCCGTCGATGTTGGTGTTGTCCGCGGACAGGACCACGTTGCCCCCGGAGGTTCCGTTGGCGCTGATGTCGGACGTCGAGGTTGTCTTCAGGTCGGTGGCGCGCAGGAACACGCGGCCGCCCACGCTTTCGGCGCTGCTCGCGCTGACCGTGCCTGCGTTGGTCACCAGCCCCGCGGCCAGGCCGATGCGGCCGGCGTCGGCGACGATGCGTCCGAGGTTCTTCACATCGCCCTTGGCGCCGGTGAGTTCCACAGTGACGCCGGGGTGGCCGGTGTCGATCAGCTGCACGTTCTGCGCGGCCACAAGGATCACTTCCCCCTTGGGCGCGTTCAGCATGCCGCTGTTCTCCACCTTTGGCGCGACCAGGTAGATGCTGCCGGCGTTGCGCACTGCGCCGGCCCCGCCACCATTTGCTGGCGACGTGAAGTTGAGGCGTCCGGCCAGGAAATCCGTGTCGCTCACGCCCAGCGTGCTGGCAATGAAGCTGCCCACGTCGATGCGCGCGCCTTGCCCCACCAAGATGCCCGACGGGTTGATCAGCCAGAGCGCGCCATTCGCTCGGATCTGCCCGTAGATCTGCGACGGGTCACCGCCGGTCACTCGCGCCAGCAGCGCTGCTGCGGCGCCCGGCTGGCGAATGTCGACCAGCGCGCCCGAGCCGACGTTGAAGGTCGAGAAATTGACCAGCGCCTGGCTGGTCGTCTGGTTGATGTTGAGCGTCGTGCCGTTCTGCACGATGGAGGCCTGGCCGCCAACGACGGTGCCGCCCGTGGGCAGTGCGCCCGCTGCGATCTGGGCCAGCGCGCCGCCGGCGCCGCCGGCACAGATGGCCGCGACCACCAGCGGCAGGAAGCGGAGCTTGAAGGATTCGGTATTCATTGGCTGTCTTCCTTTTCAGAACGCGAACATCGCACTCAGATGGGTGCGCCAGTCGCCGCGCTTTTCGGTGAAAGAACTGCCCGACTCAAGCACGCGGGCCACGTCCAGCCGGACGCTGAAGTCGCGGCTCAGGCTGTAGCGCGTGCCTACGCCGGCGCTGGCTACGTTCGTGCTGCCTGGCAGGCCAAGTCGAGCGCCCAGTTCGGGTGTGTAGAGCTCGGCGCTGAGCACCAGGCCACTGTCGGCAACCACCGCGCGCTCGTCGAAGCCCCGCACCGCGTTCGCGCCGGTGAGGCCGAATTGTTCGCTGGCCACCAGCGGCGTGTCGGTCAGCTGGGCGTTGCCGGCCAGACGCACTTGCCACCCGCCCGGCAAGGCTTGCAGGAAGTTGACGGCGCCGTGCGCCACCACGAAGCCGTCGCGCGTGTCGCGGTTGCCCAGCGTTAGGTACGAGTAGCGGTCGGTGCGGCCGTCCAGGTTGGTGAAGCGCTGGCCGCTGGCCATGTTGCGCGACAGGCCGATGTTGTAGTTGATCGACTGGTCCACGCCCTCGCGCTGAGAGATGTACGTGACGCTGAGCGGTGTCGTCGTGTACGGCACGCACGAGGCCACCGGCGGCGTCGGACCGGCGATGCTGATCGGCTGGCCGTTAACGTCGCAGCGCGAGTCGATGTTCCTGCGGTCGAAGCCGAAGACGATCTTGGCAATGCTTTCTCCGGTGCGCCCGAGAAAATGGTTGTAGCGGATGCCGACGGTCTCGCCCTTTCCGGTGAGGCCCAGCACGCCGCCGAGCGTGGGCGAGCTCGATGGCGAATTGACGCTCGAGCGGCCGTAGACCAGGTCCAGGCTGTCATCCAGGTTGTACAGCGCGATCCGGTAGCCCACCGAATACACGCCCAGTTTCCGGCCGGACGGGCTGTCGGGCGAGGTCGTGTAGGCCAGCGTGCCCACATGGTCGAGGCCAAACAGGTTGGCATGCTGGATCGCGACGCCGGTGCGCCACTGGCCGCTGCTGGCCGTGCCCGTGTTGTCCACCTTGGCGATGATGCGCAGCGGGTTGTAGTCGACCACGGACACCTTCGCGTCGATCGTGCCGGGCAAGGCGCTTTCCGCCATCGACACCGAGAGCTGCTTGGCCGGGTTGTCGTTGGCCAACTGGATTGATTCCGAGAGGTCGCCTAAGCGCGGCGGCGCGCCGGTCTTCAGCTTCATGCTCGCGCGGATGTTTTCAGTCGTGAAGTGCTCGTTGCCGACGACGGTGACCGAGGTCACCACGGCCTCGACGATGCTGATCCTGACGGTTCCGCCGACGAGTTCCTGCTCGGGCACAGTCACCTTCACGGCGGTGTAGCCGGCCTGGATGTACACGCCCTCGATGGCGTCCACGGCACGCTGCACGTCGCTGAATTCACGTTGCGTACCGGTCAGGGGCGCCAGCGCGAGAGCGATTGACTCGCTGGAGACGAGCGTGTTGCCTTAGACCAGATAGCGCGAGATCTCGAATCTTGGTACCGAAGCGGAAGGTGCCGGGTCGGCCGCTTGGACCGCAGAAGAGGCAAGCGCGCAAAGGGCCAGCGTCGTCAGTCGCGACGCCAACGGGAAACTGCATGAATTCATCGCATCTTTTACGGATGGCGGCGTGAATGACGGCCGCCGTGATTGTTGAAGTCGCACAAGAGCCAACGCTGGAGCAACCATGAGCCGCGACCCTGGCCCCAGCCCGTCGGCGTCTTTCCTTGCTTGACAGGAGAACGTGCGAGACCCGTTTTCAGCGCCAACCAGCGCACCTGACGCTAGTAACCAACGGTAACGTGCGGGCGCTTGCTTTTGGGCGGTGAAAGCTATGCAGTGGCTCATGCAGGCGACTTTTCTCACGCGTGTCCGAAACTCGCCCGGTATTTGATGGGGCTGAGAGAGCCGGGGGAGATCGTGATCCGCTTCTCGTTGTGCCCTGCGAGGGCAGATAAAACGTCTGTTTCTGGCCGATAGCCGTCTCGTTATTCAACCAATGGTTTGCGTAAGACCATGTTGCGCCGGGTCACGCGAAAGCCGCAGCTTTCGTAGAGTCGCGCGGCGTTGTGTGCGTTGTTGGCGTCTACGCCCAACACGGACTCGCTCATGCCAGCATCGCGTTGTGGGCTTGGACGTCTATTTGAAGCAACGCACCGGAATCGTCGCTGCGCGGGCCTGCAAGATGGCGCGACTGTCAGGCGACGGGAGGCCCATGTTGCCCGGTGAATTTACCCGGATGTTATTTACTTTTTAATTTAACCCGGATAAAATTCTCGGCATGGACCCTGTCATGCCGCTCGTTTACACCGCTTTACTGGACGGGCGTCGCCTTGCTGCCGGTCCCCTGCACGAAGTCGCCGTAGCAGTACTGCGCGCGCAGCAGTCGCAACCCGAGGCGCGTCCGTTGATCTTCAGTAATGCCAGTGGTCAGTCGGCCGACCTGGACCTGCGCGGTGGCGAGGAAGCCGTTGCGGCGCGTTACACCGTGGCTGCGCCGGTCCAAGCGCCCAAGGGCCGCGGTCGTCCCAAGCTTGGCGTGGTCGCGCGAGAAGTGACGCTGCTGCCAGAACACTGGGACTGGCTCGCCGCGCAACCAAGCGGCGCCTCAGTGGCCTTGCGCAAGCTCGTGCACGAAGCGCGGCGCAACGGCGGCGAACGGGACCGGACGCGCCAGGCGCGCGACCGTGCGTACCACGCCATGTCGACGCTTGCCGGCGACCTTGCCGGCTTCGAGGAAGCGTCGCGGGCGCTGTTCGCCGGCGACCACGAGCGGCTGGTGACGCAGATGGCCGGATGGCCCGAGGACGTTCGGGCGTACGTGCTTCAGCTCGCCGAACCTGCACCCGGCTAGGCCGAAACCCTTTTTCCTTTGCAACCAGCGCGCGGCTCCATGCCGCTGCGCTGCGGGCACACGCACGCCCGCATTCCACGAGAGCCCTCATGAACGAGCAAGCAACGGCATCGGCCGCCAGACCGGCACCGACAATGCGCACGCGCTACCTTGCGCTGCTCACCCCCTTGTTCCTGACGCACGCGCTGCAAAGCGCGGGCGGATTGATGGACGGCTTCTGGCTCGGGCACTTGCTGGGCGTACGCGGCATCGCAACGGTCGCATCGTTCTTTCCGGTGTTCTTCTTGCTGCTGTCGCTGATCATTGGACTTGGCGCCGGCGCGACCATCCTTGCGGGACAAGCATGGGGTGCGCGTGATGCGGCACAGGTGCGAACCGTGGGTGCGACGGCCTTTGTGGCTGCGCTCGGCATAGGGCTTGCGGTCGCGGCGGCCGGTGCTTGGTGTGCGCCGTGGTTGATGCAAGCGCTCGGCACGCCGTCGGACATCTTGCCGGCGGCGATCCGCTATGCGCGCGCCATGTTGCTGGTGATGCCCTTCGTGTTCGTCGCGTGGGCGGGCATGTCTCTGAGCCGCGGCACCGGCGACGCGCTCTCGCCGATGTGGGCCTTGCTGGCCGCGACGCTGGTGGGTGCGGCGTGCACGCCGCTGCTTGTTGCGGGCACGCCTTTGGGCGCAGCGGGCGTGGCGGTCTCGACGCTCGTTGCGCAGCTGGTCGCGCTCGCCGTGCTGATCCGGCGCTGGCGTCAGGGCAACCATCCATTCGCCACCGGCACCGGGTGGCAGGACTGGAAGCCAAGTGCGGCCATCGCCAAGCGCATGCTGCGCATCGGGCTGCCAGCCGCCTTCCAGATGCTGGCGATGGCGCTTGCGGAGATCGTGCTGCTGGGCCTGGTGAACCGTCACGGGTCGAATGCGACCGCCGCGTATGGCGCGGCGACGCAAGTCCTAAGCTGGGTTCAATTCCCGGCGATGAGCCTCGGCATTGCCGCAGCGATCTTCAGCGCGCACGCCGTCGGCGCGGGACGGCGCGAAAGGCTGCCAGCGATCGTGAGCACGGGGCTGGGCTTGAACGCCGTGGTCACCGCGCTGTTCGCGGTGACTGCTCACCTGCTCGCGCCCTACGCGTTGCGCGTGTTCCTGGAACCCGGGCCCGTGCTGGAGCAGGCAACCGCCATCGTGCGCACCGTCGCCTGGAGCGTGGTGCTGCTCGGATGGAGCAACGTGCTGGTGAGCGCGATGCGCGCGAGCGGCGCGGCACTGGTGCCGGCACTCCTGAGCATGGCGGCGATCGTTGGCGTCGAACTTCCGGTTGCCGTGGCGTTGGAAGCGCGCTTCGGCCTGAGAGGCGTGTTCTGGGCCTGTCCAGTCGCGTTCCTGGCCATGCTGGTGCTGCATGGCCTCTACTACCGTCACAAGGAGAAGAAAGATGGACTCTTCAGTCAACCAGGCGTCACGCTTGGCGCGGCGGATGGCCGCGCGCGAGGCGCGTGACGCCTTTCCGCCGATGGGTATCTACGCCATTCACGACCGCGCGAGCGGTCACCTGCTCCTTGGCACGAGCCGCAACGTGCACGCGGCGCTGAATCGTGCTCGCTTTGAGCTGGGTTTGGGCAAATATGCAGACCGCGTACTGCAGGCCGAATGGAATCGCAGCGGGGTAGAAGGACTCGCCTTCGAAGTGCTGGAACTCGTGAAGGAACGCGAGGACGCAAGCTTCGACTACGCGGGTGAACTCAAGGCGCTGGCGCAGATGCATCGCGAACTGCAAGGGCTGGCGCCGTGAGCGAAGAAGCCTTGCAGGCCTGCGTGGATCGACACCTGGCGCACGCGGCGATGGTGTTCGTGCTCGACGACGAACTTGGCACCCGGCACGGGCTGTCCTGGGCCGACTTCGTGCTGCTGACAATGCTGGATGCCGCTGGCGGCGCGGTGCTCGCGACGGAACTCGCGCGCACCTTGCGCACGCCGGCCTCGCGCTTGCTCCAGCAACTGCTGCACCTGGAAAAGATCGGGCTGGTGGAGCGCGCTGCCGATGGCGACGGCAAGCGCCGCATCACATTGCGCCGGTAAGGCTGGCGACGGCTGCACGAGGCAAGGGAAACGGCCGCGAACGTCTGTAGAACCTGATGTCACCGCGGCAAGTAGGCATCGTGGAGCGAGCCCAAGCTGCGACCCACTGAAGCAGGTGCAGTGTCAGGCGCCCGGGGCGTAGTCAACGGCACTAAGCATTCGACGCCCGGCAACTTCGATGGTGAAGCTTGTCGGCAAAACGCCAGCCATGCTGGATCACCTTACCCATCAACACGAAACAGATTGAAGGAGGAGCGAAGTTTGCCAGGCCTGCAACGTCGTCTTTCAGCACGGCCGCGCCTTTGCCATCGGACGACCGGCTTGGTCAACGGTGAAAGCACCATATCGATCGCAGCAGGCTCACTCTGATCGGCGGCTGAAGGCTTGGAAGGCCTCCTGATACTCAGGCAGCCAACGGGACAAAGGGGGCCTGTTTTCGACGATATCGCCAGCCGCCCATAGGATGCGCTTCTCGTCGAGCGATCGCGGCACGTCATTGTCCGGACACAGGATGTAGAAGTCTCCGACATCCAATCGTTTCAACATGAGATCCACGGTCTGCTCGGGTGTCCATGCGGCGGCAGGCTTTTCGGCTCGACCTTGTGCAGTGAGTTGGGTAAACACGAATCCCGGAATAAGCAAGTGCGCGCTGATTTGGCAGTTCGACGTATTTCTTAATTCATGCTGCAGTGCTTCGGTGAAGGCTTTGACACCAACCTTCGACACGTTGTATGCCGGGTCGCCCGGCGGAGTGGTTATGCCCTGTTTTGAGCCGGTGTTGATCACGCAACCAGGTCGCCCGCGCCGGATCATCGAAGGCACGAAGGTCTGCACTCCGTTGACAACGCCCCACAGGTTCACGCCGAACACTCGGTGCCAGTTTTCTGGAGCTCCGAAGACTGCACTGCCCGGCTGGATGCCGGCGTTGTTCATCAATACATCCGTGCCTCCAAAACGGTCCCTAACGACTTGCTCAAGTCGCTGCAAGTCCTCGACTTTGGATACGTCGGTTTGCTGATACATGACGTGGGTTGGACCGCCGGAAGCCACTGCGCCGACTTGTTCCGCAGCGCGTAAAAGTTGGTCAACATTAATGTCCGCCAGGCAAACATTGAGGCCCAACTGGGCAAAGCGCTGCGCGGCCGCAAGGCCGATACCGGCGGCGGCGCCTGTCACCACGGCCACGGAACCGGATGTGAATGCTGGGTGCGTCATCGGTGACTCTCTGTGTAATGTTGCTAGAAAAGAAGGCAGCCTAGCGCGCTGCAAGCGACTGGGCCAAAAACTCCACGAACGCGAGCACTCTTGGGGAATGCTGATGTCGTTGCGGGTAAACCGCAAAGATATCCGCGTCCGGCGTCTCGAAGGTTGGCAGGACCTCTACCAGGCGACCACTGCGCAGGTGCCGGGCGATGTCCCACTGTGCCCGCATCAGGATGCCATGGCCATCGAGCGCCCAATTGACCGCAATCTCTCCGTCATTGGTCACCAGACTTCCGCGCACTTTGATCGATTCGGTTCGACGACTTTCACCTCGGCCACTGCTGAGTCGCCAGACGCCATGGGCTTCGTCTCCTTGCCGAATGCCGATGCAATTGTGGGTGGCCAATTGCTGTGGCGTCTTGGGTTGTCCGTGCCGCGCGATGTAGCTGGGCGCCGCGCACAGAAGGCGCCGGTTAGGGGCGAGGCGACGGGCGATGACGCGCGAGTCGGGTGGCTCGCCAAAGCGCACGCAAACGTCGAAGACGTCGTCGGTTATCAGCGGTGGATTGACCGAGAGCTGCAGTTGCACTTCAACCAATGGGTACTTGCGTGCAAATTTGGAAATGATGGGTGCCACCTCGCAGCGACCGAAACCCAAGGTCGCATTGACGCGCAGCAGGCCCTTGGGCGTCACCTTCGCACTACCGAGCAACTGTGTCAGCTCATCGATTTCTCCGAGGATGCGACGCGCGTGCTCAAGATAAATATCGCCCTCTGGAGTCATGCTCATGCGGCGCGTGGTCCGGGTCACAAGTGCCACGCCTAGCCGGGCTTCCATCTGTGACAGCCGCTTGCTCACCGCCGGCGGGGAAATGCCCATTTCCCTTGCCGCCGCCGTCAGACTTCCCAAAGCGGCGAGAGTCGAAAAAAACCCCAAATCGCCGGGCTGGATATCCGTCAGCATGGTTGCCTGAATTCTTGACTTTAAGTTAACAAAGGATTGCTTTTGCGGGAGCGTAGCGCGGTACCGATGACCCTACATTCCAGTGCTCGCGATTCCCATCGCGAGCGAAGGAGAACGATGCGAAGTACCGCTCGACCCTTCAGCCGTCAGAGCAATGCCAGGAGACAAAGTGGAAGCTGGATTGAACCCGCCGAGCCGATGGACGCTGCCCGCAATGGGGCGGTCGTTACGGGCCCTGACGCGTGCCCGTGAAATGAGCGTGTTGATAGCGTTGCTGCTGGTCAGTGCAGGCATTGCAGTGGCAACGCCGTACTTCCTCACAAGCGACAACCTGATGGGCGTCTTCCGCTCGTTCTCGACAACCGCCATCATGTCGATCGGCATGGTGATGGTCATCATCACCGGTGGCATCGATCTTTCAGTCGGCTCTGTTATGGGTCTTGCAGGGCTGGTTACTGCACTGGCCTTTCAGCACGGTTTCTCGACCGTTGTCAGCGTGGCGTGCGGGCTGGGTGTCGGAGTGGTGTTCGGGATGACCAATGGTCTCTTGGTAACGGTGGGACGTTTGCCTCCCTTTATCGCGACGCTGGGCACTCTGAGTATCGGACGCGGTTTGATGTACATCATCACCAAGGGCGTTCCCGTCACCCCCGAGACTCCGGACATCTTCAACCAGATCGGACAGGGCTACCTTGGCAGCGTGCCGGCGCCTGTGGTGATCATGGTGGTGTTGGCGATCGTCTTCTCAGTGGTCATGTCCTATACGACCTTCGGCCGGCACGTCTATGCGACCGGCGGCAACGAGCATGCCGCATGGATCAGCGGAGTGAACACATCCCGCACCAAGCTCATCGTTTACACATTGTCCGGGGCCATCTCGTCCCTGGCTGGCATCGTGGCGTTCTCTCGCTTTCTTTCTGCCGAGCCGGCCTCCGGCTTCGGTGTCGAGCTCGACGTGATCGCCGCCGCTGCGATCGGGGGCGCGAGCCTCGCGGGCGGCGTGGGCAGTGTGCAGGGCACCGTCATCGGAGCCGCCCTCACCGGAATCATTGCGAATGGCGTGGTGCTGATGAACATCAACACCTATGCGCAACAGGCAATCACTGGAGCGGTCATCCTTATCGCCGTGAGCATCGATGTTTGGCGCCATGGAGCAAAGGAGAACTAACCCCGCCGATCAAATAGAGGCCCACTTTGGGCCGCAAGATAACCAGCCCGAATCTTCAAACTTTAAAACTACGAGACATCATGAAAAAAATTCTTTCGCTAATTCAAGTTGCCGTTCTTGCCTTGCCCTTGTCGCTGGCATCGCAGACCAGTGCGTTCGCAAAGGACCTCAAGGATCTGCAGATTGCAGTGATCCCCAAAGTCGCGGTACCGTTCTTCGACGATTGCAATACCGGCGCCAAGGCAGCGGCCGCAGCGCTGGGTGTTCAGTACCAGTGGGTGGTGCCACAAAACACGCAGGGTTCGACCCAAGTGCGAATCCTGGAAGATCTGATCGCCAAGAAGGTCGACGGTATTGCGATCTCAGTGAATGAGCCGAAGTCGGTCGAAGCTGCCATCAAGAAGGCTATTGCCAGCGGCATCAAGGTCGTCACCTTTGACTCCGACTCGCCTAACAGCGGACGGTCGATGTATATCGGCACCATCAACACAGCAGCAGGCGAGACGATGGGTGAGTCGATGGCCAAGGCACTCGATGGCGAAGGGGAGGTCGCTGTCGTGACCGGTCAGCTCGGCGCCGTTAACCTGAATGAGCGCATTGCGGGCATCAAATCGGCGCTGGGCAAGTACCCGAAGATAAAGATCGTCGCCACTGAAGGCACTGAAGATGATTTGGCCAAGGCTGTCGCTACCACCGAGTCGATCATGCGCGCTCATCCTGCGCTCAAGGGTATCTTCGGTGTAAGCCAGGTCGGTGGTCCGGCAGTCTCCAAAGTCATGGCGACCAAGGAGTTCGCGGCCAAGAAGAATGCGGTCAAAGTCTTTGCGTTCGATGACCTGCCGGACACCATCAAGGGTGTGAAGGAAGGCTACATCCAGGGAATCATGGTCCAGCGTCCCGTCACCATGGGCAAGCTGTCGGTCGAGCATCTGGTCGACCAGATCAGCGGCAAGGAAACGACTTCGTCCAACGTTGACACTGGCGTCAACGTCGTAACGAACCAGAATCTTGGGTCTTACACCAAGTAATTAGAGTAGGTGGAGGCCCCGACGCGGGTCTCTGTCTTCCGGAGTCGCGCGTGGCATCTTTTTTGCAGGTCAAAAATATCTCCAAGACCTTCACGGGAGTGAAGGCCTTGAGTCAAGTCAGCCTCGATGTGGCCTGTGGAGAAGTGTTGGCTATCGCTGGCGAGAACGGCGCTGGCAAAAGCACCTTGATGAAAATCATGACCGGCGTCTACCAGCCGGACGAAGGCGGAGAGATCTGGATCGACGGCAAGCGCGTGCCGCAGCTGACTGGCACGGCGCACGCCCGTGACCTTGGCGTGTGCATCATTTACCAGGAGTTGTCGGTCGTCGACAACCTGACGATTGCAGAGAACATATTCCTGAGCAAAGAGATCACCAACCGGTTTGGCTTTCTCGACAGGCGCAGCATGAACGCGGCAGCACGCGGCCTGCTCGATACATTGGGCATCACGCTCGATCCCACGACTCGCGTGGGTCGACTCAGCGTCGGCCAGAAGCAAATGGTGGAGATCGCCAAGGCAATTTCGAATCGGTCCAGGATCGTCATCATGGACGAGCCGACCGCCTCCCTAAGTCACCACGAGGCCATGGCCCTGAAGGCGACGATTCGAAAGCTCAAGGCCGACGGCATCGGCGTCATCTACATCACGCACCGGCTCGAAGAGATATTCGACATTGCAGACCGCGTTGCAGTGTTGCGCGACGGGCAGAGTGTCGGCACCCTAGCCGTCGGTGATATCGATCGCACTCGACTTGTGCGGATGATGGTCGACCGCGAACACAGCGACCTCTACGGCGAGTACAAGTGTCATGCCACCCAGACAGTGGCGCTCGAAGTCAAAGGCCTGGACCTGAATCACCGGCTCACCCAGTCGGGGGCGGTCGGGGGCAACAGCTTTCGGGTTCACGAAGGCGAGATTTTGGGATTCTTCGGGTTGATTGGTGCCGGGCGCACCGAGATGATGGAAATGGTCTTCGGCCTTCGTCGGCATCGCGGCTCGGTGGCGATCGGAGGCCAGGTTGTCGCCATCCGCAGCCCGCGGGACGCGATCGACAACGGCATTGGATTTGTCACCGAAGACCGCAAAAAAGACGGGCTTGTGCTCTGTATGACAGTGCGCGAGAACTTCAGCCTGACCCACTTGGAAAGCTACACGAAGCTGAGTTTCGTCGATCGTCTTGCCGAAGCGCTGGGTTGCCAGACTTTCGTGCGTCGGCTCGGCATTAAAACGCCGTCTGTCGAACAGAGATCCGAAAAGCTCAGCGGAGGCAATCAGCAAAAAATCGTGATCGCGAAATGGGTTGCTCGCTCACCCAAAGTCCTCATCGTCGACGAGCCGACGCGCGGCATCGACATCGCCGCGAAAGCTGATGTCCACAAGCTCCTCCAGGAACTCGCCAGCCGCGGAATGGCGATCATTGTCGTGTCCTCCGACTTGCCCGAAGTACTGGCGATCAGCGATCGTGTGACCGTCGTGCGGGAGGGCCGCATCGTCGCCGAGTTGAGTCGTGAGAGCGCATCGCAAACTTCAGTGATGGAAGCCGCCGCAGCTTGAATTTTTTCTTCTCAATCCATTTGAAAGTCGAACCATGAAAACCGTCGCAGTCGTCCACACCGGACCCGCAACCGTGCAACCGATCAAACAGCAGTTCCAGGAGCTGTTGCCCGACGTGCGTGTGATCAATATCGTCGACGACAGCCTGCTGAACGATGTGATCGCAGCAGGTCATCTGACCGAGGCGGTTTCCGGCCGCATCCTCACGTACATGCAGGAGGGGCAGAAGATGGGAGCGGTTGCCATTCTCAATGCCTGCTCGTCGGTAGGGGAAGCGGCCACGGCCGCGCGTGCAGGGCTCTCGATTCCGGTCGTCAAGATCGACGAAACCATGGCGGAGCGCGCGGTCGCTTTAGGGCCCCGCATCGGTGTTGTGGCGACTGTCAGAACGACCCTAGAGCCGACAGTCCGACTAATTCGTGCGAAGGCTGCGGATGTTGGTCAACAAATTGAGATCAGTGAGGCGGTGGCCGAAGGTGGTTTCCAGGCGCTGCTCGAAGGTAAAACCGAAGAACATGACGACGTCGTTCGACGGACGATTCTTTCTCTGGTCGACAAAGTCGATGTCATCGTCTTGGCGCAGGCGTCCATGGCGCGTCTTGTCAGCTCGCTCGGGGATCTGAAAGTGCCAGTACTTTCATCTCCGCGAAGCGGCGTGCAGGCCGTCCGCGACTTGCTCGAGACGCTCGGCTGATTCTGCGCATACATCCAACGAACTTAAACGACGAACAGAAATTTAGGAAAACATCGACATGTCTAAAAACATTATCGTGACAGGCGGCAGCGGCATGGCAGGCAAGTGGGTCGTCAAGGACTTGCTCGATCACGGACACCGCGTGATGAACCTTGACCGCACCGTGCTCAAGGACTCGGCAGCACGCACCGTCATCACCGACCTGACCGATGCGGGCCAAGTCTTCAACGCGCTGTGCAGCACCACGGTGCGCCATGAGTTCAGTCCCTCGATCAAGCCTGAGCCGATCGATGCGATCATTCACTTTGCGGCGATCCCGCGGATCATGACGCACCCGGACAACGAAGTGTTTCGCATCAACGTCATGAGCACCTACAACGTGCTGGACGCAGCGGCCAAGTACGGCATCAAGAAGGTGATCATCGCGTCGAGCGAAACCACCTACGGCATCGTCTTCGCGGACGGCTACCGCATGCCCGAGTACCTGCCGTTGGACGAGGATTACCCGGTCGATCCAATGGATAGCTACGCCATGTCCAAGGTCATCAACGAGGCAACGGCCAAGGCATTCCATGCGCGCACCGGCTCGGACATCTATTGCCTGCGCATCGGCAATGTGATCGACCCGGTCGACTACGCGAAATTTCCTGAGTACTTTAAGGATCCTGGATTTCGTAGGCGCATCACCTGGAGCTACATCGATGCCCGCGACCTCGCGACTGCTTCTAGGCTGGCCGTCGACAAGGACGGGTTGGGTTTTCAGGTGATGAACGTTGCTGCCGACGATGTCTCTTCCGACTTGCCGACCGCCGAATTGCTCAAACGTTTCTACCCGACGGTGCCACTGAAGAAGGAGTTGGGCGAGTTCGAAACCCTTCTGAGCAACGAGAAGATCAAGCGTCTGCTGGGCTTCAGGCAGCAGCACAACTGGCGCAGCCACGTCGGTTGATTTCGCACGATATACGGAGCCTTGCATGCACAACTACAGATTGGCAGCTATTCCCGGGGATGGTATCGGGCCCGAAGTCATCGAAGCTGGCCTGGAGGTACTGCGTGTCTGCGCCGCGACTGACGGTGGCTTCAGCGTAGCGATCGAGGCTTTCGACTGGAACTCCGAAAACTATTTGCGGGATGGTCACTACATCCCCAGCGGCGGGTTAGAGCAACTACGGACTTTCGACGCCATCCTTTTTGGTGCGGTGGGCAGCCAGCGCGTGCCCGATGACGTGTCGCTCTGGGGCTTGCGCCTGGCCATCGTGCAGGCGTTCGACCAATACGCCAATGTGCGTCCGGCGCGTCTGTTGCCGGGTGTCACTAGCCCGCTGGCGAAAGGCGGAGAGATCGATTGGGTCATCGTCCGGGAAAATTCCGAGGGGGAGTACGCAGGACACGGCGGTCGAGCCCATCGCGGCTTGCCCATCGAAGTCGGAACCGAGACCGCGGTGTTCACGCGCGTCGGAGTCGAGCGAATCCACCGCTTCGCTTTTGAACTCGCGAGCCAGCGGCCGCGCCGCCACCTCACTCTCGTGACCAAGTCGAATGCGCAGCGATTCGGCATGGTGATGTGGGACGAGATCTTCTTTGAGGTCGCACGCGACTACCCGACGGTCAGGGTCGACCGGGAACTGGTCGACGCCGCAACCACCCGCATGGTGCTCAAGCCGGACTCGCTCGACGTGATGGTCGCCACCAACCTGCATGCCGACATCCTGTCGGACCTGGCCTCTGCGCTGTCGGGCAGCCTGGGCATCGGCCCCACTGCGAACCTGAATCCTTCACGACAGTTTCCGTCGATGTTCGAGCCTATTCATGGTTCAGCTTTCGACATCACCGGCAAGGGCATCGCTAATCCGATCGCGACCTTCTGGTCGGTCGCAATGATGCTGGAGCATCTTGGCGAATCTGGTGCAGCGCAGCGGTTAATGCATGCCATCGAGGCGACCACTGCGACCGGTGAACATACGCCGGACCTCGGCGGTCAGGCAACAACACGCAGTGTGACGGCTGCCGTGTGCCGTGCACTGAATGCCTGAGTCAAGCGCTCAAGAAAGCTGCTCCAAAATCATCGGCGCCAGACCGAGCTTGGGCTCGTCGAGGATCAGGATTCCCGGCTTCATCATCAAGGCGCGGCCGATGGCTTGCATCTGCAGTTCGCCGCTGCTCAAAGTTTGTGCCATCTGCGTTTAGCGTGCCTGCAGGATCGGAAAGAGCTCGAACAGCCAAGCCAGTTGCGCTTCCCGCTCGGGGCCAGCGTCAAGGCGCCGCCAGCTGCGCACTACGTGAGCGCGACCGGAAGCCAGCGACTGCTCAACGTGCGTGAGTGAAGCGAAGCAGTACGTTGTGCCATGTCAAGTGCCTTCGACGCTGCCCGCATACAGTCTCAAGGACTTTCCCTTAGAACGGATCGCCTAAGCGCCTCGCAGAAACGTCCTGGAACAGGGTTCTGAAAGGGGACGTTGTGGCGTGTTGGCGCCGCACCCTTCAGGGCTTGACGAACTTGAGCACGAACTCGTCTTTGGATTGAGGTGGCGGTGGCGTGTTGCTGTCGCGTGGGTCGGCTGGGTTGCGCATGAAGTTGCCCTCTGCGGCGAACCGGAACCCGGCCTGCTCGACCTCGTTGCGCAGGAAGCTCTCCTCGATGCGATGCAGCGTGCCCGCTTCGGAAATGCCCGTACCCGGCCGTCCTGCGTGGTCCGCGATGACGTAGACGCCGCCGGGTTTCAAGGCAGCGAAGACGGCGCGGTTGACCGCCGCGCGGTCGACGCCCATATGACCGAAGTCGTGGTAATTGAACATCAGCGTGACCAGGTCGAGGCCGTTCGACGCGAGCTCTGGCGGGACGGGATCCTCGAACGGCCTAACGACCGCCACGATGTTGGACGCGTTAGGGTTTTTTGTGCGTTCGGCCAGCGCCATCGGTGATGGCCGCGGCGCGGCGCCTGCAACGGCCGCTGGCATGGGCCCGGTAGCGCCTTCCGGCTGCGCGGGCCGACTGCTCGGCGGACGCGGTGGACTCTGTCCGTAGACACGCCCGGTCGGGCCCGTTGCGCGCGCGATGAGCTCGGTCGTGTAGCCCCCGGCGGCGCTCAGATCCAGTGCCACCATGCCGGGATGCACGGCAATGAAAGCCAGCATTTCCTGCGGCTTGCGTCGAGCGTCGTTGCGTCGGTCCGCTTCGCTGCGGTCTGGACTGGCGACGATCTGCGCGATGCGCTCCGGTGAAAGCGCCGGCCGGTCCGGTGCTCGCATGGGCGGCGCCACGCAGGCAGCCAGGCCGAGCAAGACGAAAGCCGCTGCGCCCGCATGGGCGGCCCAGCGACGGACGGGGAAGTGCAGGTGGGTGGGGGTGTGTGGCATGGGTTCGGTCTCGTCTGTGTCTTGGGGTGTTCGCCAGTCTAGGCCTGCGTACCCCGTCACGCAAAGAGGCGACTAGGGCAATCCCTGATATCGCTCTGAAACCGGTTTCATACAATCCGCTCCGTTGAAACGAAACCCGTTGATTGCGGGTCGCACGAGTGAACTACCAATTCCAGTTCGATGCAGTCTTCGCGGCATGGCCGCTGCTGCTCAAGGGCACCTGGATCACCATCCAGCTGTCGCTGATCGCGACCGTGCTCGGCCTGGTCGTCGCGATCTTTTGCGCGTGGGGCAAGACGTCGGGTCCGGGCTGGCTGCGCTTTGTCGTGAACGCCTACATCGAGGTCATCCGCAACACGCCGTTCCTGGTGCAATTGTTCTTTTTCTTCTTCGCGCTGCCGGCCATCGGATTGCGTTGGTCGCCGCAAACCGCCGCGCTGGTGGCAATGGTGGTCAACCTCGGTGCGTATGCGACGGAGATCATTCGCGCTGGCATCGAGTCGATTCCCAAGGGGCAGATCGAAGCCGGTCGGGCGCTCAACCTGAAGGCGTGGGAGATCTTCCGCTTCGTCATCATCAAGCCGGCACTGAAGGCGATTTACCCGGCACTTACCAGCCAGTTCATCCTGCTGATGCTGAGTTCGGCCGTGGTGTCGGTGATTTCCGCGGACGACCTCACATCGGTTGCGGCCAACCTGCAATCGCAGACCTTTCGCAGCTTTGAGATCTACATCGTCGTGGCCGCTATCTACTTGCTGCTGGCACTCGCTTTCTCGGCGTTGTTCAAGCTCATCTATCAGCGCACGCTCAACTATCCGGACCGCCGGTAAGGGCGGTCACACATCATGCGCACCTTCGGTTTTCCCGACTTCATGTTCATCCTCGAGGCAGCGCGCTGGACGCTCGCCTTGTCGCTTATCGCCTTTATCGGCGGTGCCGTTCTGGGCTTGATCATTGCGCTGATGCGCACGTCGGACTCGATCGCGGCGCGCCGCGTGTCGACCGTGTTCATCCAGATTTTTCGGGGCACACCGCTGCTGCTGCAATTGTTCCTGATCTTCTTCGGTGCCCCGGTGCTAGGCCTGGACATCAACCCGTGGATCGCCGCGGGTGTTGCGCTGATTCTGAACAGTGCCGCCTTCCTTGGCGAGATCTGGCGCGGCTGCATCGAGGCGGTGCCGAGTGGTCAGCGCGAAGCCGCCGAAGCGTTGAGCCTGAAGTACAACGCTCGCATGCGGGACGTCGTGCTGCCGCAAGCTTTCAAGATCGCTTTGGCTCCTACCGTTGGCTACCTCGTGCAGATCATCAAGGGCACGTCGCTGGCGGCGATCATCGGCTTCACCGAGATCACGCGCGCCGGTCAGATCATCAACAGTGCGACCTTCCAGCCGCTGGTCGTCTTCTCGGTCGTGGCGGTCATCTACTTTGCGATCTGCTGGCCGCTTTCAATGCTGGCGGCTCGCATCGAGCGTCGGGGTGCCCGCACGCTCACGCGCTGATTTCCAGTCCACTCACATTCACATACCCAGGAGATAACGAATGTCCCATTCTATTTTTCGCCGCGCTTTGACGAGTGCCATGGCCGCATTGGGTCTTGGTGCCGCACTTGTCGCTTTCTCTCCGCTTGCCTTTGCCCAGTCCATGGCCGACATCAAGAAGAAGGGCGAGATCACCATCGGTGTAATGGTCGACGTACCGCCGTATGCGACCACCGATGCCCAGAATCAGCCCGACGGGTACGACGCCGATGTGGCCAAGTTGCTTGGCAAGGACTGGGGCGTCAAGGTCAACACCGTGACGGTGACCGGTCCGAACCGCATTCCCTATGTGCTGACCAACAAGGTCGATGTGTTGGTCGCCGTGCTCGCCATCACGCCCGAACGGTCGAAGCAGGTTGAGTTTTCGTCGCCTTATTCGGCGGCCACCATCGTTCTTTACGGGTCGGTCAAATCACCCATCAAGAGCGCAGCCGATTTGAAGGGGCTCCGCGTTGGTGTGGCGCGTGCCAGTACGCAGGACGTGGCGCTGTCCGCAGTGGCACCTGAGGGCACCGAGATTCGTCGTTTCGACGACGATGCCTCGGCCATGCAAGCGCTGATCTCGGGCCAGGTCGACGCCATCGGCTGCCCCTCCACGGTGACTGCGCAGATCGCCAAGCGCGTGCCTGCCAACACATTCGAAGAGAAGTTCGTGGTGCGCCAGCAATTCATGGGGATCGTCATGCGGCTCGGACAAGACGATCTGCTTAAGAACCTGAATGAGTTCGTTGCGCGGAATACGGCAAACGGCGAACTCAACAAGCTTTATAGAAAATGGCTGAACGTCGATCTTCCAAAGATGCAGTGATGGCGGCCGATTCGATCATCCGCATCGAAGCGGTCAACAAGTGGTACGGCACCTTTCAGGTGCTGACCGACATCGACCTCGACGTGAAGCAGGGTGAGCGCATCGTCGTGTGCGGGCCTTCGGGCTCGGGCAAGTCGACGCTGATTCGCTGCATCAACCGGCTCGAGACCGTGCAGAAGGGAAAGATCGTTGTCGACGGCATCGACCTCACTTCCGGCGGAAAGAACGTCGATGCGGTGCGGGCTGAAGTCGGGATGGTGTTTCAGCAGTTCAATCTGTTCCCGCACCTGACGATTCTGCAGAACTGCACGCTGGCGCCGATGCGCTCGCGCGGCATGACGAAGCCGCAGGCCGAGGATGTCGCGATGAAGTACCTCACGCGCGTGCGCGTCCCCGAGCAGGCTCTTAAATATCCGAGCCAGTTGTCGGGTGGCCAGCAGCAACGCGTGGCGATTGCGCGCGCGCTCTGCATGACACCGAAGATCATGTTGTTCGACGAGCCCACTTCCGCGCTCGACCCCGAGATGGTCAAGGAAGTGCTCGACACCATGATCAGCTTGGCCGACGACGGCATGACGATGCTGTGCGTCACGCACGAAATGGGCTTTGCCCGCAGCGTGGCCGACCGTGTGATCTTCATGGCCGACGGAAAGATCCTCGAACAAGCGCCGCCTGCCGAATTTTTCGGCAACCCGAAGAACGAAAAGCTCAAGCAGTTTCTCGGGCAGATCCTCAGCTCGAATCAGGCGCATTGATGTCCACCGTTCTCGTTTCGCTGTCGTCTTTCGGCGCTGCCGAAGTCGGCCGCCATGGTCAGTTGTGGTGCGCCCAACTGGCGAAGTCCGCGGGTGCGGACTCGGTCGAAGTTCGCGGTGAAATGCTGAGCGATGCGGCGACTGAACTGCCCGCGCTGGCAGGCCTGGCTTCTGTCTATTCGAGCCCTGAAGGCTTGTGGGCCGAAGGCGGCTGGCTCGACGGTGCGGCCCTGGGTCGCGGCATTGCAGCTGCGACAACGCTCGGTGCCAAGCGCCTCAAGATGTCGATCGGCGACTTTCGTGCCAGCTCGCATGGATCGCTCTGGGGCTTGAAGGTGCAGCTGTCCGAGACGCGCATCGAGCTCTTGATCGAGAACGACCAGACCGTGTCGGCGGGTTCGCTGCCGGCGCTGATGACCTTCTTCAATGCGGCGGAGAGTGCCGGCGTTTCGCTCGGCATGACCTTCGACATGGGCAACTGGCACTACGTCGGCGAATGCCCGATCGAAGCGGCCAAGGCGTTGGGCAAACGCGTGCGCTACGTGCATTGCAAGGGCGTGCAACGGTTGCCTGCGAAGTGGGTTGCGGTGCCGCTGTCCGAGTCTGCGGCGCCGTGGCGCTCGCTGTTCCGGGCGCTGCCGGCGGACGTGCCACGCGCCATCGAATACCCTTTGATGGGCGACGATCTGCTGGCAGTGGCCCGCGAGCAGATCGCCTTCGTGCGCGCACTGTGAGCGCAGGAAAGTTCGTGTGACAGACACCGCATTCGATGTCGCGCTGTTTGGGGAGGCGATGCTGTTACTCATCGCCGACCGGCCTGGTCCCATTGAGAACGTCGATTCTTTTCACAAGCGCACCGCAGGCGCGGAAACCAACGTCGCCATCGGCTTGGCGCGGCTCGGTCTCAAAGTCGGCTGGGCTAGCCGGCTCGGTACGGATTCGATGGGGCGCTACCTGATCGCCGCCATGAAGAGCGAGGGTATCGACTGCTCGCATGTGATTTGCGATGCATCGCAGCGCACCGGGTTTCAGTTCAAAGGTCGCGTCACCGACGGCAGCGATCCGCCGGTCGAATACCACCGCAAGGGTTCGGCTGCAAGCTTGATGGGGCCAGCCGATGTCGACGAAGCATGGTTGTGCTCTGCGCGTCATCTGCATGCGACGGGCGTGTTCGCCGCGATCTCCGCCACCAGCCTGCAAGCAGCGCTCAAGACCATGGACCTGATGCGCGCGGCCGGCCGCACCATCTCGTTCGATCCCAACCTGCGTCCGACGCTCTGGTCTTCGACCGAGGCCATGCGGCACTGGATCAATGAACTCGCATCGCGTGCCGACTGGGTCTTGCCGGGTGTCGAAGAGGGCTTGCTGCTGACCGGTGAAACTGAACCCGAAGCCATCGCCAAGTTCTACCGCCGGCTCGGCGCGAAGCTGGTGATCGTCAAGCTGGGCGCGCAAGGCGCGTACTACGACAGCGACGTGGCGGGCACCGGACGCGTCGAAGGTTTTCCGGTGGCCGAAGTGATCGACACCGTGGGTGCCGGCGATGGATTTGCCGCTGGCGTGGTCAGCGCCTTGCTCGAAGGCAAAAGCGTGCCCGAAGCTGTGCAACGCGGCGCCTGGATCGGCGCCCGCGCGGTGCAGGTACTGGGCGATACCGAAGGCCTGCCGACGCGGGCACAACTCAACGAGGTTGGACTGTGACTGTGACTATGACGCGGAAGAACGTTTTGGTTTTTCGTGAGCTTCCGGAGGATCAACTGGCCCGTCTGCGGCAGGTGCACCAAGTGACGGTAGCCGATCCGCGCATGCTGCCCGACGCGTTTAACGCCGCGCTGCCGACGACGCACGGACTCATCGGCGCCAGCCATCCGGTCGATGCCGCTCTGCTCGACCGGGCACCGCAACTCGAAGTGATTTCCAGCGTGTCCGTCGGCGTCGACAACTACCCGCTGGCGGAGTTGTACGCACGCGGCATCGTGCTGTGCCATACACCCGGTGTGCTGACCGAGACGGTGGCCGACACGGCGTTCGCGTTGTTGATGGCGACGCAACGGCGCGTGGTCGAGTTGGCGAACCTCGTGCGTGATGGGCAATGGAAGAGCAGTGTCGGCGACGACCTGTTCGGCTACGACGTGCACGGCAAGACGCTCGGCATCGTCGGCTTCGGGCGCATCGGGCAAGCGGTGGCACGACGCGCGGCGTTGGGCTTCGGCATGCCGGTGCTATACCACTCGCGCCGCGCGGTCGACCTTGCTACGCAAGCGCCGGAACTTCAAGGTCGCGCGACCCATACGCCACTCGATGCGCTGCTCGCGCGATCGGACATCGTGCTCGCGATGCTGCCTTTGTCGGATGCGACGCGCGGGATGATCGATGCCGCGTTCTTCGCGCACATGAAACCGGGCGCCGCCTTCATCAACGTCGGGCGCGGCGCAACGGTCGATGAAGCTGCGCTGCTGGCTGCGCTCGATCAGGGAAGCTTGCGCGCCGCCGGGCTCGACGTGTTTGCCAGAGAGCCGCTGCCGCTCGATTCCCCGTTGTGCACGCATCCGCGTGTCACGCCGTTGCCGCACATCGGTTCCGCCACGCACGAGACGCGACATGCGATGGCCGAACTCGCCACAACCAACTTGCTGCAGGCCCTGGCTGGCGAGCAGCCGACGGCTGCGTACGACACGGCGGCGGGTTGACCGCAAAAGCTTCCTTGCCGCGCCGCGCAAAATCCACAATCGCCGATGTGGCGGTGGCGGCCGGTGTGTCGAAAGCGACGGTCTCGCGCTTTCTAAATCACCGCGAGCGGCTGCTGAGTCCCGAGATCGCAACACGCGTCGAAACCGCCATCGCCGCACTCGGCTATTCGCCGAGCCCGATGGCCCAGGCGCTAAGTCGTGGCCGCTCCCGCCTCATTGGCTTGATCGTGGCAGACATTACCAATCCCTATTCGGTCGCGGTGCTGCGCGGCGCCGAAAAGGCTTGCCAGGACGCCGGCTATCTCGTGATGCTGTTCAACCTCGGCAACGACTTCAATCGAGAACGCGAGGCTATAGACGCGTTGGCGGGCTACCAGGTCGACGGCTTCATATTAAATACATTGGGACGCGGCGCGGGCCTGGTCGATGCCGATGCACTGCATGGCAAGCCCGCGGTGCTGGTCGACAGCCGGCATGCGGGCATGCACACCGACTTTGTGTCGCTCGACAACCGTGCTGCGATGCGGACCGCCTGCCAGCATTTGGTCGACGGCGGTTATCGCGAGTTGCTGTACGTTACCGAACCGTCGAAGGGCGTGAGTTCTCGACGCGAGCGCACGACAGCCTTCGGCGTCTGCATGACCGCGCATCAACCGAAGGTGGCGGGTAAGGTCTTCGAGAGCGTGGTGGAGGAGGGCGCGGCACTCGACGACGCGTTGCTCGCACTTCGTACGCGCGCCATAGGTGGGCGGCGTATCGCCGACGTCGATGCCGAGGGAAATGGTGCTGCAGTCATCGCCGGGAACGCAGTCGTCACGCTTCGTGTGGCACAGGCGATGGCGCGCCTCGATCTTCAGTTCGGGCGCGATATCGGCTTTGTGGGATTCGACGATCCGGACTGGGCGTCGTTGATCGGCCCGGGACTCAGCACCATTTCACAGCCGACCGACGAGATCGGTCGCACAGCCGCCAAGTGCCTGATCGAGCGCCTGAAGGGTCTCGACGTCGCGCCGCGTCAGTTGCTGCTTCCGGGTGAGTTGGTGGTGCGCGGCTCGTCACTGAGCGTGGCCGGCTGATGGATCCAAAGACTGCACAGTAGAAGTGCAGCGGCCGTCTCGGCCGGTGAGAACATCTACATCGAGGCTCAGAAACAAGGCATCCAGTAGACGACGTGGGTAATGTGCCCATTGGTTAGTTGCGTTGAATGAATCGCCGTCATTCGTGTAGCGCTACCCTACAGCGAAGTCCTCAATGACTTGTGAAAACGCCGACCCATCAAGCGATAGACGATGAGGCGTGCGTACCAGAGCAGAAAAAATTCTCACATGAGTCTGCGCCAGCTGTTTAAGAAGTAAGCCGCAAAAACGGCCGATGAGCACGCTGCGCAATGAGTGCTCTAAAGTGGCTTTTAGCTTTTTCAATAGTCACCGGTCTTGAAGAGATGGCGAGATGCCCGGGGTGGTGCCGCTGGCGCCAGGCGAGTCTGGCAAATGCATCGTAAAGAGTGTCTTGCCATCCGCCGAAGATGACGAGATATCGCCGCCATGCGCCCGTGCAATTTCACGTACGATGAACAACCCGAGGCCCAGGTTCGCGCGGTCGCCCAAAGCCGAGGACGGCGCCCCGCGTCGCAACGGTTCGAAAAGTTGTGTCACTGCCTCGACGGGAATGGGCTCGCCGGTGTTTTCCACGGAAAGGTTCACGCTCTCCGCATTCCGGCTCAGCCGTACCGACACCGCTGCGCCCGGTGTGCCGTACTTCGCCGCATTGCTGACCAAGTTGCTCAGCACCTCGCGCACGCGCGAGACGTCGAAGTCGCCGGTGGTGTCTCCTGCCGCATCGAAGGTGATCGGCGTGTGCGGCAAGGCGGCGCGCAGCACCTCGACTTCGTCCTCGCAGGGTTGGGCCAGGTCCGAAGGCACCCTGCGAATGCCGATGCCCAGCCCAAGCGACGCCCGGCTGAAATCCAACAGGTCGTCCAGCAGCGTCTTCATGCGCTTGCCGCTTTGAATTAAGCGGACGGTGTGCCGGCTAAGCGGCTCCCGGGTGCCCATGCGTGAGAGGACTTCGGCAGTCAAGAGGATGGCGTTCAGCGGTCCGCGCAGGTCGTGCCCCAGCACGCCCAGAAACACGTGCCGCCATCTGTCCACTTCGGCTGTGTAATAGGTGACCGATTCCGCCACGGCTTGGTCGATAGCTTCGTTGAAGCGCACCAGGTCGTCAGAAGCATCGTCCCCAAAGTGAGGTGCATGGTCCAGCCAGAGGCGCAACACCGAAGCGCGCAATGCCCGGTACTCCGCCACGACCTGCTCGATGTCAAAGCCAGCCTTGGCACGCAGCAAAGCGTGTGTCTGGGCAGCCGTTTCCGGCGCGCCGTGCAAGCGCGACTGCTGGCCCAACGATTTGGCACGCTGCTCCGACGGCGTCTACGGGGAGCGCAGATCGAGTGCGACTGCTTGCAGGATCGTCGGCATGTGGTCGCGCAAGGCCACCGCGTCGAGGTGCCTGGCCGCAGGCTCGAGCGTGCGCGCAAAACCTTCTGCGCTGTCCACAATGGCGTCGATGTTCTGATCGATGAAGTCCGCCAAGCGCATGCTTAACCCCCATTTGTGCCTGCGCAAACTGCGCAGGCCAATCCTACCCAACGAACTGTTGATTCAGAAAAGTTGTCGGGCAGCTTTAGCGCAGTGGCGAGCCTTTCGCACGCGACGCTACGCTGTCACGCACTACGAGGTTTGCACCGACCAGAATCTTCACTGCGGGCTGGCCCTCGGGCGCTCTGATTTGCTCGTCGAGCACGGTAATCGCGAGGTTGCCGATCTTCCGTTTCGAGACGTCCACCGTGGTGAGCGGTGGGTCCATGGTGGCGCTCATCGGCAAATTGTCGAAACCGATTAGCGAAAGGTCGTCCGGAATGCGGATGTCGAACTCTCGAAATGCCTTTATGCATCCGTACGTGATGATGTCGTTGGTGCAGACGTAGCACTCCGGCACAAGGTGACCGCCCTTGAGTTTGGCGAGCATGTCCTGGTAGGCGCCTTCATACGTCGAGTCGACCGTCACGATATCGCGCTGGCTGAAGCTCAGGCCCAACCGCTTCATGCCGTCCGCGAAGGCATCGCGCCGCAGCCGGAAATTAGCTGTTTGCACATTGCTCGCGATGAAGCCGATGTGTCGAAATCCACGCTCGGCCAAGTGCGACAACATCTTGTAGACCGCATCGCCATTGTTCATGTTGACGAAGTTGCACTCCAGCAAATCGTGGAAGGTATCTATCACCACCAGCGGAATGCCGATTTGCTGGAAAAGCAGGATGTCCGTTTCCGTGAGCTCGGTCCCCAGAATGACCAGCCCGCTTAATGCTGTGCCGGCGAGCGAGGCCACAACGTCCTCGACCGGCTGGTCTTCGTGGCTCACCACTTCCAGCTTGTAGCCGTACTCGCTGGCCTGGAGTGACATGCCGTCGATGTAGTCGGAGATAAAAATGTTGTGGTCGCGGTTCACCGTATGGCCATGCTTCGCGATCTTCAGAAAACGAAGCGTGCCGGCGCGTGTCGGCTTGATATTTTTCGTGCCTTTCGACAGGCGGGGCGTGTAGCTGAGCGCCGACGCGGCAGCGAGCACGCGTGCTCGCGTTTCCTCGGAAATGCCGCCCTTGCTGTTCAGAACGAGCGAGACGGTCGCGGCCGACACCTTTGCGGTGCGTGCGATGTCCTTGACTGTGGAAGACATGAGATTGATGCCTTGACTGCAATGTCCATTTGCGACGGAGCTCGCGCCGAGATAAACGTTTAGTGAATTATATGGTGGCGAAGTGTTGCTTCATACATTGCAACGCAGTGCAACCCAATGGAAGCAAGTGCGAAGACTCAATTTTTTAATGGATGAGAGGGTAGGGTTTTCCGATTCAGTGATCCGGGTATGTCCTAGGCCTTGCAACACACAAATCAAATTTCTGTTCACTAAAATAATTTTAGATTTACTGAACTACCGATGAAGCGTGATCCTCAGCTGCTGTTTCTTGCAGCCATCAACCTGCTGATCCTGATCGGTGGCGCGGTCATGTCGCGCGGCGCGTTCGTCGATCCGTACAACCTTCAGTCAATGGCTGGGCAACTCCCGGAACTCGGCTTGCTCGCAATCGGCGTGATGCTCGCTATGAGCGCGGGTAATGGCGGTATCGACCTTTCGGGCATTGCGCTCGCCAACCTTGCGGGCATCACGTCTGCAATGCTCGTGTCGGAATGGATATCGGCAGACACCTCGCCGATCCTCTTCACCGTGGCCTTCTCGGCGGCTGCGATTATCGTGGGACTCGCCGGAGGCATCTTCAATGGCGTGCTCATAGCCAAGCTTGGACTCACGCCCATTCTGTGCACGCTGGGTTCTCAATTGCTTTTCACCGGGTTGGCCGTGGCACTGTCGGGCGGGCCGTCGGTGCGCGTCGGCAGCGCAGAGCCGTTGATGGAAATCGGCAACGGTCTGATGCTTGGCGTTCCGATCTCCTTTCTTATCTTCTGCGCTGTGACGTTGCTGGTGGGAGCGACTCTCAAGTTCACCCCGTTCGGCATCCGACTTTTTCTCATGGGCACCAACCCAAAGGCCGCCCGCTATGCAGGCTTCGCGCAGACGCGACTGCTGATAACGACCTACGGCCTCGCGGGCGTGCTCGCTGGTTTGGCGGGCGTGCTGATCGCCTCACGCAACGTCAACGTCAAATGGGACTATGGCCAGTCCTACCTTCTGATCGCGATACTGATCACGGTGATGGCGGGTGTGAAGCCCGAAGGCGGCTACGGACGAATGACCTGTTTGTTCCTGTCGACGACCGCACTGCAACTGCTGTCGAGCGTGCTCAATTTCGCCGAACTTTCGAACTTCTTCCGCGACTGCGCCTGGGGCTTGCTGCTGCTCGTCTGCCTGGCAATCGGCCGCTACGACATCGGAAGCCTGCTCAGGCTGCCGGGCCGCTCCGTCACCTTGTCGTCGCAGCGCCCTCCTGCGCCGAAGCAACCTTCCTGAGGGCTTTCCCTTTCATTCCAATGGAGACAACATGAAGAAGATTCGCGTCAAGACATCGTTGATCGGCGCCGCCCTGCTCGCGACGGTCGGAGCACTCAGCGCACAGGACAAGCCCGTCATCGCGACCGTAGTGAAGATCAGCGGCATCCCGTGGTTCAACCGCATGGATGTCGGCGTCAAGGAGTTCGCCGCCGCTACACCGAGCGTGGTGGCCAGCCAGAGCGGCCCGGCCACGGCCGATGCCGCACAGCAATTGAAGATCATCGACGATCTGGTCGCCCGCAAGGTGAATGCACTGGCCGTCGTGCCGATGGACCCCGCGGTGATCGAAGGCGTTCTCAAACGCGCCATGGACCGGGGCATCGTCGTCGTGACTCACGAAGCCGACAACCAGAAGAACACCAACGCCAACATCGAAGCCTTCGACAACGCAGCCTACGGCACCGCGCTGAACGAGAAGCTCGCAGCTTGCATGGGCCAGAAGGGCAAGTGGACCTCGTTCGTTGGTTCGCTGGGCAGCCGCACGCACCTGCAATGGGTCGACGCTGGTGCGCAGAATGCCAAGAAGTACGCCGGCATGACGCTGGTGGATGCAAAGAACGAGTCCTTCGACGACGCCAACAAGACCTATGAAAAGGCCAAGGAAATTCTGCGCAAGCATCCGGACATCAAGGGTTTCCAGAGCTCGGCTGGCAACGACGTTCTGGGTATCGGTCGCGCTCTCGAGGAGGCTGGTTTGCAGGGCAAGGTGTGCCTGGTCGGAACCGGCCTGCCCAACCCCTCGGCCAAGCTACTTGAATCCGGCGCGATTACGGCGATCGGTTTCTGGGACCCGAAGGATGCCGGCATCGCGATGAACAAGGTTGCCAAGCTCCTGCTCGAGAAGAAACCGCTGACCGATGGGATCGACCTGGGCGTGAAGGGCTACGAAAAAGTCAGCGTGACCCAGGGTCCAGGCAAGGGCCTGCTGCTAACCGGCAATGCCATGGTGATCGTGGACAAGGCCACGTACAAGGCTGCCATGTTCTGACCTGCGCGCTTTATAGGGTGACGACCGACCGGCAGCTGCCCGGCCCGGCCGTCACCGAAGGTCAACCATTCCACCTGACACGCACCCGTTAAGAGGTTTACTCACATGCCAGCCGCCCAGCGCATGCCCGACGTCATCGCAGCCGCCGGTTCGTCCTCTGCTAGCGCCTTCCTGGAGGTTAGCGGCATCCACAAGCGCTTCGGCGGCGTGCACGCCCTGCGCGGCGTCGATTTTTCTATCCGGCGTGGTGAGATCTATCACCTGCTAGGCGAGAACGGTTGTGGCAAGAGCACGATTATCAAGATCATCTCGGGTGCGCAACCGCCCGACGAGGGCACGATTCGGATCGAAGGGCAGGCACAGGGCGCACTGACGCCGATCACATCGCTGGCCGCCGGCATCGAGACGGTCTACCAGGACCTCTCGCTCCTCCCCAACATGACGACCGCCGAGAACGTGGCACTTTCGGAGCAACTGGTTCGTGCTCACGGTCACCTGGCACGTCGGCTCGATCCCGTGGCGCTGCGTCAGACAGCCCGACGTGCGCTGGAGGCAGTCGACTTGCCGACGACAGATGCGTTCCTGAACACAGTGGTTGCCGACCTGCCGTTGGCGGTGCGCCAGTTGGTTGCGATCGCACGGGCCATTGCCACACGGGCCAAGCTGGTGATCATGGACGAGCCGACCACCTCGCTCACCCGTCGCGAGGTCGACAATTTGATCCGTGTAGTGGGTGCGCTGCAGCGCGACGATGTAGCCGTCCTCTTCGTGACCCACAAACTCGACGAGTGCTATCGCATCGGCGGGCATGCGATCGTGTTTCGCGACGGATTGTGCGTAGCGCAGGGTCCGATCCGCGATTTCAGCAAGACGGACTTGAGCGAGCTGATGACGGGCAGGACCATCGATGGCAGCCGATACCGCACGGGGCGTCCCGCGGAAGGCAAGCTGCTGCAGCTGGAAGGGTTCGGCAGGGGCGAGTTGTTCCGCGGTGTCGATCTGACGCTCGCGCGCGGCGAAGTGCTCGGCGTTACCGGCCTGATGGACTCGGGCCGGAACGAACTCGGCCTGGCGATCGCCGGGGTGCTCGCAGCCACTGCCGGAACGATGCGATTCGAAGGCGACTTGGTCCGTCTAACGCAGCCCTCCGACGCGATCGCTCATGGCATCGGCTATGTACCGGAAGACCGTCTCGCTGAAGGCCTGTTCCTCGACAAGCCGATCCTGTCCAACATGGTGGCGCTCATACTTGACCGACTGCGCAACCGCCTGGGCCTGCTTGACCAGCGCAAGGCGCGCACGACCGCACAGGGTTTGGTGGACGCACTGCGCATCGCCACTCCCAATGTCGATCTGCCGGTGCAGTCGCTGTCCGGCGGCAACCAGCAACGCGTGCTGATCGGCCGCTGGCTCACCATCGCGCCGCGCCTGCTGGTGCTTCACGGCCCGACGGTCGGCGTCGACATCGGTTCAAAAGACACCATCTACAAGGCCATTCAGGCGCTGGCAGAGCAGGGCATGGCACTGATCATCATCAGCGACGACCTGCCTGAACTGCTTCAAAACTGCGACCGCATCCTTGTCATGCGACACGGCGAGGTGGCCGCCGAGTTCGATGCGGCCACCGCGCACGAAGAAGCGCTCTACGACGCCATGACGGTCAGTGTCGCCGTGCCGCTTGAACAGCATCCATCCGAGGTGACTTCCTCTTGAACGCACCCAGCGCCCTTGCTGAGTCCACCTCGGTCGTTACCCCGTCCGGTCTTTCCCGGAGCGACCGGCTGAGGCGACGGCTGGACCGCCGCCCCGAGCTCTTCACTCTGTTCCTGCTGGTCTGCGTGTGTGCGATCGTCGGTGCCATCAACCCAAGCTTTTTCCAGGCTGCTTCGTTGTTCGACATCGCGCGCTCTAGCGTTGTCATCGGGCTGTTCGCGCTCGGCGTATTCGTGATCCTTGCGGCCGGCGGCATCGACGTGTCGTTCACGGCAATCGCAGCGCTGTCGATGTACTCAGTCACCCAGCTGATCGTGAGCTACTTACCGGGCACGCCGTTGTTGCTGGTGTTCCTGGCTGCAGCGACCGGCGGCGGGCTGCTCGGGCTGATCAACGGCTTCCTTGTGCACGAGCTCCGCGCGCCGTCGCTGATCGTGACCATCGGCACGCAGTATCTGTTCCGAGGTTTTCTGCTGACCTTCGTCGGTACCGTGTGGGTGACGTCGTTGCCCGAACAGATGGACAGCTTCGGCAAGCTCGCACTGATCGAACACACCACCGGCGGCGCGCGCACGATGCTGCCGGTGTTCTTCCTCGCGCTGCCGATGGTGGCGGGCCTGACGTGGTGGATCCTGAACAAGACGCTGATGGGACGGGCCATCTTTGCGACTGGCGGCAGCCGCGAAGTGGCCGAGAGGCTGGGCTACAACCTGCGCGCCGTCCACCTGTTCATCTTCTCGTACACGGGCGCGCTCGCGGGCCTGGCCGGGATCATCCATGTCTGCAGCAACCGGCTGGCCAATCCTTTTGACCTGGTCGGTATGGAGATCGACGTCATCGCGGCCGTGGTGCTGGGCGGCGCGCGCATCACTGGCGGCACCGGCACCGTCACCGGCACCTTGCTGGGTGTATTTCTGGTGGTGGCAATCAACAGCGTGCTGATCATGACTGGCATCCCCAGCACCTTGCAACGCGTGGTCGTCGGCGTCTTCATCCTGGTTGCTGGCGCTTTCTTTGCGGTCCGTCGCCGCTGACCCGCCCCGCCGTTCTCGCCCACTCGCATCCCTTAAGGAGAAGCACATGAAGAAATTCCTCAACCATGCTGAAGACTTCGTCGACGAGATGCTCGACGGCATCTATGCCGCGCATCCGAAGCAAGTCGGTTACGTGGCCGACGACAGGCGCTGCCTGGTCGCCACCACCCCACGCGTCAAAGGCAAGGTCGGGCTTGCGACAGGCGGCGGCTCGGGCCACCTGCCGCTCTTCCTGGGCTACGTGGGTACCGGGCTGCTCGACGGCGCAGCGGTGGGCGGCGTGTTCCAGTCGCCGAGCGCCGATCAGATGTTCGAGGTCACCAAAGCGATCGACCAGGGGGCCGGTGTGCTCTACATCTACGGCAACTACACCGGCGACATCCTGAACTTCGACATGGCCACCGAGATGGCCGAAATGGAAAACATCAAGGTGCTGTCGGTCGTTGGTAACGACGATGCGGCCTCGTCGGTGCCGGGCGAAGAGCACAAACGCCGCGGCGTTGCCGGTATTTTCTTCGTCTACAAGGCGGCTGGTGCCGCCGCCGCGGAAGGCATGTCACTCGAAGAAGTGCAGCGCGTTGCAGAGAAGGCCAAGGCCCACACCCGCACGATGGGCGTGGCGCTGAGCAGCTGCATCGTCCCGGAGGTCGGTCACGCGACCTTCTCGGTGGGAGAGGACGAGATGGAGATCGGCATGGGCATCCATGGCGAACCGGGCATCCGGCGCGGCCCGCTCCTGCCCGCCGATCAAGTGGTCGTGGAGATGATGCGACCGCTGTTGGCCGAACTCGCGCTGAGCCAGGGCGACGAGGTCACGGTGCTGGTCAACGGGTTGGGAGCAACGCCCAGGGAAGAGCTCTACATCTTGTTCCGCAAGGTGTCCGAGCTGCTGGCGGCGCGCGGCGTCAACGTGTTCCATGCCTATGTCGGCGAGTTCGCCACCGCCATGGAAATGGCCGGTGCATCGATCTCGCTGTTGCGCATGGACGAGGAGCTCAAGCGCCTTATCGCTGCACCGGCCGCGTCGCCCTTCTTCGTCCAGCAGCAACTCTGAAGGCGTCGCGATGGACCAAATTGGAAAGAACGAACTCCCGGGCCTGTTCCGACGCCTGAGTCAGACCTTCGCGGAACAGCGCACCTTCCTGATTGAGCTCGACGGCAAGGTCGGAGACAGCGATCTGGGCATCACCATGAACAAGGGCTTCAACGCGGCGCTGGATGCGGTGGCAGCCAACACCACAGACAAGATCGGCAAGACGCTGCAACTCGCGGGCATGGCCATCGCGAAGGCCGCACCGTCGACCATGGGCACGCTGACGGCTACCGGGTTCATGCGCGGCGGCAAGGCCATCGGCGAGGCATCGGCTATCGGCACCGCCGAGATGGCCGCGTTCTGGACTGCCTACCGCGATGGCGTGGAGGAAAGAGGCAAAGCCAAAGTGGGCAACAAGACTTTGCTGGACGTGCTGCACCCGATCGCGCTGTCGCTGCAGGAATCTACCGCCGCCGGCGTGGCACTCCCCGAGGCAATGGAGGCTGCGGCACAGGCTGCCGCTGCCGGACTCGAGGCCACCAAGACCATGGTCGCCCAACACGGCAAGGCCGCCTGTTTCCCTGAAAAATCGTTGGGCCTGCAGGACGCGGGCGCCACGGTTGGTGTCTTGATCATCAACACATTGCGCGCCTTCGTTGCCGAAGACAACGAGGTCACACCTTGAAGATCGCCTTCAAAGCGCACTGACTCAAGATGGCCAGTCGCACTGCAGAAAAACGCACCTGAGAACGCGTCCCTAAGAAAAGGTTTCGATCACTCGACTGTCGTCGCGTGCAGCAAGGCCATCCTTTGCAGCGCGACAAAAGCGCTCGTGAGCAATCGAAAGCAACGGAAGTTGTGCACCGCAAGTCTCGCCCGCTGCGACCACGAGCCCACTGTCTTTGACGAAGATGCCGATGGTGCTGGTCACTTCCACATCGGTGCCCGCAACCATGCGCGGGCCGCGGTCAGAAAGCATCCAGGACCCGGCCGCTCCGCCCTGCACGAGGTCCAAGACCATTGCAGGATCGAGTCCAAGGAGGCGCGCCAAGTTGAGCGCCTCCGCAGCCGCAGCGATATGCACGGCGCAAAGGTGCTGGTTCACCACCTTGATGCTTTGACCATCTCCGAGTTTTTCACCGGTTACACGCACCGTGCCCATTGCGTCGAGCAACGGCTTGGCCGACGCCACATCCGCCGGAGAGCCTGCCGCGAAAATAACAAGCTCACCGGTCTTTGCGCGGGCCACGCCTCCGGTCACCGGGGCGTCCACGACACGGGCGCCCACGCGCTGCAGGGCTTCTCCCTGTTCGCGCATCGAGTTGGGTCCGACTGTCGACATAAGGATCCACAACATGCCCTGCGCCGCCTTGCCGACCTGCTCGACGAGCATTGCCAGCTGATCGGGCGTTGCGACCATGACCACGGCGACATCGGCAGACGGCGCATCGGAAAAGTTGCGGACGGTCTCTATCCCTTGAAGCTTTGCATTGGCAATGACCGCGTCCGATACATCGACGCCCGTCACGACGTGCCCTGCCGCCTGGATCTGCAACGCCATCGGCAATCCGATCGCGCCGACACCGATAAATGTTACTTTCATGGCTCAGACCCAGCTTTTGATTTGTTTGCTCATCATTTGTGTGGAGATGCCGTAGCGGTCGTGCAAAGTGGGCAGCGCGCCTGCGTCTAGGAAAGCATCCGGCAGACCGATCTGTCGGAACTTCGTAGCGACACCTGAGCGCATCAACAACCCTGCCACTGCCTCGCCCAGACCACCGATCACCGAATGGTTTTCTGCGACGACGACGAGTCGGCCTAAACGCTGGACCTGAGCCAGGATCGTGGCCTCGTCGAGCGGCTTGATCGTCGGCACATGCATTACTGCGACATCGATGCCATCGGCCTTCAATTGATCGGCGACTTCCAAGGCGCGCATGGTCATGAAGCCACTGGCGATCACCAGCACACCATTGCCATCGCGAATCATCTTCGCCTTGCCGAGCTCGAACTTGTAGTCATATTCGTCCAGCACGAGCGGCACGTTGCCGCGTGGCAAGCGCATATAGACGGGGCCTTGATGGTCTGCCATCTGCGGCACGGCCTGCTCGATGTCGAGGGCGTCGCACGGGTCGATGATCGTCAGTCCGGGGATACAGCGCATCATGGCGAGGTCCTCTGTCGCCTGGTGACTCGGCCCGTAACCGGTAGTCAAGCCGGGGAGCGCACAACAGATTTTTACGTTGAGATTCTCTTCCGCGATGACCTGATGTACGAAGTCGTAGGCGCGACGGGTGCCGAACACGGCATAGGTCGTCGCGAACGGAATGAATCCCTCTTTGGCCATGCCTCCGGCTGCCGCCATCAGCAGTTGCTCGGCCATACCCATCTGGAAGAAGCGCTCTGGATACTCTTTCGCAAACAGGTGGAGGTCGGTGTACTTGGCAAGGTCGGCCGTCATCCCGACGACCTCCGGTCGATCGCGACCGAGATCGACCATTGCTTTGCCGAACGGTGCGGCCCTGACACGCTGGCCCTCACTGGCGATCGACGCGATCATGGCGGAGGTGGTCAGCCGCGGCTTAACTTCGGTGGTGGCGCTCATTGCATTGCTCCTGCTGTCCGTGTGCTGTCGACGTGGGCGATGGCCTGCTGCCATTCCGGCGGATCGACGCGGATGAAATGGTTCTTGTCACGGGTCTCCAGAAAGGGAACGCCGCTCCCCATGAGCGTGTCGAACAAGATGACGCGCGGCCTGTCTTCCTTGAGCGCACGGGCCACATCGAATGCGGCGACGACTGCCTTCAGGTCGTTGCCGTCCACGCGCTGCACGTGCCAACCGAACGCGGCCCATTTGTCAGCAAGCGGCTCGAAGCCCATGATCTTCCCGGACGGTCCATCGGCCTGCTGGTTATTGATGTCGATCAGGCAGATCACGTTCGACAGGCGATGGTGCGCTGCGCCCATGGCGGCCTCCCAGGTCGAGCCTTCGTCAAGCTCGCCGTCCGACATCGAGTTGTAGACGAAGGCCGGGTTCTTCTTTAAACGCAAGGCCAGTGCGATGCCGACCGCGATGGGAAGTCCCTGCCCGAGGGAGCCACCCGACATCTCCATGCCGGGCGTGTACGTCGCCATGCCCGACATCGGCAGACGGCTGTCGTCGCTGCCGTACGTTTCGAGTTCTTCTTCCGGAATGATCTTCGCTTCGATCAAAGCTGCATACAAAGCAATGGCGTAATGGCCGTGAGATAGCAGGAAGCGGTCGCGACCTTCCCATTCCGGGTCTTCGGATTTGTAGGTCATTGCGTGCTTGTAGGCGACAGCGAGCACGTCGGCCCAGCCGAGTGCCTGGTGGATGTAGCCCTGGCCTTGCACTTCGCCCATGCGCAGGGCGTAGCGGCGAATGCGGTAAGCGCTTTGTTGAAGTGTCGACAAGTCGGTCATGGATATCTCATGCAGATTGAGTAAGAAAGCCGTGCCGGTGCATGGCCCGGATTTCGTCTGAACGGTTCAGAGGAATCCGGTCGAGATCCAGGGGATCGAGGCTACGAGGACTGTTTCCCGTCGTGCTGCGTCGCTTTTTCCGCGTCAGTGAATGAGCATTCCGCCGTTGACATCCAGCGTGATGCCGGTGCAATACGCGGACAGTTCACTGCCAAGGAAGATGCAGGCGCCCGCAATGTCGTTGGGGTGACCGAGGCGCCCCAACGGGACTGTTTCGGCGATCTCCGCTTTCTTTTCCTCGGTCATCCTGCCTTTGATGATGTCGGTGCTGATGAGGCCCGGTGTAATGCAGTTAACGCGGATGCCGACACCTCCCAGTTCACGCGCCATTGCACGGGCCAGGCCCAACACACCCGCTTTCGCGGCGGAGTAGTGCGGCCCACCCAAGATGCCGCCGCCGCGCTGCGCTGAAACCGATGAGATGCAGATGATCGAGCCGCTGCGCTGTCGCTCCATCACGGGGATCACGGCCTGGGAACAGAGCAGGGTGCCGCGCAGGCTGACGTCGAGCACGGCGTCGTAATCTGCCGCAGAAATATCGACCGTTTTGCGTGGCTGTGTGATGCCTGCGTTGTTCACTAGGACGTCGATACGCCCGAACTTCTCGAGCACCTGCGCCACGGCGTTGGCGACTGCTGCTTTGTCTGTCACGCTGGCCACCAGGCCGAGATGTTCGAGCCCGACTTGCTTTGCTGCTTCAACGGGTCGTGCGCCCTCCAGATCCATGATGGCGACCCGTGCGCCATGGCTGGCCATTTGGACCGCGGTCGCGAAACCCAACCCGTTGAGTCCAGCACCGCCAGTAATGAGAACGACCTTGTTTGCAAGCAGCATGTTTGTCTCCACGTTGATTCGAATGGCGCGATTGTGAAAACGGTAGAAGATGAAAACAAGCGATATTATTTCAAGGTAGATTGAAGATTTTTCATCTTTGGGTTTTCCCTCATCGACACCATGAGCTCATCCTTTCCGCCTTTTGCATGCCTTGCAGCCTTCGAAGCCGTGGCCCGACGCCGCAATTTCACCCTTGCTGCAAGCGAGCTGCATCTGACGCCTTCGGCGATCAGCCACCAGGTCGCCAAACTGGAGCAGTTTCTGGATATCCGTCTCTTCGAGCGGACCGCGCACAACGTCGAGCTCACGATTGCGGGCGACGACTACCTCAAGCGCGTGAGCGGCGCCATGGCGGCGATCAGCGCGGCGACAGACAACGCCAGGAAGCGTGTGCGCAATTCTCTGCACGTGCATTCCACGCCCAGCTTTGCGACGCTGTGGCTGATGCCGCGGTTAAAAGACTTCGCCAAGGATCATCCCAACGTTTCACTGTCGATGTCGGCCTCCGTAGTGCACTCGGACTTTGCCGCGGGACATACCGACATCGATATTCGCTACGGAGCACCCCATTGGCCGCAACTGACGGCGAGACCGATCTTCGACGAGCAGGTCATGCCGTTGGCCAGCCCCGCATTCATCCGGCGCCATCGCATCGTTGCACCTGATGACTTGCTGCACGTCCCGTTGATTCAATCCACGGTCGGTGTCGTGCAGTGGCCGGACTGGTTCGCGGCAGAGAACGTTGTCCACACGCCGACGAGTTACGCCTATCGATTCGATCGCGCATTCATGGCGCTCGATGCAGCAGTCCAGGGATTGGGCGTGACTTTCGAGAGCACCTCGATCGGTGAGCCGCACCTCCGGAAAGCGCGGCTCAAGCCGGTTTTCGCGTCAGGCGAATACCTGCCGGTACAGGCGCATTTTCTGGTGTACCCGGAGCGCCACGCACAGCGTCCCGAGGTCCTGAGCTTCGTCGACTGGGTCTTGGAGCGAGCCGGCAATCAGCCTGATCTGCGGATGAAAAGAGCTGGAGTGGGTAGATTGACGGCCGTTCATTCGAAGTCAACAAACTAAACGGCCAAGCTCTACACGTCCCGCAATGGCCGATAGAAGGCGCATATCTCTTTGGCCAGCGCCTCAGGTTGTTCCATGGCGGCAAAGTGACCGCCGCGCGGCATTACGGTCCACCGGCGGATATCGGTAAAAGTACGTTGAGCCAGCGAACGTGGGGGGCGGACAATTTCAGCTGGAAACTCGCAGTAGCCCATGGGAACATCGACTGTCTGACCATCGGGGAGAGGCCAAGGGCCGTGGTGGCGTGCGTAGTAGGGCCAAAACGACGAGCCGATGGCGCCTGTGAACCAGTAAAGGGAGATGTTGGCGAGCAGCTGGTCTTTGGTGAAAACCGATTCGACCTCACCATGGCAATCCGACCATGACCTCATTTTTTCGACAATCCACGCAGCAAGACCGGCTGGTGAGTCTGTCAACGCGAAGGCCAGCGTTTGCGGTCGGGTGCCCTGTTGGGTGCTGTAACCCGTTTCTTCATGCAGCCAGCGACGCAATTCAGCGAGGTACGCCAATTCGGCTGGGTTGTCTTCGTTGATTGCACCGACATCGCGTCGCAGCGGCAACAGATTCAGGTGAACGCCGATTGTTTCTTCCGGATAGACCATTCCCAAGCGCGACGCGACGGAGGCTCCCCAATCGCCACCTTGTGTGGCAAATCGTCGATAGCCCAAAACATCTGTCATGAGCGACGCGAAAACATCAGCCATCTGCTCGACTGAAAAACGCGGCTGGCCGGGCTGGAACGACATGCCGAAGCCAGGGAGGCTTGGTGCCACCACAGTGAATGAATCCGATGCATCTCCTCCGAATCGGACAGGATCGGTTAGCCGTGGGATAAGGTCCATGAATTCGAATACCGAACCGGGCCAGCCATGGAGCAGCAGCAGAGGAGTCGGATTCGGACCCTTGCCCGGCACATGCAGATAGTGCAGATTGATATCTGCAAGCGGGACGGTGAACTGCGGAAAGGAGTTGAGCGCGGCCTCATGCGCTCGCCAATCGAAATCTTCCAGCCAGTAATTGACCAACTCGCGCAGCCAGGTCGCATCTGTGCCGTAGGCCCATGGTGCTCCCGGCGCTTGATCGGGAAACCGGGTTTGTGCAAGCCGGCGCCGCAGGTCAATCATCGCGTCTTCGGGCACTTTGAGTTGAAAGGGCGTTTGCATCCTGTCGCTTTCGTTATGTATGTCTGTTAGCTCGAGCACCTATTTTCTGCCTTGTGATTGGCGCACCATCCATGGGCGGTTTTAGCGTTCGACAGAAGATGCGGATTCATCTTCTGTGTCCATCTCAACCCTTTCGAGCGGCGGTTTCAGCGGCGTAGCGCTGGGTGGCTGCCTCTACGGCGGCACTGTGGATCGCTGCCAACTCCGGACGCGATGCGCGTGCGCGGTCGGCTGCCGCCTGGGTGCTCATTTGGCCCTGCCACTTTGGGAACACGTGGCGCGCGATCAGGTCGTAGCTCTTGCGGGTGGCATCGAAGTTGGCCCAGTTGTGCGCCAGCATGAGGTAAGCACCGAAGCCTCCATTGCTTTGCTTCCAAAGCCGGTCGATCTGGGCGTTGACCATGTCGGGCGTGCCGATAGCACCGAAGCCGGAGTCATTGACGAACGAGATCATCTCCTTGACGTTGTTGCCCGGGACCGCCATTTGAGGAAAGGCTGCCACCGCTTGAAAGTAGTCAAACCACTGAGCCATACCGTATTCGACGTCGCGATACGCCTGATCTAGGGTCTCGGCACAGTGCACCATGCCGACCAGGCGCCATTTGTTGCGATCGACCTTTGTCTTGTAGTGCGCGGCCTGCTGCTCCATGACATCCCAATGCAATGCTAAGGCGTCAAAGCCTGCGGCCGTGGTGGCGCCGATCGACAGCAGGCCAATGCCGTGCTTGCCAGCCAGCTTTGGCCCTGTGGGCGATGCCACGGCGGGCACTACGACATCGAAGAGCGGATTGCTGTACGGACGCAGATGCAGTCGCGCGTCGCGCAAGTCCCAGCGATCGTTTTTGAAAGTTACAGGCTCCTCGCTCGTCAGCAGCTTCATGATGACGTCGAGACCTTCCTCGAGAAGTGGCCGCGTCTGCGTCTGCGACAGGCCGACCATGATGCCGTCGCTGGGCAGCGATCCCGGCCCAAGGCCGAGCATGACGCGGCCGCGTGTCAGGTGGTCGAGCTGCACGATGCGCTCCGCGACCCACAGCGGGTTGTGATAACTCACGCTGGTCACGCCGCTGCCTAACTTGATGTGTCGTGTGCGCTCCGATGCGACCGCCATGAATATCTCTGGGCTAGCACTGATTTCTGTTCCCGCCGAGTGGTGCTCGCCACACCAAGCTTCGTCATAGCCGCAGCGGTCGAGCCATTGAATCAGCTCCAGATCCTGCTCCAGGGCCAATGTAGGGTTGATTCCCGGTTTGTGGAAAGGGGCCAGGAAAATGCCGAAGTTCATTCGATGAGTCAATGTGTTGTCTCCTGATTGAAGGTGTAAATCCTGGTCGCCTTTTGATGGATGCGACCGTCGAAGAGACAAGCGCATTCCCTGTCGGGCGCATTGCGTTGTACCGCTTGGCGGGGTTGCCGTCTAGCGCGTGGACCCGCACACCGCTACTTAAAAGGGCGGGTTTGTCCTCACTCATTTCCCAATAGAATTTGTATGATGACTTGCCAATCTGTTCGCCAGACGAGTTGATGGGTTGGCACTGCGCGGTTGCAACCGGTTGGGTCTGGTTGCTTCGGAGCAGGCCCAATAAAAACCAGGAGACGACAATGACTTTCTTTACCCGCATCGCCGCGGCTGTTGCACTCGTGGCCTCGGCCGGAGCCTTCGCTGCAGGTCCCTCGGTGGTCAACGGCCCGGGCGAAAACCCTGGATGCTTCAAGCCCTGGGACGCGAGCACCAAATACTTCCAATGGCCTGCGAAGAAGGGCCCCTATCGCATTGCGCTGGCCAACGGATTCGTTGGAAATACTTGGCGCATCCAGATGATAAAGATGGCGAAAGCTTACGCAGCGACGCCCGATATGAAGTCTCAGATTAAAGAGTTCAAGATCGTGTCGACAGGCGCGGACGTCGCTGCGCAGATCGCGGCCATGGACAACTTCATCAACTCCGGCTACGACGCGATCATTACGCTCGCGGTCAACCCGTCGGCCTTCGGCCCCGTGATCAAGCGTGCCAACGCGGCGGGCGTGGTCGTGGTGCCGTTTGACAACGTGCTCGATACCGACCAAGTCATGATGGTTAACGAGGACCAGACTTCGATCGGTTCGCAGTCTGGCGACTGGCTGTTGAAGAATCTGAAAGGCAAGACCGGAAAGCTTCTGGAAGTGCGTGGCCTTCCCGGCAACTCGGTCGATCGCGACCGCCACCTCGGGTTTCGCAAATCCGTAGAGGCGCCCGGTAACAAGTTCGAAATCATCGAAGTCGTCGGAAACTGGGATGACGGAACGGCCCAGAAGGCGGTTGCAGACGCAGTGTCCGTTCACAAGAAGTTCGACGCGATGTTCGTGCAGGCGGGCTCCACGGGCGCCGTTCGCGCGCTCATAGACGCAAAACATCCCATGATCCCAGTGGCCGGTGCCGACGAAAACGGATTTCGGAAGCTCTGCGCTACAAACGCAAAGGACGGCTTGTTGTGCGCGTCCATCGGCCAGTCTCCAGGCCTGGTTGCCATTTCTATGAAGGCCGCCGTTGCAGCCCTGCAGGGGAAGGTGATGCCGCAGCTGATTTCGGTGCCGATTCCGCAGGTCAGTCACCCAAACTTCAAGGCGGGCGAAAACTACTACCCCGACCTGACCGACAACTTCTTCACCACCAACGAGTTCCCCGACTGCGGCGTGAACCTGAAGGCGACGGACATCATGTCCAACGACGAGAAGAACAACTAGTACAGCGCGCGCGACCGACCCTGTGGAGCCGATCCTTCAACTGATCGACGTGGCCAAGCGCTACGGCGGCGTGCGTGCACTTGAGCGCGCCAGCTTTTCCGTGGCGCCTGGGCGCATTCATGCATTGCTGGGCGAGAACGGAGCGGGCAAGTCGACACTGATCAAGGTCATGTCCGGCGTTGTTCAACCCGACGAAGGCCGAATCGTCCTCGATGGCGTGGAACGCCGGTTCGCGCACCCGCAGCAGGCAGTGCGCGCCGGCATCGCATGCATCTTTCAGGAGCTGTCGCTCATGCCCGATCTGAGCGTGGCCGACAACATCTGTATTACCGACCCACCCAGTCGCTTCGGACTGATTGATCGCAAGGCGCAACGGCGTGTTGCCGAAGCGGCGTTGGCGCGGGCGGGTGCCGAAGACATTCATCCGCTCGCGCCGGTAGAGAGTCTCACGCTGTCTCGCCGTCAGATGGTCGAAATCGCGAAGGCTTTGGCGCGTGAGCCAAAGATCCTGATCCTCGACGAAGCCACTTCGGCGTTGACCGCCGCTGATGTCAAGCGCGTGTTCGCTCTCCTCAAGCGGCTCCGCAGTGAGGGCATGGCAATTGTCTACATCTCGCATCGCATGAACGAGATCAAGGAACTGGCCGACGAATGTTCCGTGTTTCGCAACGGCAGCCACGTGGCCACCTTCGCGGCTGGTACGCGGACCGACGCCCAGACGGTGGAAATGATGATCGGGCGCGACATCGCGCATGCCTTTCCACCTAAACCAGCGCCTTGCGACCTCTCCAGCATGCCCGCACTCGATGTGCGCGGCTTGTCGTGGAACGGCCGCCTGCACGACATCGACATCGCAGTGCGGCCGGGGGAAATCGTAGGTCTCGGCGGCTTGGACGGACAGGGGCAGCGCGAGTTGTTCCTGGCCTTGTTCGGCGTGCTGCGCGGCGTGACTGGCGAGGTCGCGCTGGCGGGCCGACGCGTGGAGGCCCGCAATCCTCGACATGCCAAGGGTTCCGACCTGGGTATCGCACTGGTGCCCGAGGACCGCAAGACCGATGGGTTGATGCTCCCGATGTCGGTCAACGACAACCTGAGCTTTGCAGCCCTCGATCGCCTGAGCCGCGCCGGCGTCGTCGTGACCACGGCCGAGGACCAGGCAGTGGCGGACATGGTGCGACGGCTGTCCATCAAGGTGTCGGACGTGCGCGTGCCGGTCGGTACGCTTTCGGGTGGAAACCAACAGAAGGTCGTCATCGGCAAGTGGCTGATGAATGCGCCGCGCGTTCTGTTGCTCAGCGATCCGACCCGGGGCATCGACGTCGGCACCAAGCAGGAGATCTATGCACTGCTGCGCGAACTTGCCGCCGCGGGCGTCGCGGTCATGCTCTATTCCACGGACTACGCCGAGCTCATCGGCTGCTGCGATCGGGTCGCGGTGTTTTTCGACGGGCGCATCGTGCGCTGGTTGGCCGGCACCGAACTGACCGAACATGCGCTGGTGTCCAGCGCGCTCAACCTCGAATCCGAATCCGCGTGATGCACTCCGATACCTATTACCGCCTGCGCGAACACCGGGCCACGCTCATTGCGTTGGCGCTGTTCGTCGTCATCTTCGCGATCTACATTGCCAAGCACCAGGTCGGATGGACTGTTCCGGTGTTGACGACAGCGGCCAACAAGGGCGTGCTGCTGGCCATCGTCGCGATGGCCCAGACGCTGGTGGTCCTGACCGGGGGTATCGACCTGTCGGTCGGAATGGTGTTCGTGCTGGCCAATTGCCTCGCATCGCATCTGGTGGTCGGCACGCCGCTCCAGGCCGCTATCGGCGTGATCGCTGTGCTGGCGGCGGGGGCCGCGTGCGGCTTCACGAACGGCGCGATCATCGTCTACGGAAGGCTCCAGCCAATCATCACGACGCTGGCCACCGGCATCATCTATTTCGGCTTCTCCCTCGGCTTGCGCCCCGTGCCCGGTGGCGACGTGCAAGCTGAGCTCGCCGAGGCACTCACGGGTGCGTTACCTGGCGGGGTTCCAACGATGCTGGTCGTACTGCTCGCCGTCGTGGTGCTGGTGTGGATCCCGTACCGTCGCTCGGTCGTCGGCCGCGCGGCGATGGCGATCGGGTCGTCGGAAGCCGCGACCTACATGTCTGGCGTCGCGATCGGCCGTGCGAGGATCGTCACGTACACGCTCGCCGGCTTTCTGTCTGCCGTCGGAGGATTGCTGCTGACCTTCGTCACTTTTTCGGGGGAAGCTTCGGCGGCCATCGGCGGGGTCTACACGCTCAATTCCATCGCGGCTGTCGTGATAGGCGGCACAGTGCTCTCGGGCGGCGCGGGCAGCGCCATTGGATCGATCTTCGGCGCCTTTACGCTCCGCACCATCGGCGACCTGTTGTTCGTCTTCGACCTCGAGCCGTTGTGGCAGCCGTTGTTCCAGGGCGTGATCCTGCTGGTGGCAGTCAGCCTCGGTTCGCTACGCCTGCTCAAGCTTGACAACCGACTCGACATGTTCCGGTGAAGCACGCATGACTACCCTTGTGTTTCGGCTTCGCGACTCGGGCCACCTGCCAGTGGTGGCGGGCGCCTTGTGCACTCTCGTCCTGCTGCTGATCGGCAGCATGTATTCCCGCAACTTTCTTTCGGCCGACTATCTGTTGCTGCAGCTGCAGATCGCCTCCTTCCTTGGCGTGGTCGCGACCGGCGCGATGCTTGTCATCCTTTTGGGCGGCATCGACCTGTCCGTGCCATGGGTCGTCACGGTCGGCGGCATCATGTCGACTGCGGCGGCGGGCTGGTGGGGCGACACCGGCGCGTTGCTGGCCATTCCTTTCGGCATCGGATGCGGCGCGGTGCTCGGCTTGCTCAACGGCATCGGCGTGGCGTACCTGAGGGTTCCGTCAATGATCTTCACGCTGGGTATTAATGCCGTCGCCCAAGGCCTGATCGTCCTGCAGACCGGTGGCTTTGCGCCGCAAGACCGAGCGACTTCCGCGATGCACGTGTTGGCAACCGGTCGCTGGGTGTTGGGCTTGCCGAATGCGTTGCTGGTGTGGGCAGCTATCGGCGGCGCGACCATGTTCCTCCTGCACCGCACGACGCTGGGCCGCTCGATTTACGCAGTCGGCAACCGCGAGCGCGCAGCCTACCTGTCAGGTATCGACACGCGGCGTGTCACCCTGCTGTGCTTCGTCGTCGCAGGGGCCTGCTCGGCTGCGGCCGGTGTGTTGCTCACCGGCTATTCGACCAAAGCCTATCAAGCGATGGGCGACGCCTATCAGTTGCCTGCCATCGCTGCGGTGGTGCTGGGCGGCACCAATATATTGGGTGGACGGGGCACCTACCTCGGCACGGTTGTCGGCGTCGTGATGATCACGTTGCTGCAGTCGATCTTGTCGGTGATGCAGATTCCGGAGATGGGCCGCCAGGTAACGTATGGCGTGGTCATCATCGCGATGCTTCTTGTCTACGGTCGGGGTCGCCGCCACGCGGAATGAATGGCCGCCTTTGGACGAGCGCTGGCGACGGCGTTCACTGCCATGCCAGCGACGCAACGCTGCTGGGCAGATCCATTTGCCTGAAGCCGTGGCGAACGTCTGCTTCGGTAGAGTGAAAAAACCAGAACAACGGCGATCGAGGCCTATCAGCGCAGCCCGTCGAGGAACTCACGCAGCCGCAAGTTGACGGCTTCCGGTTGTTCCTGCTGCACCCAGTGGCCCGCGCCTTCAATGAGGTGCACGCCGCGCATGTCGATGCAAACCTTGGCCTGCATCGCCTCGAAGGCGCCCGGCTGCTGAAATACGCCCCAGTCCTGCCGGCCCGCGATGAAGCAGGACGGCACGTCGATGGTTCTGCCGCTGAAAATCTGCAACGCCGCCATGTAGTGCTGCGACGTGGCGCAGCGATACCACTGAAGTCCGCCCTGGAAACCAGTGCGCGCGTACTCCTGCGCGTAGACGCTCAGGGCGTCATCGGGGAGCCAGGTGCAGGCGTCTATCGCTGCCAGCGACGGCATCTCATCGGCCACCGTTGAAGCCATGCCGTTCGCGGCATGCATGACGTAATAGGTCGGCAACTCGGCCAACGACGCAGCGCTCAATTCGGCAAGTGGATGCGGCTGGTTGCCGGGCCAGTCGGCGCTCTTGTGGTGGTAGTAGGCGCGCAGGAAGTCGTGCAGCCCCTGCGGCGCGCCGTGCATGTCGGCGTTGGCTTCGGGTGTTGCGTAGTACGACTGGTAGTGCTTGCGCGGGCGCGGCAATGCGGCGAGTTCTTCGAGCAGGAGGGCCATGGGTGCACGTGCGGGCGCACCATGTTCGACGGTGTCGAACGGCAACGCCGGTGCTCCCGAGAATGGAGCGCTTATCATGACAACTGAGCGAAACACGTCGGGTCTCAGCAAGGCGCACCACGCTGCCACCGGCGAGCCGAAGTCGTGCCCCACCACCGCCGCCACCGAGCGATGGCCGAGCGCGAACACCAGACCCAGCACGTCACGCACCAGGTTCAGCATGCAGAAGGATGCGAGATCTCCGTCGTAGCGCGCGTCCCAGCCCGTCGTGCGGCCGTAGCCGCGCTGATCGGGCGCGATAACATGGAAACCCAGCGCTGCGAGCGGCAGCATCTGATGACGCCAACTGAAGGCGAGCTCCGGGAATCCGTGAAGCAGCAGCACAAGTGGCCGGCCCGGATCTTCGAAACCGGCTTCGAGCCAATGCATCTGAAGGCCATTGCCGTTGTCGGCAGTACGCGTGCGCACACCGGCTGGCAGCGGCAGGGGGGTGGTTACCTGGGACATGGCGATTACTGTAGCGCTACATTCGAACATCGTCGGCTCAAACCCCTGATTCATCACAATACTCGGCCTGTTTTTGAACCCCATGCAAACTATGCGTTTTTCCATTCGCCCCATCGTCTTCGCAATCGCCGCGGTCGCCTTCGCACCGTACCCCGCGTCCTTCGCGGCCCAAAACCACGCTGCCAAGCCGGCAGCCCACAAGAAGCCCGAGGCTAGCGCGACCGCCGCGGTGCCAGTGGCTCCGCAGACCGCTACCGCCGGAGGTCCGCCAGCGCTGGCCGCCAAGGCGTGGCTGCTGATGGACTTCGACTCCGGCGAGGTGCTCGCCTCGGATCATCCCGATGAACCGCTGCCGCCGGCGTCGCTGACGAAAATGATGACCAGCTTCTTGGTCGAGCAAGCGCTCCGATCAGGCAAGCTCAAGAAGGAGGACCTTGTTTCGGTCAGCGAGTACGCGTGGTGCCGAGGCTCGAGCTCCGAGTCTTGCATGTACTTGCCGCTTAACAGCCAGGCCACGGTGATCGACATCCTTCGCGGCATCATCGTCCAGTCGGGCAATGACGCATCCAAGGCGATTGCCGAGCATATGGCCGGCTCGGAAGAGAACTTTGCCAAGCTCATGAACGCCGAGGCTCAGCGCCTCGGGATGACACATACGCACTTCATGAACGCAACGGGACTGCCCGACCCGGAGCACAAGTCGTCTGCACGCGACCTCGCGATCCTTGCGCGCGCCATCATTCGCGACAGCGCCGACTTCTATCCGATCTACGCCGAGCGCGACTTCAAGTACAACAACATCAAGCAGGGAAACCGCAACGCTTTGCTTTACACCGATCCCACCGTCGACGGATTGAAGACCGGCCACACCGAAGAAGCGGGTTACTGTCTCGTCACTTCATCCAAGCGCAACGGGATGCGCCTCATCACGGTGATCCTCAACACCAACAGCGCCAAAGCACGTGCCGACCAGACGCGTTCGCTGCTCGGATGGGGCTTCAGCAACTTCGAGAAGGCCACGCCCATTCAGCCGAACACGGCTGTGACGGCGGCCAAGGTCAACTTCGGCAAGGTCGACACGGTTCCCGCAGTTCTTGAGTCGCCATGGATGGTGACCGTGCCACGCGGTCAGCAATTGCAGACCTCCGTGCAGATCAAGCCTGACCTCGAAGCGCCGGTGGCCAAAGGTGCGGTGATTGGCAAGGTGGTCGCGAGCTCGAATGGCAAGCCAGTGGGCGAGACCCGGCTGGTTGCGCAGGCCGATGTGGAGCGCGCCGGCCTCATGCTGCGTTCGTGGCAGCGCGTGATCAAGTTGTTTGGAAAATAAATCGAATCTTGACCGGCCGCAACGCTCATGCGTTGCACAGAAGCCCTTGAAAGAACCTCAGGCCGGTCGATTGGAAGTACGCCGATCCGAAAATCGTCGATACCGCCAATCCTTATGACTCAGCAGAACTGCGTGAGCGGCGTTCAGCGTCCAAGATGTTTTGAGAAGAAACCGGCGATTTCATCGAACGCTTCTTTCGTCTCAGGCACGCGATCGTCGAATTGATACTGAGCATGCGATTGCCCTTCAAACACGACCAGATCGGCGGGTACGTTTGCCCTGCGTAGCTCGCGGTGAACCCGCACGGTATTGCTCAACAGAAGATCGCGCGTTCCGGTGGTCAAGATGGCGGGCGGGAAGCCGTGCATATCGCCATAGACAGGAGAGAGCAGCGGATCCTTCAAGTCGTGGCCCTTGGCGTAGATCAGAGTCCCGGCGTCGCAGAAGCCGTCACGCGACACCAGGATATTGTCGACTTTCTCGTTGGTGTAAAAGCTGTCGCCTGTCTTCGTCACGTCAGACATCGGCGTTCCAGGAGCAATGGCGCCCGGTACTGGGAGTCCTTTCGCCCGTGCGCTCAACACCATCTCGAGTGTCAATGCGCCACCAGCCGACGTTCCAAAAAACGCGACATTTTTTGCAGGCGTATTTTTCAAAACGTTCTTGTAGACGTTTACTGCGTCATCTAGCGCAGCGGGAAAATAGGCCTCCGGTGGCATGCGATAGTCGACGGAAATAACTTTGTAGTGCCCGAAGCCAGCCATCATGATGGCTTCGGTAGTGCCGGATTCGCCGGGGGCCAGAACATAACAGCCGCCATGCACATGGATCAGAACCTTGTCGCGGTTCTCCGGCGGAATGGTGTCGGGCGTAATCGTGAAGACTCTGACGCCATCGATTGTTGACGCCGCTGACTTTACGTGCAGCCGTTCAAGCATTCCCGGAATTCCCTTGACGGCGTTGGCCGCCTGCACATCCGCATACTTTCTGGCCTCGTCGCCGGTTTTCCAAGCCTTGTCCCAATCCGGGTTCAGCGGCGCTGCAATGAAGGCTTGCATGCCGGTGCTGATACCTGCGGTTGGCACGGGTAAGCTCTTGGCAGGAATCTGCAGTGGCGTAGCGATATCGACTGCAAAAGCATGCTGCGCAGCGAGGATCGCAGCAGCCAAAAATACTGTCTTTACGGTGCTCATGCGATGTCTTTCGTTCTGGGTAAATTGATTTAGTACGGTCGCGAGGAAAACTGTGCGTAACGGTTTAGCCTCGACAGATCGCGCTATCTTCAGATGGATATTTCGTACTGGCTTCGACAATGGCTGGTGTGAGAGACACTGGCCTTTTAGCTATGTCGAAGGCGCCTGAGTGACGCATGTCGTCGACATGGCCGAGCGACTATGCCGCCGCCGTTGCGTTTTGAACGGTAGCGGTAGTTAAACAACGGTTAACGTGTGTTTAACAATCAAGATGCACTAATTAGAGACGGTCCCACTCGTTCGAACAGATCCCGAATCTCTTCAAGTGGATCCTGCGGGTTCAGGCGGTCGCCACAGCCGCTCGATGAACACGTTGATCAGCCGACTTCAGCAATCAGTTCGATCTCCACACAAGCACCCATCGGAATTTGAGCCACGCCGAACGCGCTGCGCGCATGTGCACCCTTGGCGCCGAAGACTTCTGCCAAGAGCTCGCTGGCACCGTTGGTGACCAGGTGCTGTTCGGTGAAGGTGGGTGCGGAATTGACCAGGCTCATGACCTTGACTATTCGGGTGATCCTGTTCAGGTCGCCGACCGCTGCGTGCAGGGTGCCGAGCAGGTCGATGGCGATGGCGCGCGCTGCCTTCTTGCCTTCGTCGGTGCCAATATCGATGCCCAACTGGCCGACCCAGGGCTTGCCGTCCTGCTTGGCCAGATGGCCGGATAGAAAGATCAGGTTGCCGGTCTGCACGAAGGGCACATAGGCCGCGGCTGGCACGGAGACGGCGGGCAGCGTGATGCCGAGTTGGGTCAATTTGTCGTAAACGCTCATGGGATTCCGAAAAGAGTACAGCGTCAGCGCTGCGATTGAGATTGGAAGGAAGAGGGCGATTGTGATTGCGACTGAGACTGAGACTGCGAAGAAGACGTCGAACCGGCGGCAGCCAGTTCGGCAGCAGCCGCCTTCGCTTCGCGCTCACGCAATTCTTCGGCAGGCTGTACCGTCACACCCACATGCAGCGTATGCCGTGCGCCGCCGTGCAGCACGCCGCGCATGGGAGACACGTCGGAGTAGTCTCGGCCCAGGGCCAGCGTCACGTAGTCTTCGCCGGGTTGACGGCCGTTGGTCGGGTCGAAGTCGGCCCAGTCGCCTGCGCTGCCCGCGCCATCGCCGCGGCCCGGCAAATACACCGAAACCCAGGCATGGGAAGCGTCGGCGCCGATGAGGCGGGCCTTGCCGGGCGGTGGCTGCGTGAGCAGGTAGCCGCTGACATAGCGCGCCGGCAAGCCCATCGTGCGAAAGCACGCGATCATGATGTGCGCGAAGTCCTGGCATACGCCTTTGCGCTGCGCCAGCGCCTCGACTGCCGGCGTGTTGATCTCGGTGCTTTCGGGCTCGTAGTCGAAGTCGCGGTACATGCGTTGCGTGAGGTCCATCGCGACGTCGAAGGTCGGCCGACCGGGGACGAAGCTGGGCCGTGCATAGGCCGCGAAGTTGTCGTGGCGTGGCACGTAAGGCGACGGAAAGACAAAGTCCGAAGCGGCATCGAAGGTCGTGCCCTTGCGGTAGATAAAGCGCTCGCGAACGGCCTCCCAAGGCAGGTCGCGCGCCACGGCCGGCGAGAGTACGGGCGTCTTGGTGTCAACCACGCTTTCGGCGACCACGATCAGTTCGTCGTGTGTCGAATCGAGCGCAAAAAACGCGCGCACGTTGCCGTAGAGGTCGGACAGTTCGCTGCGCTGTGCCGGCTCCGGTGTGATGCGCAACTTGTGGCTGACCAGCCGTTGCGACGCAGTGGCGAGCGGCTTCAAATGCGCAAGATGCTGCGCCGTCTCGACGGGAGGCGTGTAGTCATAACGAGTTTCGTGGGTGACGTGCAGCAGCATGTTTGGCTCCGGCTAGGCTCCGACGGAGCGAAGTGATTCGGACGTCAAGGTGAAGTAACGAATCCCGATGGCGTCCGACACATGGTAAGCCGCCAACTCGCACGCGCCGAACAGGTCTACAAGAGCGGGGTACTGCCTTTCGGCGCCGGGTTCGCACATTCGTTCCAGCGTCCAGCTGGCGGGGTCCGGCAGCTCGTAGGAGAGGGCGCTCAGCGTGCCGGGTGCGCTGCCGGCCAACTTCGCGATGCGGCCTCGCAGCGTCTGCGTGACCCATGCCAGCGAGCGAGGGTTGTCCCCGTCGAGCACCAGCAGGTCGACCATCGTTGCAACATCGCGGCGCTGCTGATAGCGCGCATGAAAAGTGATGGTGCTGTCGAACAGACCGACCATCGCCTCGAAACCACTGATCTCGTGAACGGCGCCGTTGGCAAAGCCGGCTGCGAGTGCGCTCGACAGGAAACCAAGCCGCTCGATGTGGCGTCCGATCGATAGCAGCCGCCAGGCGTCGTCGCGCGTCATGCGGTCGGTCTGCGCGCCGGTCATGGCCGCGAGCGCTGCGCTGGCGGCTTCGAGCGACCGCATGGCTGCGCCGGTGGCGTAGCTGCTTTCGCCGGTTTCGCCAGCCTGCTCGACACTGCTGCGCAAGAACTCGTCTTCTGCGCGAACGATTTGGTTCCAGTGATCTTGCGACAGGCGCTCGCGCACTGCGGCAGCCGATTCGCGAATGCAGCGCAGGCTGAAGCCGACGCTGCCACCCTTGTCGACGTTGCCTAGCTCGGCGATGAGCGCACGCTCGAACACGCGGCGCGATTTGGGCGCGCTCGGAACGTCGCGCGGCACCAGTGCATTGCGCAGCGCCAAGCGGTGCAGCCAAGCCAGCAACGGGAGCGATGACTGGTCTTCGCCGCGCAATAGGTCGAGCGTGAGTCGCGCCAGGCGAACGGCGTTTTCGGCGCGTTCGGTGTAGCGGCCCAACCAGAACATGTGCTCGGCGGCGCGGCTCGTGACCGGCGCCCGATGGCGCGCCAGCGAGGCGGGTGTCGCATGCGGTTGCAGCCGGGTGGTTCGGTCGACTTCTCCGTGCGTTTGAACCCAGACGTCGGCACTGCTGCCGCCACGCTGCATTGACGCGATTTGCGCATTGGAGCCGGTGAGCCGCGCCAGGCCGCCGGGCAGGACGCGCCAGGACTGCGCGCCATCGCTCACGGCAAAGACGCGGAGCAACATGGCGCGCGGCGCGATGTGGCCGGGGCTCGAGTCCGCCGTCCACGTCGGCATTTGTGAAAGCGGCAAATAGCTTTGAACCGTGTGCGCCTCGCCTTGTCGCACGATGCGGCCGGCCCATTCGTCGAGCTCACGTCGGCTTAACTGGCTACCGAGCACCGCCTCGAAAGTGTTGTGCGCGTCTGAGCCCGGGTAGGTGGGCTTGATGGCGCAATCGCCGAGTTGCGGCAGCACGGCTTCCATGGCGGCGCGTTCGCCGCACCACCATGTCGGCAGGGCGGGGAGTTGCAGCTTTTCGCCGATAAGCCGCCGTGCAAGTGCCGGCAAGAACCCGAGCAACGCCGGCGATTCGAGAAACGCGGAGCCGGGCATGTTGGCGACCAACAGGTTGCCGGCGCGGATGGCCTGCAGCAAGCCGGGCACGCCGAGCGTCGAGTCGGGTCGCAGCTCCAGCGGATCGAGAAACTGGTCGTCGAGCCGCTTGATCAGGCCGTGCACCGGGCGCAGGCCCTGCAAGGTCTTGAGATAGAGCCGCTGATCGCGCACGGTCAGGTCGCTGCCTTCGACCAACGTCACGCCGAGGTAGCGCGCCAGATATGCGTGCTCGAAATAGGTTTCGTTGTACGGGCCCGGCGTGAGCAACGCGATGTGCGGCGGCGCTCCCGCCGGGCACATGGCCTGCAGGCCTTCCATCATTGCGCTGTAGGTCGAGGCCAGCCGCTGCACGTCGAGTGCTTCGAAGGCCTGCGGAAACTGGCGTGAGATCGCGAGGCGGTTTTCAAGCAGGTAGCCGAGGCCCGAAGGCGCCTGCGTGCGCTGAGACACGACCCACCAGTTGCCGTCGGGCCCGCGGGCCAGGTCGAACGCGGTGATGTGCAGCCACGTATCGCCGGGCGGCTTGACACCGTGCATCGGCCGCAGATAACCCGGATGGCCGCGTACCAGTGCCGCAGGCAGCAAGCCTTCGGCCAGCAATTGCTGCGGCCCGTAGACGTCGGCCATGACGCGGTCGAGCACGCGTACCCGTTGCAGCACGCCGGCCTCGATCTGCGCCCAGCTTTCCGGCGAGATGATGAGCGGAAACAGGTCGAGCGACCAGGGTCGCTGCGGACCGTCGGCGTCTGCATAGACGTTGTAAGTGACGCCGTTATCGCGAATCTGCCGTTCGAGGCTGACGGCGCGGCGCGGCAGATCGCTGAAGCTGCCAGAACCCAGTTGCTCGAAGAACTTGCCCCACGCTGGAGTCAGCGGCGGTTTGTCCTGCGGTCTTGCAGCTTCTTCAGGCGCCGGCACTGGGTGCGCCGGCTGAGCCGACGCCGTGTCGTACAGCGGTGTGCCCGGTGCCGGGTTGACGGTGCGCACCGGCGCGGGCCGCGTGGCCTCGCCTCGCAACTCGTCGTAATGACCGGGCGCGGCCGCAGGTGCAAGCGATGAGGCGAGCGCGGCGGGCGATTCGAGCGCTTGCGCGCCGAAGAGAGATTCGTTTAGAGGTTCCACAGCCTGCGGATTGTCACATCGTCGTCACTTTGATGGAGTGACCACTAAACGAAACGATCGGCTGAAGTGTGGCCGCACGCGATCAACGACGCAGATCCAGCGTAAACGGAAATTCGCGGCTGCCCGCCAGTTCAATGGTTGCCGGCGGCGTATTGAGCACGCCGGGTGTGTGACCCATGCGCATGAACCGCGAATGGCGCCGGCTTTCGGCCTCGTAGGCATTGACCGGGAAGGTCTCGTAGTTGCGACCGCCCGGATGCGCCACGAAGTACTGGCAACCGCCCAGCGACCGCTTCATCCAGGTGTCGACCAGGTCGAACGTGAGCGGTGCATGCGCGCCAATGCTGGGATGCAGCGCCGAAGGTGGATTCCACGCCTTGTAGCGCACACCGGCAACGAACTCGCCGGTGGTGCCGGTCGGCTGCAGCGGCAGCACCTTGCCGTTGACGGTAATAACGTGGCGGCTTTCGTTCAGGCCAGTCACGCGCACTTCGATGCGTTCCAGCGAAGAGTCGACATAACGAACGGTGCCTCCGGAAGAGCCTTCTTCGCCCATGACATGCCATGGCTCGAGCGCGTTGCGCAACGACAGTTCGACACCCATGGCCTGGATCTGGCCGACCAGCGGGAAGCGGAATTCGAGGTGCGGCGCGAACCAGTTCGGGTCGAACGGAAAGCCGGCCTGGCACATTTCGCCGATGACATCGTCGAAGTCCATCTTCACGAAGGTCGGCAGCAAGAAGCGGTCGTGCAGCTCGGTGCCCCAGCGCGTCATCGGCGCCTTGTACGGCTCGTCCCAGAAGCGGGCGACAAAGGCGCGAATCAGCAATTGCTGCGCGATGCTCATGCGTGCGTGCGGTGGCATCTCGAAGGCACGCAATTCCAGTAGGCCGAGGCGGCCGGTACTCGAATCGGGCGAGTAGAGCTTGTCGATGCAGAACTCGCTGCGGTGCGTATTGCCCGACACGTCCACCAGGATGTTGCGCAGCGTACGGTCGACCAGCCACGCCGGCATGTTCTCGCCGTAGATCTCTCGGCTGCGCGCGATCTCTTTCAGCGCGATTTCGAGCTCGTAGACCTGGTCGTTGCGGGCTTCGTCGACACGGGGTGCCTGGCTCGTCGGGCCGATGAACATGCCCGAGAACAAGTAGCTGAGCGACGGATGGTTGTGCCAGTAGAGCAGCAGGCTCGCGAGCAGCTCGGGCCGGCGCAGGAACGGACTGTCCGCAGGCGTGGCGCCGCCCATCACGAAGTGATTGCCGCCGCCGGTGCCGGTGTGGCGGCCGTCGGTCATGAACTTTTCAGCCGACAGGCGCGTCTCGAAAGCGGCGTTGTAGAGAAATTCGGTGTGCTCGACCAACTCCTTCCAGTTGGTGGCCGGATGGATATTGACTTCGATGACGCCCGGGTCGGGCGTGACGGCCAGCATCTTCAGGCGCGGATCGCGTGGCGGCGGATAGCCCTCCATGACGACCTGCACGCCGAGCTGGGCCGATGTCGCTTCGATGGCTGCCACCAAATCGAGATAGTCCTCAAGGCGCGCCAGTGGGGGCATGAAGACGTAGAGCACGCCCGATGCGGTGCCGACTTTTTCGGCGGCCGGGCCATTGGCGCGGCGCGGGTCGCGTACTTCGACACACAGCGCGGTGCGCGTGACCCAATGGGCCGACTCGCCGCGCTGCGGTTGCCGCGTGGCGCTGGATGCGACGGGCGCGGCAGCCGCGCTGGCTGAAGCGGTGTCGACCTCCGATGTCGGGCCTTCGCCGGTTCCAGCCGAAGCGGTGGTAGAAGCCGCATAGCCACCAGCACCTTGAAAACGCAGTTCCGGCGCAGTGACCGGCGGCGCGCCGAAGACATAAGGCACAGCGCCCAAGTCACCCGTCGGGGCGACGGTGTCGGTCGCGTAGCGCGCACGGTAGTCGGCCGACGTCGGCAACGCGGCGCGCGGTGCCGTCGGATCGCGCTCGATCAAATACGGGTAGTCGCCCTTGCTGGCCCACGGCTGCGAATCGAGCGGCAGGCGATAGCCCATCGGCGAATCACCGGGGATGAGATAGAGACGGTCGTCACGCAGGAACCACGGGCCGGTTTTCCAGCCCGGACCGTCGAGCGGCGGTGCGTCCTTGTCGGCGCTGCCCGGCTCTATCGGCAGCATGTACCCGATGACCGCGTCGAGCTTTTGCGTGAACACGCGGCGCAGGCGCACGCGCTCGAGTTCGTCTTCCAGCTTGGACTCGAATGGGTCGACGTTGACGGGCAGGCGACGCTCGCGCCAGAGGTAGTAGTAAACGTCTTCGTAGCCGGGCTGCATGTAGCGCTCGGTCAGGCCCAGCTTGTGCGCCAGTACGGTCGTGAAGCGGCGTGCATCTTCACTGGTGTATTGCGTCGGCATGCGTTCGTCGGCGAAGAGTTCTGGGTCGTGCCACAGCGTTTGGCCGTCGCCGCGCCAGAAGATCGACAGTGCCCACCGTGGCAGCTGTTCACCCGGGTACCACTTGCCCTGGCCGAAATGCAGAAAGCCGCCCTTGCCGTATTCGGCACGCAGCTTCTGTACGAGTTCGGTGGCGTAGCCGCGCTTGGTCGGACCGAGCGCATCGATGTTCCATTCCGCGGCGTCGCGGTCGCTGGTCGCTACATAGGTCGGCTCGCCGCCCATTGTGAGGCGCACGTCGCCGGCTTGCAGGCGTTTGTCGACCGCGTCGCCCAACGCCAGCACTTCGGCCCACTGCTCTTCTGAATAGGGCTTGGTCACGCGCGGCGATTCGTAGATGCGCGAGACTTTCATTTCGTGGCCGAACTCGACCTCAGCATCGTCGACCACGCCTTCAATCGGCGCGGCGCTGGAAGGCGTTGGCGTGCAGGCGAGCGGGATGTGGCCTTCGCCCGCGAGCAGGCCAGAGGTGGCGTCGAGGCCAACCCATCCTGCTCCCGGCAAAAACACTTCGCACCAGGCGTGCAGGTCGGTGAAATCAACGGTGGTGCCGCTTGGGCCGTCGAGTGCTTTCACGTCCGGCGTGAGCTGTATGAGGTAGCCCGAGACGAAGCGCGCCGCCAGTCCGATATGACGGAGCAACTGAACCAGAAGCCAGCCTGAATCGCGGCATGATCCGCTGCCATTGGCGAGCGTTTCCTCCGGAGTCTGCACACCGGGCTCCATGCGAATCAGGTAGTTGACGTCTTTTTGCACCTGCTGGTTGATGCCGACCAGAAAGTCGATGGTGCGCTGCTCTTTGCGATCGACTTTTTCGAGGTAGGCATCGACCAACGGTGTGACCGGGTCAGCGACCAGGTAAGGAGCAAGTTCGACAGCCTGTGACTCGGTGTACTTGAAAGGAAAATTTTCGGCCTGCGGCTCGAGGAAAAAGTCGAACGGGTTGTAGACCGCCATTTCGACCACGAGGTCTACCGTCACCTTGAACTCGGTCGTCTTTTCCGGGAACACCAGCCGCGCCTGGTAGTTCGCGAACGGGTCTTGCATCCAGTTGACGAAGTGCTCTGCCGGCTCGACCTGCAGAGAGTACGAAATGATGTTGCTGCGGCAATGTGGTGCCGGGCGAAGTCGCACGACCTGCGGACCCAATTGCACCGGACGGTCGTACTTGTAATGCGTGACGTGGTGGAGTGCGGCGTGAATGGACATGTTTTTTGGGCGCCGGAAGCGTCGAAAAGTGCAGGCTGAGAGGCGGTTGAGCGAAGGCCTCGTTCGAGACGCATACTAGCCGAGGTAAAGCAAGTAACGCGCCAAAGAGCGCTTCAACAAGAGCGATCAGGGAGTGAGTCAAGTCATGCCACAGGGAGTGGATCTGGGCGCACGCGTGCGTCGTTTTTATGGCGCTTCGGGTGGGTGCTTGTGAGGTCCGGCGTCGAGCCGGCGACGGTGGCGCGCGGCCGCGGCGCCTTTGCCGCACTGGCTGGTTCGGTGGCGGGCGCTGTCGTGCAGTTGCAACAGGGCGAACTCTGGAATGCCGTGGTCTATGCAACTTTGCTGGCTGTCGGCGGGGTCGGGTTATGTGCGCTGGCAAAGGTTCGGGCGAACACCGCCATGCTTCGCGCTACTATGCTCGTCACGGCGTGCGCGCTGGGCATGCTGGCCGGCGGTGGGTCCGCCGGGTGGCGCGCTGCAAGCTATTTGCGCGATGCGCTCGATCCGGCGCTTGAAGGCCGTGATGTCGTGGTGGAGGGCGTGGTGGCGCAGATGCCGCAGCACAGCGAAACGGGCACGCGCTTTCGGCTGGCAGTCGCGTCTGCGCGATGGGCCACGCAAACGTCCTCGCCCGCAAACGACGACCGCCTGTCCAAGTCGACTCGGGCAGCACGCGCTGAACCGGTCGTGCCGCCGAGCATCGCCCTCGGTTGGTATGCAGCCAACACTTCCGCGTGGGGCAACGCAGCCGACGATGGCTCGCGTGTCCAAGCCGGTGCCGCACCCGGCCCCTTGCACGCAGGCGAACGCTGGCGCATGACGGTCCGGCTCAAGGCCCCGCATGGCAGCTCGAATCCGCATGGCTACGATTTCGAGCTATGGATGTGGGAGCAGGGCTTGCAGGCCAACGGCTATGTGCGCACATGCTCGGGCGATGCTACTCCCGTGCGTCTTGCCGATACATGGGAGCACCCGATCGAGCGTGGGCGCGAGTTGGTGCGCGATGCCGTGTTCACGCACGTGCCCGACAGAAAGTTGGCCGGCGTCATCGCGGCGCTTGTCACCGGCGATCAGAACGCGATCGACCGGGCCGACTGGGATGTCTTTCGCGCCACCGGCGTTGCCCATTTGATGAGCATTTCCGGACTGCACATCACCATGTTCGCCTGGCTCGCTGCGCTGCTGGTCGGCGCACTGTGGCGCCGCAGCGATCGGCTCATGCTGATGTTGCCTGCGCCGCACGCTGCGCTGGTCGGCGGCGTGTTGCTGGCAGCGGGTTACGCACTGTTCAGTGGCTGGGGCGTGCCTTCGCAACGCACGATCTGGATGCTGGCAACCACCGCGCTGCTGCGCCTGACAGGGCGGCGCTGGCCGTGGCCGCACGTCTGGCTGCTGGTGTGCGCAGTGGTAGTGGCGATCGATCCATGGGCTTTGATGCAGGCCGGCTTCTGGCTGAGCTTCGTCGCGGTGGGCGTGCTTTTCGCGACCGATGGCGGGACGGCTACTGTCGCCCGAGGTGGCGTGGCCGGCCATCTTGCGCGCACCTTGCGCGAGCAGTGGGTCGTCACGCTGGCGCTTACGCCGTTGAGCGTATTGCTGTTTCAGCAGGTGTCGGTGGTCGGGCTGGCCGCCAACGCCATCGCGATTCCGTGGGTCACGCTGGTCGTGACGCCGCTGGCGATGGGAGGAGTGGTCGTCACGCCGTTGTGGACCGTTGCCGCCTGGTCGGTGCAAGCGTTGTCGGTGCTTTTGCAATGGTTGGCCTCGTGGCCATTCGCCACGGTGTCGATGGCGGTGCCGCCGATATGGATGGCGGTTTGCGGAGTAGCCGGCGGCGTGTTGGTCGCCATGCGCCTGCCGTGGTCGATGCGCACTCTGGGCCTGCCGCTGTTGTTGCCGGTGCTGCTCTGGCAAACACCACGTCCGTCGGGCAGCGAGTTCGAACTGCTTGCGGTCGATATCGGACAGGGCAATGCGGTGCTCGTTCGCACGGCCGCACACAGCCTGCTCTACGACAGCGGGCCACGCTACAGCCTGGAAAGCGATGCAGGTCACCTCGTTCTGGTGCCGCTGCTGCGCGCCATGGACGAGCGGCTCGACAAGGTCGTTTTGAGTCATCGCGACATCGATCACACCGGTGGTGCGCCCGCCGTGCTGGCGATGCAGCCGCAAGCGGCACTGCTGAGTTCGATCGAGGCGACGCACCGTTTGCAAGCGCTGCGACCCGCCGAACGTTGCGTCGCCGGTCAGCATTGGGAATGGGACGGTGTTCGCTTCGAGATTCTCCATCCGACGGCAGACGACTACACGCCAACGGCAAAGCCGAACGCGCTGTCTTGCGTTTTGCGCATTGGTAACGGCCGCGCGACGGTGATCCTCGCTGGAGATATCGAGCGCGATCAGGAGGCTGCGATGGTGCGACGCGAGCCTGGTCTCGCCGCCGACGTGCTGCTGGTCCCGCACCATGGCAGCAAGACCTCATCGACCGCGGTCATGCTCGATGCCGTACACCCCTCGCTCGCCATCGTGCAGTCGGGCTACCGCAACCGCTTCGGCCATCCCGCGGAGGAAGTGCGATTGCGCTATCTCGAGCGCAATGCGGCGGTCGTCGACTCGCCGCATTGCGGGGCACTGCACTGGCACAGCGAATTGCCGCAGGCATGGGAATGCGAGCGCACGATCAGGCGTCGCTACTGGCATCACCGCGTTCCTTAAAGCTCGAGCGACCGCGCTTTCAGGCCTTGAACTTGCTAAGCTATATGAGAAGGAGATTGGTCGTTCCATGCACAAATTCGATGAGATGTACGAAAAGCTCCCCTACGCGGGAGCAGCAGTCCGCGGCCACTACCAGCGCTACGACCAATGGCTGGGTAGGCAACCCGGCGAGGTCATGCGCCAGCGCCGCGAAGAGGCGGAAATGATCTTCCGGCGCGTCGGCATCACCTTCGCGGTGTATGGCGCCAAGGACGAAGACGGCTCGGGCACCGAACGCCTTATTCCGTTCGACCTGCTGCCGCGCATCATCCCGGCCCACGAATGGGAGAGCATGGAAAAGGGCTTGGTGCAGCGCGTCACGGCGCTCAACCGGTTCCTCTACGACGTCTATCACGAACAGGACATCATCAAGGCCGGCATCATTCCCGCTGAGCAAATCCTGAACAACGCGCAGTTTCGCCCCGAGATGATGGGCGTGAGTCTGCCCAACAACGTCTACTCGAACATCTCCGGCATCGACATCGTGCGCGCGCCCGATGCCGACGGCAACGGTGAATACTACGTGCTCGAAGACAACCTGCGGGTGCCGAGCGGCGTGAGCTACATGCTGGAAAACCGCAAGATGATGATGCGGTTATTTCCTGACCTCTTCAACCAGAACCGCGTCGCGCCCGTCGCCCATTACCCTGACCTGCTACTTGAAACGCTGCGTGCCAGCGCGCCCGCCGCGACGGCCGAGCCGACCGTCGTGGTGCTCACGCCCGGCATGTACAACAGTGCCTACTTCGAGCACGCGTTCCTGGCGCAGCAGATGGGCATCGAACTTGTCGAAGGGCAAGACCTCTTCGTCAAGGACGACTTCGTCTACATGCGCACCACTCGTGGCCCGAAGCGCGTCGACGTCATCTACCGCCGCGTTGACGACGACTTTCTGGACCCAGAAGTGTTCCGGCCAACGTCGACGCTCGGTTGCGCCGGCTTGATGCGTGCCTATCGAAATGGCAACGTCGTGATCTGCAACGGTGTCGGCACCGGCGTGGCGGATGACAAGTCGATCTATCCGTACGTGCCGAAGATGATCGAGTTCTACCTCGGCGAAAAGCCGATCCTGAAGAACGTGCCGACCTACATGTGCCGCAATAAGGACGAGTTGCAGTACACGTTGGACAACATGAAAGACCTCGTGGTGAAGGAGGTTCACGGCGCCGGTGGCTACGGCATGTTGATCGGCCCGGCCGCGACTCAGGCCGAGATCGAAGAATTCAAGAAGGCCGTCATCGCCAAGCCCGACGGGTACATCTCCCAGCCGACGTTGAGCCTTTCGACATCGCCGACCTTCGTCGATGCCGGCATCGCGCCGCGGCATATCGACCTGCGGCCGTTCGTGCTGTCCGCCAAGGAAGTGCAGATGGTCCCCGGTGGCCTGACGCGCGTTGCGCTGAAGGAAGGATCGCTCGTGGTGAATTCGTCGCAAGGCGGTGGCACCAAGGACACCTGGATTCTCGAAGCCGAGCGCATGCCGCGCAAGCCGTCGCAGTCGCAGACCCAAAGCCAGTCGGCTGCCGTGTAGAACACGCAGAGACCTGAAGAGAACAACGGAGAACATCGATGCTGTCACGCACCGCCGACCACCTCTACTGGATGTCGCGCTACACCGAGCGGGCCGAGAATACGGCCCGCATGCTCGACGTCAACTACCAGACGTCGCTGCTGCCGCAATCGGCCGAAGTGGCCAAGTACGGCTGGCAAGGTCTGTTGTCGATCAGCGAGCTCTTGCCGGCGTACAACAAGAAGCATGAGCAGATCGTACCGGGCGAGGTGATGGAGTTCATGGTCAAGGACGAGGGGAACCCCTCTTCGATCCTGTCGTGCCTGCGTGCCGCGCGCGAAAACGCGAGGGCGGTGCGCGGCGCCTTGACAACCGAATCATGGGAAACACAGAACACCACCTGGCTCGAAGTTAACCGGATGCTGCGTGCGGGTGACTTCGAGCGCGACCCGGCGCAGTTCTTCGAATGGGTCAAGTTTCGCTCGCACCTGTCGCGCGGCGTCACACTTGGCACGATGCTGCAAGACGAAGCGTTTTACTTTGCGCGCCTCGGCACGTTCCTGGAGCGGGCCGACAACACAGCACGCCTCGTCGACGTCAAGTTCCATGCGCTGAACAGCGAGTTCTTCGGCACCGCGACGGAGGAAGATCAGGAGTACGATTTTTATCACTGGAGCGCCATCCTGCGCAGCGTCTCGGCCTTCGAGGTGTATCGCAAGGTCTACCGCGACGTCATCAAACCCGAGCGCGTGGCCGAGTTGCTGATGCTGCGTCCCGACATGCCGCGCTCATTGCACGCGTGCCTGCATGAGGTTGTTTACAACCTCGCCAAGGTCGCCAACGACCAGAGCGCAGAGACGCAACGGCGCGCCGGCAAGCTGCTGGCAGATTTGCAGTTCGCTCGCGTCGACGAGATTTTGGCAACGGGTCTTCACGCCTACCTGACGCAGTTCCTCGACCGGGTAAACGAAATCGGTGGCCGCATCAGTCAGGACTTTCTGGTTCCGGCAGCACACTGAGATTAGCCGAGACCGTCGCGCGGCCGTCGCCTACCCGCGCAGGGTGAGGTAGACGACGCTGCGACCGTCCTGCCGGTTCTTAAACTAGAGATGTTCTAAAGTTCCATGACACTCCGCATCTACCTCGTCGAAGACCACCAGCGCATTCGCGATCAGCTGATCCCGATGCTGCAGGAGCTACCGGATTGCCGCGTGGTCGGTATGGCCGAATCCGAGCCCGATGCCTGTCAATGGTTGAACAACAATGCGGCGGCTTGGGACCTCGTTATCGCCGATTTGTTTTTGCAAGAGGGCTCGGGGCTGGCTGTGCTGCGTTGCTGCCGTGACCGGACGCCGCAACAGCGAGTGGTCGTGTTGACCAACACCCCCAACACCACTGTGCGCACGTGGTGCAAAAAGCTCGGCGCCGACGCCGTGTTCGACAAGTCCGAAGAACTGGCGGCGTTCTACGCGTTCTGCGCTGCCTGACGTCGATCAGGCGAGCGTCGCGCGGCGGACTGCGTGGGCCCATCTTCCCATCGCTTCTTCGGCCTGCGGACGTTCCATCGTCGGCAAGAAGCGACGCTCGACCTTCCAGAGTTTTGTTAGCTGTGCCACGTCGCTGTAGACGCCGGTCGACAGGCCTGCCAGGTACGCCGCGCCAAGCGCAGTCGTCTCGGTCACCTCGGGCCGCACGACTGGAATACCGAGCAGGTCGGCCTGGAACTGCATCAGCAAATCGTTGACCGACGCGCCGCCATCGACGCGCAATTCCGCCACCGGTCGACCTCCCGCAGCAACCGCATCGCGGCTCATCGCCTGCAGCAACGCGGCGCTTTGGTAGGCAATGCTTTCGAGCGCCGCACGTGCGATGTGCGCGACCGTCGTGCCGCGCGTGAGGCCGGTGATCGTGCCGCGAGCGTCGGCATTCCAGTAGGGCGCGCCGAGTCCGGTAAAGGCCGGCACCATCATCACGCCCCCGGCGTCGGGCACGCTCTCGGCGAGAGACTGGACTTCAGCGCTTCCCTTGATCGCCTTGAGTCCGTCGCGCAGCCACTGCACGACCGCGCCGCCGACGAATACGCTGCCCTCCATCGCGTAGCGCGGCGTGGCATCTATTTGCGCGGCGCTGGTCACGAGCAGTCCATTTTGCGAGGGGCGGAATGCTTCGCCCGTGTGCATCAGCAAAAAGCAGCCGGTGCCGTAGGTGTTCTTTGCCATTCCCGCGTCGAAGCACGCCTGACCGAAAAGGGCGCTCTGCTGGTCACCTGCAACGCCGCCTATCGGCAACGATTTGCCGAGCAGCCCAGCGTCGATGTCGGCGAAATGCGAGCTCGATGGCTGCACGGCAGGCATAAGCGACGCGGGAATATCGAGCGCGCGCAGGAGGTCGAGATCCCACGCGTTGTGATGCACGTTGAAGAGCATCGTGCGCGAGGCGTTGCTGACATCGGTGACGTGCACCTTGCCGCCGGTGAGCTGCCACATGAGCCAGCTGTCTACGGTGCCAAAGGCAAGTTCTCCGCGATCCGCTGCAGAACGTGCACCGGGTACGTTGTCGAGCAGCCAGCGCAGCTTGGTGCCCGAGAAATACGCATCGATTACCAAGCCGGTCTTGTCGCGAATCGTGTCGGTCATGCCCTCCGCGCGCAGTTGCGCGCACATCGGTTCGGCGCGTCGGTCTTGCCACACGATGGCGTTGTGTACCGGCTCACCCGTTTTGCGGTTCCAGAGCACCGTGGTCTCACGCTGGTTGGTGATGCCGATGGCATGAATGGCTTTTGCGTCCAGCTTCGCCTTCTTGAGCACGTCGCGCGCTGTGGCTAGCTGGCTGCGCCAGATTTCGCGCGGGTCGTGCTCTACCCAGCCGGGCTGCGGATAAATCTGCGTCAGTTCTTGCTGCGCCAACGCCACGATGTGCCCCTCGCGGTCGAAGACGATGCTGCGGGAGCTGGACGTGCCTTGGTCGAGCGCAAGCAGGTAAGGCGCGCCAGAAGGCGTGGCGGAGGTCGTCGCGAAAGTCATGGCGGAGGCCTTCAGTTGGCGCGAGCGATGTTGCAACGCACCTGTGCGCGCTCGAGCAATGCGGGAAAGGGCGAGGGCGGATCGGCGTCGGTGAAAAGGCAATCGATCTGCGAAAGCGTGCCCAATTCGATCATCGCGGGCCGGTTGAACTTGCTGGCATCGGCCGCGAGCCAGACCTCGCGCGCCTGCGCGATGATGGTCTGCGCGACCTTCACTTCGCGCAGGTCGAAGTCGCGCAGCGAACCGTCGGATTCGATGCTCGACACCCCGATCAACGCGATGTCGACCTTGAACTGCCGGATGAAATCGATGGTTGCTTCACCCACGATGGCGCGGTCTCGGGGCCTGACTGAACCGCCTGCAACGATGACTTCGCAAGCCGGATTGCCGCTCAGGATCGTCGCGACGTTGAGGTTGTTGGTGATCACGCGCAGCCCGGTATGACGCAGGAGCTGTTGGGCGATGGCCTCGGTTGTGGTGCCGATATTGAGGATCAGCGAACAGTCGTTTGGGACCTGCTCGGCCACGGCGCGTGCAATTCGCTCCTTGCCCTCGGCGTTGAGCGATGCGCGCTGCGGATATCCAATGTTTTCGGTAGTCGAACTCGGAACGCGAACGCCGCCGTGGAAGCGCGTCAGCAGACCTTCGTCGGCCAGCCTCTGGACGTCGCGGCGCACCGTCTGCAGGGTCACGCCAAGCATCTCGGCGAGCTGGTCGACCGTCACGGTGCCGCGGGCGCGTACGGTATTGAGCAGGTTGATCTGGCGAGGGTTGGAGTTCACTGAGGGAGGGGTTGAAGCGCGGGTCGGGCCACTTTAGAACGAAAAGAAACGAATCCATCCAAGGGAAAACTCTCAGATAAAACGCGCAATAAGGAGCCAGAATGAAAAAAAACGAACACACAAAAACCCATTTCCTGTGTTTCAAATCACAGTCAACCAGCGCACCCTTGTGAGTGATATTTCTTCTTCCCTGCCCGAATCCGCGACTGACTGCGATGTGCTCATCGTAGGCGGTGGCATCAACGGCTGCGGCATTGCACGCGACTTGGCCGGCCGCGGCTGGCGCGTCGTGCTCTGCGAAAAAGACGATCTGGCTGCGCACACTTCGTCGTCTTCGACCAAGCTGATACACGGTGGTCTGCGCTATCTGGAGTACTACGAGTTTTCGATGGTGCGCAAATCCTTGCAGGAGCGCGAGGTGCTCCTCAAGAGCGCACCGCACATCATGTGGCCGCTGCGATTCGTGATGCCGCACGATCCCTCGATGCGTCCGGCTTGGATGATCCGACTCGGCCTGTTCATGTATGACCACTTGGCCAAACGCGAGGTCCTGTCCGGTTCGCGCAGCATTGACCTTCGCAAGCATGCGGCGGGTGTGCCGCTCAAAAAGTCCTATCGACGCGGATTCGTTTATTCCGATGGATGGGTCGACGACGCACGACTCGTGGTTCTCAACGCGATCGACGCGCGGAACAACGGCGCCGAGGTGCTTACCCGGACCCGATGCATCAGCGCGCAGCGCAATGCCGACCACTGGGTCGCGACGCTCGAGGGCCCTGCAGGTCAACGGTCCATACGGGCCCGCGCGGTGGTCAATGCCGCTGGCCCGTGGGCCGAAGCGTTCTTGCGCGGTGTGGCGCATTCGGCCAGGGGGGAGTCACTCGCCACCAAAAGCCTGCGCCTGGTCAAGGGCAGCCATATCGTGGTCAAGCGGCTCTTCGAACACGACCACGCCTACATCTTTCAGAATCCCGACAAGCGCATCATCTTTGCGATTCCGTACGAGCAGGATTTCACTCTTATCGGCACGACCGACATCGAGCTGACCGGGAACGATCCGGGTACCGCGAAGATTGGCGACGACGAGATTTCCTATCTTTGCGATCAGGCCAGCCGCTACTTCGAGAAGCCCATCGTCAGCGCCGATGTCGTGTGGACCTATTCGGGCGTGCGGCCTTTGCTCGATGACGAATCGGGCGATCCTTCGGCCGTCACACGTGACTACATGCTGGAGTCCAGCACGACAGCCGCGCCATTGCTGTCGGTGTGGGGCGGGAAGATCACGACGTTTCGCAAGCTGGCGGAAGACGCTGCCGACGAGGTCGGCAAGATGTTGGGCGAAGACGGCATCAAACGGCCAGCGTGGACCGATGGCGCTTTCATGGCGGGTGGCGACCTTTCCGGCTTTATCGGCGCGGCCACAAGACCCGACGACGACTTCGAGCGCTTCGTCATCGCTGTGCAGGCCCGCTATCCCTGGCTGGAGGTGCCGCTTGCTCGCCGGCTGGCACGCGCTTACGGCGCACGCGTGACGGAACTCATCGGGCCAGCCGTGTCGATGCTGGACATGGGCGCCGCGGTCTCGCCCGGCCTACACGAGCGCGAGCTGCGCTTCCTCCAAGACCACGAGTGGGCAGTGAACGCAGACGACGTCTTGTGGCGGCGCTCCAAGCTCGGTCTGCACTACACCTCGGTGCAACAAGAACAAGTCGCCGCCTGGCTGCAGGCCAACGCGAAAAATAACTGACGCAGGAAGGCACTGAATGCAATTGACACTTGAGCGAGTCACCAAAAAGGTGGGCGCCCAGACATGGCTCTACCAACAAAGCATAGCCCCGCGCAGCGGGGCGGTAACGGTGCTGCTTGGTGCCACGCAGGCCGGAAAGACCAGCTTGATGCGTCTGATGGCTGGCCTGGACACGCCGAGTGAAGGCCGGGTACTGGTGGATGGGAAAGATGTCACCGGGATGGCGGTGCGCGAGCGCAATGTCGCGATGGTCTATCAGCAGTTCATCAACTACCCGTCGCTCACGGTGGCCGCGAACATCGCCTCGCCGCTCAAGCTGCGCGGCGAGAAGGACATAGACGCCAAGGTGCGGGCGTTGGCCGACAAACTGCACATCGGCATGTTCCTCGAGCGGCTGCCGGCCGAGCTTTCGGGCGGGCAGCAGCAACGCGTGGCACTGGCGCGTGCACTGGCCAAGAACGCGCCGCTGATGCTGCTCGACGAACCGCTGGTCAACCTCGACTACAAGCTGCGCGAAGGTCTGCGCGAAGAACTCACGCAGCTATTCGCCAGCGGTGACTCGACCGTGATCTACGCCACGACCGAGCCCGGCGAGGCGTTGCTACTGGGCGGCTACACGGCGGTGATGGATGCTGGCGAGCTGCTGCAGTACGGCCCCACTGCCGAGGTGTTTCACGCGCCGCAATCGCTGCGTGTGGCGCGCGCCTTCAGCGATCCACCGATGAACCTGCTGGCCGGCACCGCCGCCGAGGGAAGCGTGCAGCTGACGAGCGGTCCGTTGTTGCGGATGGCGCTGCCGGCGAATATCGGCGGTCCGGTTACGGTCGGACTGCGCTCGAGCGCCCTCAACGTCGATGCCGGTGCAGGCGACATCGCCTTGCCCGGCAAGGTCGAGCTGGCGGAGATTTCCGGCTCGGACACGTTTGTCCACGTCGAAACCGCAGTCGGCGAATTGGTAGCGCAACTGACTGGTGTCCATCGCTTCGAGTTGGGCGTTTCCATCACGTTGTATTTCAATGCCGCGCGCGCCTACGTGTTCGACGCCGCAGGGCAGCTCGCGGTTGCGCCCGTTTGGCGTAAAGGAGGCTGACATGGCCCGCATCGACCTTGACCTAGCGCACGCCTACCGTGCCAACCCGATGCAAGACAGTGACTACGCGCTGCTTCCGCTCAAGATGAGTTTTCGCGACGGTGGAGCCTACGCCTTGCTCGGCCCCTCGGGCTGCGGCAAGACGACCATGCTGAACGTCATCTCCGGGCTGCTGGTTCCGTCGCAAGGTACCGTTGCTTTCGACGGCCGCGATATGACGCACGCCAGCCCGCAGGAACGCAACATCGCGCAGGTGTTCCAGTTTCCGGTGATCTACGACACCATGACGGTGGCAGAGAACCTGGCGTTTCCGCTGCGCAACCGCAAGGTGCCGGCCGAGCAGATCAAGAAGCGGGTCGGCGAGATTGCTGAAATGCTCGACATGAGCGGCCAGCTAAATCAGCGTGCGGCCGGCTTGGCAGCAGATGCCAAGCAGAAGATATCGCTCGGTCGCGGCCTGGTGCGCAGCGACGTGTCGGCCGTGCTGTTCGACGAGCCGCTGACGGTGATCGATCCGCACCTCAAGTGGCAATTGCGGCGCAAGCTCAAGCAGATCCATCGCGAGCTCAAGCTGACGCTGATCTACGTGACGCACGATCAGGTCGAGGCGCTGACCTTCGCCGAAGAGGTCGTGGTGATGACACGCGGCAAGGCAGTGCAGGTGGGAAGCGCGGAGGCGCTGTTCGAGCGGCCCGCACATACCTTCGTCGGTCATTTCATCGGATCACCCGGTATGAATTTTCTTCCCGCGCAGAGCATCGGTGGTGGTATCGAGGTCGCAGGCACGCGACTCGCAGCGATGCGCGAACTGCCCGAAGGGGCGCTCAAGCTCGGCATTCGGCCCGAGTACCTGCGCATAGCCGCTGCGCAAGCGCCCGGTGCCGTACCCGCGACCGTCTCCCAGGTGCAGGACGTGGGCACCCACACGATGCTCAGCGCGGAAGCCGGGGGCACGAGGCTCAAGGCACGCCTCAGCTCCGAAACGCTGCCGCCGAATGTCGGCGACACCGTCTGGCTCAAAGTGCTGGACGCCCACACCTGCTACTACCGCGACGAGGAGTTGGTATGAGACGCTGGGCCGCTCCCAAGACGAATAGCACCAAAGTGCACGACACGGGGGTCACGCCATGAGCACCACGACGAAACCTGTCAATCAAAAGGCTTGGTGGCTCGTGCTGCCGGTGCTCATCTGCGTCGCGTTCTCCGCCATCATTCCGCTGATGACGGTGGTCAACTACTCGGTACAGGACATCATCTCGCCCGAGCGGCGCGTGTTTGTCGGCACCGAGTGGTTCGCATCCGTGATGCGCGACAGCGAGCTGCACGAAGCGCTGTTGCGGCAGCTGACTTTCTCCTTCGCTGTTTTGCTGGTGGAATTGCCGCTGGGCATCATGCTGGCATTGTCAATGCCGGCCAAGGGTTGGAAGTCGTCGGCAGTGCTGGTGCTGGTCGCACTGTCGCTGTTGATTCCATGGAACGTGGTCGGCACCATCTGGCAGATCTATGCCCGGACCGACATCGGCTTGCTCGGTGCGACGTTGCAGTGGCTGGGCATCAGCTTCAACTACACCGGCAACTCGCTCGACGCATGGCTCACCGTGCTGGTGATGGACGTCTGGCACTGGACGCCACTGGTGGCACTGCTCGGCTATGCCGGCCTGCGGTCCATCCCCGACGCCTACTACCAGGCGGCCCGTATCGATGGCGCCAGCAAGTTCGCGGTGTTCCGCTTCATCCAGCTACCCAAAATGCGCGGCGTGCTGATGATTGCGGTACTGCTTCGTTTCATGGACAGCTTCATGATCTACACCGAGCCTTTCGTACTGACCGGCGGTGGCCCCGGCAATGCGACGACCTTCTTGAGCCAATACCTGACGCAGAAAGCGGTGGGCCAGTTTGACCTGGGTCCAGCAGCAGCCTTTTCGCTCATCTACTTTTTGATCATCCTGCTGCTGTGCTTCATCCTGTACAACTGGATGCAGCGGGTCGGCACGCAGCAGGTGGAGGTGGAGCAATGAACGAAAACCGGTTTCAGAAACGCAGCATTTTTCTGGTGCTCTATATCGTGTTCGCGCTGTTGCCCATCTACTGGATGGTCAACATGAGCTTTAAGACGAACGAGGAGATTCTGTCGAGCTTCTCGTTTGTGCCGCATGCCTTCACCTGGGCTAACTATGTACGGATCTTCACTGACGAGTCGTGGTACTCCGGCTACATCAACAGCCTGATCTATGTTGGCATCAACACGGTGATCTCACTCACCGTGGCCCTGCCTGCTGCATATGCTTTTTCGCGATATTCGTTCCTGGGTGACAAGCACGTTTTCTTCTGGTTGCTGACCAACCGCATGACGCCGCCCGCGGTGTTCCTGCTGCCGTTCTTCCAGCTCTATTCGACCGTCGGCCTGATGGACACGCACCTGGGTGTGGCGCTGGCCCATCTGCTGTTCAACGTGCCGCTGGCGGTCTGGATTCTCGAAGGCTTCATGAGCGGTATCCCGCGCGAGATCGACGAAACGGCCTATATCGATGGCTACTCGTTCCCTCGCTTTTTCATTCGCATCTTTTTGCCACTGATCAAGGCTGGCGTGGGTGTGGCGGCGTTCTTCTGCTTCATGTTCAGCTGGGTCGAACTGCTGCTGGCACGCACGCTGACCAGCGTGAATGCCAAACCCATCGTTGCCACCATGACGCGCACCGTGAGTGCCTCGGGCATGGACTGGGCCACGCTGGCGGCCGCCGGTGTGCTCACTATCGTGCCGGGAGCGATCGTGATCTGGTTCGTGCGTCACTACATTGCCAAGGGCTTCGCGATGGGGAGAGTCTGATGTTTCAATGGATGGTCTGGACCACTCCGGTGGCCATTTTCTTCTCCTGTATCGGCCTGATGCTGGTCGGTATGACGGTATGGGAATTCAAGTCGCCCACAACGTTGCGGCGCGGCTGGCTGCCTATCGAAACCACCCGCGGCGATCGCCTGTTCATAGGCCTGCTCACAGCAGCCTTTCTCAACCTCATTTTCATCGGCCTTGCGGGCAAGTTCCAGGAATGGATGAGCCTGGAAGCCGAGCCATCGATCTGGATCAGCTTCGTGCTGTCGATGCTGGTGCTCGCATTGGTGATGCGAAAGGGCTGAAGACACTTTCTGCAGATGAATCCGGCTCGTTGCTTCCCCAGAGCCGCCGAGGATTCCAAACAGGAGGGGAAGCGCAAACCGAGGAGACATTCAAATGAAGATGCGTTACAACGCCCTGGCTCTCGCGGCGGCGATGTTCGCCACGCACGGCGCATGGGCTGGCGAGGCGGAAGCCAAGAAGTGGATAGACACCGAGTTTCAACCGTCGACCTTGTCGAAAGACAAGCAGATGGAAGAGATGAAGTGGTTCATCGAAGCGGCCAAGAAACTTCAAGCTAAGGGCGTGAAGGAAATTTCGGTCGTGTCCGAGACGCTGACGGTCCACGAATATGAATCGAAGACGCTGGCCAAGGCCTTCGAGGAAATCACCGGAATCAAAGTCAAGCACGACATCATCCAGGAGGGTGACGTGGTGGAGAAGTTGCAGACTTCGATGCAGTCGGGCAAGTCGATCTATGACGGATGGATCAACGACTCCGACCACATCGGTACTCACTACCGCTACGGTACCGCACTGGCGCTGAGCGACCAGATGACCGGTGCCTGGAAGGATTACACCAATCCTGGTCTTGACTTGAAGGACTTCATCGGCACCAGCTTCACAACGGCACCCGACAAGAAGCTTTACCAACTGCCGGACCAACAGTTCGCCAACCTGTACTGGTTCCGCGCCGACCTGTTCGCGCGCAAGGACCTGCAGGACAAGTTCAAGGCCAAGTACGGCTACGACCTCGGCGTGCCGATCAACTGGTCAGCCTATGAAGACATCGCAGCCTTCTTCAGCGAAGACGTGAAGACCATCGACGGCAAGCCGATCTACGGTCATATGGACTACGGCAAAAAGGACCCGTCGCTGGGTTGGCGCTTTACCGATGCGTGGTTGTCGATGGCCGGCGCCGCTGACAAGGGCATCCCGAACGGCTTGCCGATCGACGAGTGGGGCATCCGTGTCGCTGACGACAACTGCACGCCAGTCGGCGCCGCAGTGTCGCGCGGCGGTGCCACCAACTCGCCAGCAGCCGTCTATGCGCTGACCAAGTACATCGACTGGATGAAGAAGTACGCGCCCAAGGAAGCCATGGGCATGACCTTCGGTGAGTCCGGCCCGGTGCCTGCTCAGGGACAGATCGCGCAGCAGGTGTTCTGGTACACCGCGTTCACGGCCGACATGATCAAGCAGGGCTTGCCGGTGGTGAATGCCGATGGCACGCCAAAGTGGCGCATGGCCCCCGGCCCGCATGGCCCGTACTGGAAAGACGGCATGCAGAACGGTTACCAGGACGTGGGTTCGTGGACTTTCCTGAAGTCCAACGACCCTGACCGCGCCACGGCGGCCTGGCTCTACGCGCAGTTCGTGACAGCCAAGACGACCTCGCTGAAGAAGTCGATCGTCGGTCTCACCTTCATCCGTGACAGCGACATACGCTCCGACTATTTCACGCAGAACGCGGCGAAATACGGCGGCCTGATCGAGTTCTATCGCAGCCCGGCGCGCGTGGCGTGGACGCCGACCGGCAACAACGTGCCCGACTATCCGAAGCTCGCGCAGCTCTGGTGGAAGAACGTGGCTGTGGCCGTGACCGGTGAGAAAACACCGCAGGCCGCCATGGATAACCTGGCCAACGAGATGGACGACGTGATGGGTCGCCTGCAGCGCGCCGGTATGGCCAACTGCGCGCCTAAGCTAAATCCAAAGAGCGATGCGTCCAAGTGGCTGAGCAGCGAGCATGCCCCGTGGAAGAAGCTTGCGAACGAAAAGCCAAAGGGTGAGACGGTCGCTTACGAAAAGCTGTTGACCGCATGGAAGGAAGGCCGCGTGCGCTAAACCCGCATCGGCTTGCCGACCTCGCCCCGTACCCGCCTCGTGCGGGGTCCGCGCCCTGTCGATCTCAACGATCGGCAGGGCGTTTTGTCGATCGCACGCGGCATACTCCATCGCGACCTCATGAACATCATTTTTCGTTGCGACCCTGCCTTGATCGATTTGCTGCCGCGGCCCGTGCCGGCCAAGGTAATGCTGCCCGACTGGCTGCGTCGGATGGCGCCGAGGGCCATGTCGACGGTCCACCAGCGCAGCATCCGCACCGTCAAGCAGTGCCCTCCCTTCGTCGACGCAATGACGCATGGCTTCGTGCTTCTGCTGCCCTGCGACGTGACGGTGAAGGCCGGACAGTTCAGCTGGGACTGGCCGCTACCCGAGCTGACAGTTCCGGGTCACCCGCGCGCCCCGTTGAGTTTTCATGTGGCCGAACAGATCGCCGGGTCGCCGCTCGCGCACGGTGAGCGATCAGCGCTCAAGTTCAACAGCTTCTGGACTGTCGAGCTCGAGCCCGGCTGGTCGCTCATGGTGGTGCACCCGATCAACCGCGACGACCTGCCGTTCAGGTTGGTGACGGGCCTGGTCGAGGCCGATCGATTCAACGAGGTCGGCATCAACTTTCCGGCGGTTTGGATCGATCCCGCCTTCGATGGGGTGTTGCCGCGTGGCACGCCGGTCGCCCAGTGCTATCCGGTACCGCGAGAGGCGATGACGTTGTCGTGCGAGGCGATGTCTGCCGAACGCATCACGGCTTACGACGCAGTCGCCACGAAAATCATGGCCGGGCCGGGGGTCTACCGCAAGGGCTATCGCAGCAAACGCGGCGGGGGCTGAGTCAACCCGACGCGTTACGCAAGGCAGCGTGCAGATCGCCCAGGTCCAGCCAGAGACGGCCGGCACTGGGCGTCGACAGCGCATGCGCGATGCGCCCGAAGGTGTCTTCGCGCAGCCGGTACGCGCGGCCATAGGCTTCCATGGCCTCGTCCATTCGGCCGGCCTCCTGCAGCACGATGCCGAGGTTGACCTCCACTTCCGCCCGGGGCGGCACCACGCGCAGCAGTTGCCGAAGCGCGTCGGCCGCACCGTCGAAGTCGCGCAAGTCTTGCCGCACGAGCGCGAGTTCGAACCAGGCCTTGTCGTTCGCCGGTGCCAGCGCAGCGGCCTGCGACAGCGCGCGCGCTGCGTCGGCAAGGCGCCCTTGCGCCCTTGCCACGCCGCCCGCCACGAGAAGCGACGGCGCATGGTCTGGGCGCGCCATCAAGCTGGCAGCGATGTGCCTGTGGGCGTCTTCCAGTTGGCCTGCGTCGAGCTGCAACTGGGCGAGCAACTGAAGCACCGCCGGGTGCGACGGATATGCAGCCAGTGCGTGTTCGCAAATGACCCGTGCGCGGTCGGGCTTCCCGGCGTTGACGTGGAGGATCGCCAATTCGAGAAACTTCTCTGCCGGGACCGGTGGCGTGTCCATCGCTCAGTCGATCGCTTTGCGCAGGTTGTGCTTGGCCTGCGCTTCGCACGCGGCGTGCATGCCGGGCGTGGCGTAGAGCGGCTCGCGGTCGACAAAGCGCCGGAGGATATTTCGCCGGCGTGGTTCGAAGATTCCAGGGGGCACATGCGCGTACTCGGCGCGGATCTGCCGCTCGTATTCGTCGAAGCGCTCAGTCGGCGCGCCGAGCACCGACAGGTCGATATCGATCAGCAGTTCGGCATCCCGACCTTGCGGAACGGCGTCGTGCCGGGTTGCCATGATCAGTGCGTGGACGCGGCTGGTGACGTCGGCCGACACACCCGCGACGACCAATGCATCGCGCGCCCAGTCGGCGCTGCGCTCTTCGTTGTCTTGAGCGTGTACGTCGTAGATTGCATCGTGGAACCACAGGGCCAATGCGATTTCGGCCGGGCGTTCTGCGGCGTCTTTCTCGCGCTCGAACCATGCAATGCATTCGGCCAGATGCTGCAACGAGTGGTAGTGACGCTGCGGCTCGGCCCATGCGGTGAACAGGCTCTCCAAGAGGTTGACCGGTGGTGTCAACCCGAGCGTCGGCCAGATGGCTTGCCAATTCTTGAGCAGCCGCTCTCGATAGATGTCGACCGTGGCTTCAGCAGATGTCATCAGCGCATCGCCGCCTTGATTTCATCGCCCAGTTCGAGCACCGACATCGCGTAGTAACTCGACCAGTTGTAGCGCGTGATGGCGTAGAAATTTTCGGTGCCGGCGACGTACGTTGGCACATCTCCACCGTTCTGCAACTCGATCAGTGCGAGCAGTCCTGTGTACCGTGTCGCTTCACCCTGGAGCACACCACCGGCCGCGCTGAAACTGTCGGCACTGAAGGTCGGCAGGATGTCGGGCGCGAGCAAGATCGACTTCTTCAGTCGTGCTTCGTCGAATCCGACCGGAAACGTGGCGGGCCGCCCCGGCAACCAGTGGAATGCCTTGAAGTAGTTGGCGACGGAGCCGATCACATCGTCGGGGCTGTTGACCAGGTCGATGCGGCCATCGCCATCGAAATCGACCGCGTACCTGGCGATGCTGCTGGGCATGAACTGCGGCATGCCCATGGCGCCGGCGTAACTGCCGAGCGGCGCGAGCGGATCGGCAGCGGTGCGGCTTTCGGTGTTCAGAAAACTTTCGAGTTCGCTGCGGAAAAAGGCCTGGCGCTCAGCCGCGCGAGGATGGGCTTGCGGAAAGTCGAAAGACAGCGTGGCCAGCGCATCGATCACGCGGAAGCGACCCATGTCGCGACCGTAGATGGTTTCGACGCCGATGATGCCGACGATGATTTCCGGCGGCACGCCGTAGGTTGCTTCGGCCCGTGCCAACGCATCGGCGTGGGCGCGCCAGAAGCGAACGCCGGCCGCGATGCGTACCGGGTCGATGAATCGGCTGCGGTAGACGCGCCAGTTCTTCGGCGTGCCGACCGGACCAGGCAGCATCAGCCGCGGCACGTTCGACAGGTAGCGCGCGCTGCCGATGGTGGCGCGCACCCATTCGCGATCGAGGTTGCGGCGCGAGGCCACGTCATCGGCGAATTGCATGGCGTCCTCGCGATTCGCGTAGGAGATGCCGCCATGCACGAAGGCCGGGCCGGTGGCAGCCGTCGTCGCGGTCGTGCGCTTGGCCGGTGCCTTCTGCGCAGTCGCCGGCGTCGCGACGATGCAGGCGCCGAGCATGGCGATGATGAGGGAAGTGAGCTTCGAGCGAGAACAGCGCATGGGCTGATTGTGCCGGTGGCGCACGCCAATTTCGGCCGCGGTAAGCAACTGCCTCAGCGCGGCCAGGCGAGCCGTCGAAACTCTGCACGCAGCCCGCGTAACGTTGTGGCTGCTTCGGGCGATGACCGTGCATACCGTTGCGCTTCCAGTTTCAGCAACCAGTCGTGCATTGCCTGCCCCGCAGGCCCAAAACGCACGCGCGCCTGCAACGCCATCTGCCGCGGCGGCGCCGCATCCGGAACCTCCAGTCCGGCACGTTGCAGGCGACTGCGCGCCTGGCGGAGCAATCGCAACCAGGGATCGTGACTGCGCCGGTCCCATAGCGTCCACCCCGCGCCGATGAGGCTGGCCCCGATCAGCAGGTAGAGCAGCGCGTACGCCAGGTCTTCGAGGCTCGGTGCATCGAAGCCTATGTTCTTCAGCAGGTTCAACTGCCTGCTCTGCGTATAGTTGAGCACCCACTGGTTCCAGCCGTTGTTGAGGGCCTCCCACGTCGCGCGCAAGTCGATCGCGAAGGTCGGAGCCATCGCGCTGATCGCACCTGCAAACAGACCGGGCTCGGGCACCAGCCGCTGCAGCCGCCCGACACGGCCCGGCGCTACCGCACCGGTCGGGTCGACACGCTGCCAGCCGCTGCCTTCTTGCCAGACTTCGGCCCACGCATGGGCGTCGCTGTTGCGCAGCACCCAATAGTCGTCCACGGCGTTGAACTCCCCGCCCTGGTAGCCGGTGACGATGCGCGCCGGAACACCGAGCGCCCGCATCAGGATGACGAAAGACGAGGCGATGTGTTCGCAGAAGCCTTCCTTGCGGTCGAACCAGAACTCGTCGGCCGTGTCGTTGCCGAAGATGCCAGGGTCGAGCGTGTAGGTGTAGCCACCGGTGCGCAGTCGTTCGAGTACCGCACGCACCAAGGCGGGCGTGTCGGCGCCGGCCAGTGCGGGGTCGCTGCGCATCTGCGCGGCCAGCGCGACGGTGCGTGGGTTTGAGCCGCTGGGCAGGGCCTGGTAAGCCTGCAACGAAGCGCTGCGCCGGACCGGGCCGCTCGAAAATTGCGTGTAGCTTTCGGCGCGGTATCGCACGAGGTCGTTCAACGCGCGGTTGGCGAACCACTGTAGGTCGGACGTGCCCGTCACCTCGATGCCGGCCGGCACTTGCGGCGCGCTCGCCGCCGCGTCGAGCGTCAGCAGCCAGGGCCGGTTGCTTGCTTCGAGCGTGACCTCGTAGCGCACTGGCGTGCCCTGCACGCGCAGGTTTGGCTGAAGCGCGCCGCGGGCCCATGGCAGCAGGGCGGTCCATTCGCGGCCATCGAACTGAGCCAGCACCGGTCCCCGAAAGTACATGTCGCGCTGGGCGGGCACGGCGCCGTCGAACTTGATGCGCGCCGCGATGGTGTCGTCGAGCGCCAGTTGCGCGATGGTGCCGACGCGCATGGTGTTGGACAGGCCGCTGCGTCCCGCCATTGCATCGCCGGGCGTGCCCCACAGTGGCGCCAGTCGCGGAAACAGCAGGAACAGCGCCAGCATGATCGGTGCACCGGCCAGCGCCATCCATGCCGCCGTTTTCGCGGCCTGGGCGAGTGGCGGCCGACCCACCGGCATGTGCGCATTGACCAGCGCGGTCAGCAGGCCGAGCAGCGCGACGAGCATCGTCAACGCGGTCATCAGCGACTGCGAATAGAAGAAATTGGTGAGCATCGCGAAGAAGCTCAGAAAGAAGATGACGAAGGCGTCGCGTCGCGCCCGCAGCTCCAGTGTCTTGAGTGCCAGGAGCACGATGACCAGCGTGACGCCGGCATCGCGACCGAGCAAGGTGCGATGCGTGGCGAAGGTGGCGATCAGCGTGACCGCGAGCAGGGCGGTGCGCCACCACCGGCCGGGCAGAGTCCGCGCCTGTACCGCCAATGTGCCGCGCCAGAGCAGCACGGCGGCGGTGAGGCCGGTGCACCACCACGGCAGGTTGCCGACTTGCGGCAGCACCACGATGCCGATGACCACGAGCAAAAAAAGCGTGTCCCGGGCGTCTCGCGGCAGGGCGGCGAGTTGCTTTAGCATGTCGCAAGCACCTCGAGGCAAGCGCGCCGGTGCGCCTCGCCCTGCGATGGCTTGAGCGTGCGACCGGCGACGCGCAGGCCGTAGTCGACGCCGAGCCGATCGGCCATCGACACCCATGCGCACAGCCGCGACAGACGGGCTTCGAGGTCGGGCAACCCTGTGGCCTGCACATCGAGCCACAACTCTTCCCGCTGCGCCTGTTGGGCGTCGCGGCTCACCAGATCTTCAGAGCCGGCGGCCTGCGCTTTGGCGGCCTTTTTCCAGACGACAAGCTTGAGCGGATCGCCACGCCGGTAGGCACGCACGCCGTCGTATTCGCCGGCACCTTGCGAGCGCAGCAACGCGGCCGACGCGGCTTGGCCCGACAGCGGCTCGCCCGGCGGCAGCGGCGGCGGATGCAGTTCGGGCGCCGGGTAGACGAGCATCTGTGCGGCCGGACGCCAGACCGTCCAGACGCGAAACGTGCCGAGCGGAAAGCGCGTCTCTGCAGTCAGCGGCGGCACCGGGTGCAGCCCGCGCCGTTCTGGCTGAAAGGCGATCTCGACCGTCGCGCTGCTTTCGGCCGGCACGTCGGTCCAGGCCCACTGCCCGCTGCCGCGCACCGCCATGCCAATGCCGTAGCGCACCGAGCGGCGCGCGTTGTGCAGTACCACGCGAAACACGGCGGCGGCCTTGGCGTACTGCGCTTCGGGTGCGATCAGGTGCATCGACAAGCCGCGTAGCGTCGCGTGGGAAACATGCATCCCGACGCCGACGCTGCCGGCCAGCAAGAAGGTCAGCAGGTAGCCAAGGTTGAGCTGGTAATTGATGGAGGCAATCAGCAGCACCAGTAGCGTCGCGCCGAGCATCCAGCCGGCGCGCGTCGGCACGATGTAGACGTTGCGCTGCGTCAGCTCGAGCGTGTCCGACGGCGCAACGCGCGATAGAAACCAGCCCTCGATGCGGCCCCGCAGCGCCGCGATCGGATTCATGGCAAAGGAACCGCAGCGACCATCGCGCGCACCTGTTCGACCGATCCGCGACCCGCATCGCCGACCGGCGTCAACCGATGCGCGATGGTCTGCGGCAGCACCGCCTGCACATCGTCGGGGGCCACGTAATCGCGATTGGCCAGCAACGCTTGTGCCTTGGCCGCGCGCAACACGGCGATGCCGGCGCGCGGCGACAGGCCTTGCAAGAACCAGCGGCCGTTGCGGGTTGCGGCGATCAGGTCCTGCACGTAGTTGAGCAGCGCTTCGGCTGCATGAACCTGCTGCACCTTTTGCTGGAGCGCGGTGAGTTCGCCTGGTGTGAGCAGGGCCGGCAGGCTGCTCAACATTTCGCGCCGGTCGGAGCCGGCCAGCAACATGCGTTCGGCCGCGCGGTCGGGATAGCCGAGCGAGATCCGCATGAGAAACCGATCGAGCTGTGACTCGGGCAAGGCGAAGGTGCCAAGCTGATCGTGCGGGTTTTGCGTGGCGATCACGAAAAAGGGTGTCGGCAGCGGCCGCGTTTCGCCCTCGACCGTGACCTGCTTTTCTTCCATCGCTTCAAGGAGCGCGCTCTGCGTCTTGGGGCTGGCGCGGTTGATTTCGTCGGCCAGCAGCACTTGCGCAAAGATCGGCCCGGGATGGAACACGAAAGCCTGTTGGGTGCGGTCGTAGATCGCCACGCCGGAGAGGTCGCCGGGCATCAGGTCGGCGGTGAACTGCACGCGCGAAAAATGCAGTCCGAAGGTGTGCGAAAGAGCGTGGGCGAGGGTGGTTTTCCCAACGCCCGGAACGTCCTCTATCAGCAGGTGCCCACCTGCCAAAAGGCATGCCACGCAGTCCTTGACCTGGGCCTCTTTGCCCACAATCACCGTGTTAAGCTGACCAAGCAAACTGGCTAGCTTCGCAGCGACGTCCATTTTTGTATCCATATGCAAACAATACCGTAAGGTCTGACAGCCCTGTGCTGAACAAGGCTTCGGCGCGCGACAGAGACATGGGAAAAACCGGCTACTTCATACACCGCGACTTCTGGAAGCACGAGATGGGCCGGGGTCATCCCGAATGCCCCGAGCGGCTCGATGCCATCGAAGACCGGCTCCTCGCCACCGGCGTTGCCGATGCGCTCGAACGCTGCGAAGTGCCGCTGGCCACGCTGCCTCAAATCACCCGAGCGCACAGCGTCGCGCACCTTGAACACCTCGAAGAGTTGAGCCAACGGCTGATAGCCGATGCGCCCGCCGGCGGCCCGGACCACGCGCTGATCGACCCCGACACCTCACTCAACAAGTTCACCGTGCTGGCCGCGCGCCGCGCCGCCGGCGCTGTCATCTCCGCCACCGATGCGGTGATGTCGGGCGAGCTTGAAAACGCTTTTTGCGCCGTGCGGCCGCCCGGTCACCATGCCTGCCACGACAAGGCGATGGGTTTCTGCTTTTTGAACAACGTCGCGATCGCTGCACGCCACGCGATCGAGGTACATGGCCTGAAGCGGGTCGCCATCGTCGACTTCGACGTGCACCACGGCAACGGCACGGAAGATATCTTGTCGAACGATCCGCACGTGCTGATGGTCGGCATTTTTCAGCACCCGTTCTACCCGTTCAGCGGCGCCGAGCATCCGGCGGGCAACATGCTCAACCTGCCGGTGCCCGCATACACCAAGGGCATGGATGTGCGCGAGCTGATCGAGATGATGTGGATCCCGCGGCTCGAAGAATTCCAGCCCGAGATGATCTTCATCAGTGCCGGTTTCGATGCGCACCGCGAAGACGATCTCGGTCAACTGGGCCTGAACGAAAACGACTTTGCCTGGATTACCGGTCGGGTGCGTGACATCGCCAAGCGCTATTCGAAGGGTCGCATCGTCTCGATGCTCGAAGGCGGCTACAGCCTCGACGCGTTGGCGCGCAGCGTCGAAGCACACGTCCGGGTGTTGGCCGACTTGTGAAGATCGGCTCGATGGATTTCAGCCAGTTGTCCGAACGGCTGTCGCAGGTCGATCCGCGCAGCGTCGCGATCGAACTCGCGGTGCTGGTCGTCTGCATCGCACTGGCCTGGATCCTCTGCCGCTGGTTCGGTCGCGACCAGCGCAAGGATTCGATCTGGTTTGGTGAACGTCTTTGGGACGGTCTGTTGTTTCCGCTGCTGGCGCTGCTCTTCTGCGATCTGGCGCGACGTGGCGTAGCCAGCTTTGAGCCGGCGGTGTTGCTGCGCATAGCAGTGCCGGTGTTTTTGTCGCTCGTTGCCATTCGGCTTTTCGCACGGGTCCTGAGGGTTGTGTTTCCGACCTCGGCGCTGGTGCGGCGGGCCGAACGCACGATCTCGTGGATCGCCTGGATCGCGGCGGTGCTGTGGATTGTCGGGCTGCTGCCGCCGGTGCTGGCCGAGCTCGATGCAATCTCACTGGACTTCGGCAAAACGCACGTCAGTGTGCGGACAATTCTCGAAGGGATTTTCTGGGCTGGCGTGGTGATGGTGATCGCGCTGTGGATCGCCTCCACGATCGAGAAACGCATCCTGAGCGAAGCGGTGTCGGACCTGTCGATGCGCAAGGTGGCGTCTAACGCGGTGCGCGCCGCGCTGTTGCTGATCGGTTTGTTGTTTGCACTTTCGGCTGTCGGGGTCGATCTCACCGCGTTGTCGGTGCTAGGCGGGGCGGTCGGTGTCGGTCTGGGCTTCGGCTTGCAGAAGCTCGCGGCCAACTACGTGAGCGGCTTCGTGATCCTGCTCGAGCGCTCGATCCGCATTGGCGACAACGTCAAGGTCGACGGGTTCGAAGGTCGCATCACCGACATCAAGACGCGCTACACACTGGTGCGCGCCCCCAACGGGCGTGAATCGATCGTGCCGAACGAAACACTCATCACGAGCCGGGTAGAGAACCTGTCGATCTCCGACATGAAGTTCAACATCACGACCAACATCGTGGTGGGCTACAACAGCGACGTGGCGCAAGTGCAGGGCATTCTGTGCGGGTCTGCCAAGGCGCAGCTGCGGGTTTTGAGCGATCCGGTGCCTGTCGCATACCTCGTGGCCTTCGCGCCCGACGGGCTCGAGTTCAGCCTCAACTTCTGGGTAGCTGATCCGGAGAAGGGCAAGGACAACGTGCGCTCCGCCATCAACATCGCGATGCTCGACGGCCTGCGTGCTGCTGGCATCGTCATTCCGTCGCCGCAGCGCGTGGTGCGTGTCGAATCTTTGCCGCCCGCTGCATTGCCTGATGCTTTGCCGCAATTTGACACTCGCCTATAATCACTTAAAAGCACGATCGTTCGTTTTTGTGTCCTGCCCACCCAGACAGTGGGGTCGAGTCATCGAGATGAACAGTCCACGCAGGGGTCGCCGCCTAAAATGACGATTGCTCTGCAGCCCACCGGTTTCGTAAATCCAATGGAGTCAAACCAATGAAGGTTCTGGTACCCGTCAAACGCGTCGTCGACTACAACGTCAAGGTGCGCGTCAAATCCGACGGCAGCGGCGTAGACATCGCCAACGTCAAGATGAGCATGAACCCCTTCGACGAAATCGCCGTCGAAGAGGCGGTCCGCCTCAAGGAAAAAGGCATCGTCACCGAAGTTATTGCCGTCTCCTGCGGCGATGTCAAGTGCCAGGAAACCCTGCGCACCGCAATGGCCATCGGTGCCGACCGCGCCATCCTGGTCGAGACCACCGCCGAGCTCCAGCCCCTGGCCGTCGCCAAGCTTCTGAAGGCGCTGATCGACAAAGAACAACCGCAACTCGTCATTCTGGGCAAGCAGGCCATCGACGACGACGCCAACCAGACCGGCCAGATGCTCGCCGCCTTGGCCGACTTGCCGCAAGCCACCTTCGCCTCCAAGGTCGAAGTGGCTGACGGCAAGGCCACCGTCTCGCGCGAAATCGACGGCGGCATGGAAACCCTGACGCTCACGCTGCCGGCCGTCATCACCACCGACCTGCGCCTGAACGAGCCGCGCTACGTGACGCTGCCCAACATCATGAAGGCCAAGAAGAAGACGCTCGATGTCTTCAAGCCGGAAGACCTGGGTGTCGATGTCACGCCGAGACTGAAGACCCTGAAGGTCAGCGAGCCGCCCAAGCGCGGTGCCGGCATCAAGGTGGCCGACGTGGCTGCGCTGGTCGACAAACTCAAGAACGAAGCGAAGGTGATCTGACATGACCGCACTGGTAATTGCCGAACATGACCACGCCAGCATCAAGCCGGCCACCCTCAACACCGTGACCGCAGCACTCGCCTGCGGCGGTGAAGTCCATGTCCTGGTAGCAGGCGCAAATGCTGCCGAAGCCGCCAAGGCCGCCGCGCAAATCGTCGGCGTGACCAAGGTCATCGCGGCAGACAGCGCATCGCTGGCTGAGAACCTGGCAGAGAACGTGGCTGCGCAAGTGCTGGCGATCGCATCGAACTACAGCCATATCCTGTTCCCCTCGACCGCCAACGGCAAGAACGTCGCCCCGCGCGTCGCCGCCAAGCTGGACGTAGCCCAGATCAGCGACATCATCAAGGTCGATACGCCGGACACCTTCGAGCGGCCGATCTACGCGGGCAACGCCATCGCCACGGTGCAAAGCAGCGACAAGACCATCGTCATCACGGTGCGTACCACCGGCTTCGATGCGGCTGCCGCGACCGGTGGCAACGCCACCATCGAAATCGCTGAAGGCGTGGCCGACAGCGGCAAGAGCGCCTTCGTCGGCCGGGAAGTGATGAAGAGCGAACGGCCAGAACTGACCGCCGCCAAGATCATCGTCTCGGGTGGCCGGGCGCTGGGCAGTGCCGAGAAGTTCCAGGAAGTCATGGCACCGCTGGCGGACAAGCTGAATGCAGGCTTGGGAGCCAGCCGCGCTGCGGTCGATGCAGGCTACGCGCCGAACGACTGGCAGGTGGGCCAGACCGGCAAGATCGTGGCGCCGCAGCTGTACATCGCCGCGGGCATCTCGGGTGCGATCCAGCATCTGGCCGGCATGAAGGACTCCAAGGTGATCGTGGCGATCAACAAGGACGAAGAGGCGCCGATCTTCTCGGTGGCCGACTATGGGCTGGTGGCGGACTTGTTCGTGGCTGTGCCTGAATTGGTCAAGGCGCTTTGAGTTTGCGCAACACCGCATGAGTGATTCAAGGGCATCGTTCGCGATGCCCTTCCTGTATCTGGAGACAAAGACATGAGCTACATCGCACCGATCAAGGACATGCTGTTCAACATCGAACACCTGGCCGACATCGCAGAAATCGCAAAAATGCCCGGCTTCGAAGACGCCGGCCTGGAGACAGCGCAGGCTGTGCTCGAGGAGTGCGCCCGGTTCAACCAGGACGTCATTGCGCCGCTGAACGTGGCGGGTGACCGCAATCCATCGTCGTTCAAGGACGGCGTCGTCACGACCACACCGGGCTTCAAGGAAGCCTTTGCGCAGTACGCGGCGGGCGGCTGGCAAGGCTTGCAGCATCCGCTCGCCTTCGGCGGCCAGGGCTTGCCCAAGACCATCGGCGCAGCCTGCGGCGAAATGTTGAACTCCGCCAATATGAGCTTCGCGCTGTGTCCGCTGCTCTCCGATGGCGCAACCGAAGCGCTGCTGACCGCCGGCTCCGATGAGCTGAATGCGATCTACCTTGAAAAGCTCATCAGCGGGCAGTGGACCGGCACCATGAACCTGACCGAGCCGCAGGCCGGCAGCGATCTGGCGATGGTGCGCAGCCGGGCCGAGCCGCAACCCGACGGCACGTACAAGGTCTTCGGCACCAAGATCTACATCACGTACGGCGAGCACGACATGGCCGAGAACATCGTTCACCTCGTGCTGGCACGCGTGGTCGGCGCACCAGAAGGCGTCAAGGGCATCAGCCTCTTCGTCGTGCCGAAGTTCATGGTGAACAAAGATGGGTCGCTCGGCGCGCGCAACGACGTGCACTGCGTCAGCATCGAACACAAGCTGGGCATCAAGGCCAGCCCGACCGCGGTGCTGCAGTACGGCGACAACGGCGGTGCTGTCGGCTACATCGTCGGCCAGGAGAACCGAGGCCTCGAGTACATGTTCATCATGATGAACTCGGCCCGCTACGCCGTCGGCATGCAGGGCATCGCGATTGCCGAGCGTGCGTACCAGCACGCGGTGGCCTATGCCAAAGACCGGGTGCAGAGCCGCCCGGTCGATGGTTCGATGAACGCCAGCGCGCCGATCATTCACCACCCCGACGTCAAGCGCATGCTGATGACGATGCGTGCCTACACCGAGGGATGCCGTGCGATGGCGAGCGTTGGCGCCGCCGCCTACGACGCGTCCCATCACCATCCCGATGCGGACACGCGCAAGCAGAACACCGCCTTCTACGAATTCCTGGTGCCGCTGATCAAGGGCTACAGCACTGAAATGAGCCTTGAAGTCACCTCGCTCGGCGTGCAGGTGCACGGCGGCATGGGCTTCATCGAAGAGACCGGTGCCGCGCAGTATTACCGCGACGCCAAGATCCTGACGATCTACGAAGGCACGACCGCGATCCAGGCCAACGACCTGGTCGGACGCAAGACGGCGCGCGACGGCGGACAGACAGCCAGGGCGATCGCCGCGCAAATCGAGAAGACCGAAGCCGAACTGGCCAAACGCGACAGCGCCGATGCGGCTGCCGTCCTGAAGCGCCTGAAGGCCGCGCGCGAAGCCTTTGTCGAGGTCGTCGGCTTCGTCGCCGGCAACACCAAGGCATCGCCCAATGCCGTGTTCTCCGGCAGCGTGCCGTACCTGATGTTGGCCGGCAATGTCATGGCGGGCTGGCAACTCGCGCGTTCGCTCATCGTGGCGGAAGACCTGATGAAGACCGGCACCGACGTGGCTTTCATGAAAGCCAAGATCGCCACCGCGCGCTTTTATGCCGAGCACATCCTCAACAAGGTTCCCGCGGTGCGCGACAGCATTGTCGACGGTGCCGACAGCGTGACCGCGCTGGCGCTCGAGTCCTTCTGACTCTCGACTTCTGAGCCCGACTTTCCGACCCTGATTTCAATAACTTCCAAGAGACAACAGACATGTCGAAACTGCCACCCGTGCTCGCGAACCTGCCGCTGCCCATCATCGGCTCGCCGCTCTTCATCATCAGCAACCCGAAGCTCGTCATTGCGCAGTGCAAGGCGGGCGTGGTCGGTTCGATGCCGGCACTGAACGCGCGTCCGGCAGCGCAGCTCGAAGAGTGGCTGATCGAAATCACCGAGGAACTCGCGGCGTACGACAAGGCTCACCCGGACAAGCCAGCCGCGCCTTTCGCCATCAACCAGATCGTCCACAAGAGCAACGACCGGCTCGATCACGACATGGAAATGGTCGTGAAGTACAAGGTGCCGATCGTCATCACCTCGCTCGGCGCGCGCACCGACGTCAATGAGGCCATCCACAGCTACGGCGGCGTCGTGTTGCACGACATCATCAACAACAAGTTCGCGAAGAAGGCGATCGAGAAGGGTGCCGACGGCATCATCGCAGTGGCGGCGGGCGCCGGTGGCCATGCGGGCGTGAAGAGCCCGTTCGCGCTCATCCAGGAAATACGCCAATGGTTTGATGGCCCGATCGCGCTTTCGGGTTCTATTGCCACCGGCGGCGCGGTGCTCGCGGCGCAGGCCATGGGCGCGGACTTCGCCTACATCGGCACCGCCTTCATCGCGACCGAAGAAGCCCGCGCCAGCGACGAATACAAGCAAGCGATCGTCGACTGCAGCTCCGACGACATCGTCTACTCGAACCTTTTCACCGGGGTGCACGGAAACTACCTGGCGCCAAGCATCGTGGCTGCCGGTATGGACCCGGCCAACCTGCCCGAAGGCGATGTCACGACGATGAACTTCGCAGCCGGAGACGGCAGCAAGGCCAAGGCCTGGAAAGACATCTGGGGCTCGGGGCAGGGCATCGGTGCCGTGACTGAAGTCGCCACGGCCGCCATGTTCATCGAGAAGCTCAAGCGCGAGTATGCCGAGGCAAGGGCCCGCCTGTCGCTCTGACATGCCGGGCCCGGTGGACGTGTCGACGGTGGACGACCGCGTGGCGCGCATACCGCTGCTGGACATCGTCAAGGGACTGGCGTGCCTGGTCATCGTCGGCCATCATCTGGCGCGCTACGGCCCGATGCCCGAAGTCGCATTCCCGTTGGCGCCGGCACTCATCCACTGGCTTTCGACCGATGGGCGGCTTGCGGTACAGGTGTTTCTGGTAATTGCCGGTTTTCTGGCGGCCAGCAGCATTGCCCCGGCGGGGCGCTTGAACGCCGGCAGGCCGCTGGCGCAAATTGCGCGGCGCTACCTGCGCCTGATCATTCCGTACCTCGCAGCGCTCATCGTCAGCGTGGTCGTAGCCGCGGTCGTACGGCCCTTCATGCACGACGACGCGGTTCCGGGTGCACCTAACCTGATGCAGCTGCTGGCACATGGATTGCTGTTGCAGGACCTGCTCGGCTACGACGCTTTGTCGGCCGGTGTGTGGTACGTGGCGATCGACTTTCAGTTGTTCGCACTTTCTCTGGCCGTGGTTGCCTTCGCGGCATGGGTCGAGCAGCACTGGCGTCGTGGCATCGGAGATGCGCAGGACATGATCCATATGGGCGACACGAGCGACGGCGTGGCGCGCTCGCTGCGTGCCCATTGGATCGCCGTAGTGGTCGTGCTTTGCCTCGCCACAAGCTCCCTCGTTTTTTTCAATCGGCACACTGAATTCGACGCGACGGCGCTTTATTTTTTTGGTGCCTATGGACTGGGAATGCTGACGTTCTGGATCGGTTGCGCCGACCGGGCCGACAAACCCGGCAGTTCGGCTGCATGGCGCGCCGGCTTGCTCTTCTTGGTGTTCCTCGGTGCATCGGCATTGGCGTTCGACTGGCGCAGCCGCATCGCCATTGCTCTCATGACGGCGCTGGCGATAGCGGGAGCGCAGCATTTGCATTGGCTGCGGTCGTGCGCATGTCCCGGCTGGGCGCGGCCCCTGGCACAACTCGGACGCATGTCGTACTCACTGTTCCTGATCCACTTCCCGGTGATCTTGCTGGTCAGCGCGCTGGTCGGCCAATGGGCGCCTGCTGTGCCTTGGATCGACGCAGCGGGCATGGTCGCAGCTCTCGCACTCTCACTCGCGGCAGCCTCGCTCCTTTATCGCCGCATTGAGTTACGCCCCGCGACCTGGCTCGCCGCGCTTGCGCTGTTCGCCGCGCTGTTGGTCTGCGGCGGCCTCGTTTCGCTCTGACCCTGGCGCGCCGCCGGCACCATGGGTGTCCGAGCGCAGCGTTCGCCGAACCTCGACCCTTTTCTTGATACAGATCAATTCGGCCTCATAGGTACGGTTGCGTCTCGCCGGTGCAGCGGGCAACCTCACGGCACGGGCTGGCGTCGTTAACGAGCGCCGGTGATGTTGTGCAAGGTTCAGCAATTGCTGCGATTAAAAGGAACATGAAGAAGATGAGGTCTGCCTCGGCTTCGCCGACTGCCGCCACCATGGCGCCACCGCTGCAGTCGTTCACGGCGACGGGCGCGGGCAGTGCGTTGCAGGCGGTGGGGGCGTTGCTCTGGTTGCCGCAGGCGGCCTTGCTCGCGTGGGCAGTTCAAAGGCTTTCGCAAACGGTCGGCCAACATGGCGTTGCCGATGTCGCAAGCCTCGCGGTCGCAGCACATGCCGGGTCATGGACCGAGTCGCTGTCGCCCGTGCTTTGGCCGGCGCTCGGCATCTTTGCGCTCGGGCTGCTGCGCGCGTTGCTGGACGCGTGGGGCATGCGCAGGCTCTTCGGCAAAGCGCGTGCCCATCTGTCCACTCTGCGTGCGCAGGCGGCTACAACACTGGCCAGCGGCTCACCGCTCGACCGCCATCGGCCGGCGTCCGGCGCGGCGGCCAGCGTGATCGCCGAGCAGGCCGAAGCGCTCATGCCTTACCTCGTGCGCTACCAGCCGGTACGGCTGCGCGTCATGCTGGTTCCGCTGGTGATCCTCATGGTGGTCGCGAGCCTGTCGTGGGTCGCCGCGCTGGTGTTGCTTGTCGCGGCGCCGTTGATCCCTGTATTCATGGCGCTCGTCGGTTGGCGCGCCCGCGCCGCCAGCGAGGCGCAGATGGTTCAGATGGGCAGCATGAACGCCTTCTTGCTGGACCGGCTACGCGGCCTTGCGACCCTGCGTGCGTTGGGCGCTGTAGACCTCACAGCCGGGCGGCTCGGCGACGCTGCGCAATCGTTGCGCCGGCGCACGATGGCCGTGCTGCGTATCGCGTTCCTGTCGTCGGCGGTGCTCGAACTCTTTTCGGCACTCGGCGTCGCGATGGTGGCCGCTTATGTTGGATTCCACCTGCTCGGCACATTGAGCTTCGGCACGTGGGGCGTGCCGCTGAGTTTGGGGCAGGGGCTCTTCATTTTGCTGTTGGCGCCTGCTTTTTTCGAGCCGTTGCGCGAGCTGTCTGCCGTGTGGCACGACCGCGCAGCCGGCGAGGCGGCGTTGCATGCGCTGACAGTGCTCGGCAACGACGCCGTGCGGTTGC
>JANXTS010000017.1 GCA_025352265.1 Variovorax sp. | reverse complement strand
TGGTGCGTCATCGATTGATGCCAGCGGTGGGACCAGTCTGTCCGTAATTCAGAAACGAGCCGATCAATCGATCAATACCGCCTTGATTCGAGCAGTTCGTGGTCGCCAATTCAAGATTCCATCGATCGCTGACCATCGATTTAATGTCACGACCTTAATGCTGACTTACGCAGACCATCCGTAGGACGACCTGATGGTTGTCATCGCAAACGCTCGACAGAAATCCGAAGGGCTTGGTGGACGAAAGGTTGTGCTACACCACGGTCGGCCGTCGGGCTGCGCCGCACTGCCAAACCTATCAGCGAAACGCGGCCGGCCGAACGGTTTGCAGTCGTCAACCGATCGACCGCACGATGCCACCATCCACTCGCAGCGCGGCGCCTGTGGTCGCCGCGGCCTGCTTCGAGCAGACGTAGACCACCATGTTCGCCACCTCTTCGGTGGTCGCGAAGCGGCCGAGCAGCGAGCTCGGACGCTTGGTGTCGACGAAGTCTTTCTGCACCTGCTCCAGCGTCTTGCCCTGCTCGCGCGCCACCGGCTCGAGCCAGTTCGCGAAAATCTCCGAGCTGGTGGGCCCCGGCAGAACAGAATTGACCGTCACCCCGGTACCGGCGACGGTTTCGGCCACGCCTCGCGAGATCGCGAGCTGTGCCGTCTTCGTCATCGCGTATTCGATCATGTCCTTCGGGATGTGCAGACCGGATTCGCTGCTGATGAAGACCACGCGGCCCCAGCCCCGATCCACCATGCTCTGAAGGTATCGGCGCGTCAGGCGCACGCCGCTCATGACGTTAAAGTTGAAGAGGTTCAACCAGTCGTCGTCGGTGAGTTCGCCGAAAGTCTTCGCAGCACCGGCGGTGCCGAGGTTGTTGACCAGGATATCGGCGTGCGTCACGCGTTCGGCGAGCGTCGCAGCGCCCGCTGCGGTAGAGAGGTCCGCGGCGACGCCGTCGAGTTCTGCTCTGGGCACCGTGCCGCGAATGTCTTCGATAGCGCGCTGGACGCGCGCCTCCGTGCGGCCGGTGACGACGACGCGTGCACCGGCAGCGGCGAGCCCGCGAGCGATGGCGAGGCCGATGCCGGCGGTGGATCCGCTAACGATCGCGAGTTTGCCGTTCAGTTCGATGTTCATTGGATTGTCCTTTTGTCGAGATTGGAGTGATTGGTTGTTGATGGGAGTACCGCGTCCCAGGTTGCGTGGGCCGCCGACAGGCTGGCTGCCGCCAGCAGGGCGAGCACAGTCCAGGGCAGCGCCGCGGCTCCATACGAGGACAGGAGCGCAGCGCCGAGAAGGCCGCCGCCCGCCATGCCCGCGTTCCAGACGGTGACCAGCATGGACTGCGCCAGATCCGGCGCTTCGCCGGCGGCTCGCGCCGAGGCGGTCTGGAACAGCGTCGCCGTCCCACCGAAGGCCAAGCCCCAGAACGCGACGCATACCAACAGGACGGCAGCCGAGTGCCCCAGCAGACCGGCCACGAGGGCCGCAGCGCCGAACACGACGATGCTCATGCGGATGAGAAGCGTCAACCACCGGTCGACCAGCATCCCGGTGAGCCAGATGCCGCCCAGCGCTGCCAGGCCGAACACGAGCAGCGTCACGTCGACTCGCACCCCCGATTGCAGATAGGCCAGCCAAGGTGCGATGTAGGTGTAGAGCATGTTGTGCGCGAGCACGTACAGCACGGTCAACGCCAGTACCGGGCGCAGTCCCGGCAGTCGAAGAACCTGCGCCACCCCCTGTGTGGCGCCGCCCGCTTTGCCCGGAAAGTCCGGCACACCCAGCCGCACCCAGGCCCACAGGGCCGCCGCCAGCAACGACATCACGCCGAAGGACCAGCGCCATCCGACCAGCCCGCCCAGCAGGGTTCCTGCCGGGATGCCGATTGACAAGGCCAAGGGCGTTCCCACCATGGCGACCGCGAGGGCTCGTCCCTGCAACGCCGGCGCCACCATCCGGCTGGCATGCCCGGCCAGAAGTGCCCATAAAAGGCCCGAGAACACGCCTGCGCCGAACCGCGCGACGAGCGTCAACGCGAAGGACGTCGACAGCGCAGTCACTACGTTGACCGCGCAGAAGCCACCGATGGCCATCAGCAACAGTGGCCGCCGACGCCGAGCCTGGGTCGCCTTGACCAAGGGAATGACGGCGAGCACCGAGCCCAGGGCGTACAGCGTCACCAACTGCCCGGCGGCGCCGACGGAAACGCCCAGGTTCGTGGCGATGGCCGGGAGCAAACCCGCCGGCAACGCCTCGCTCAGGATCGCGACGAAGCCGGCCGCTGCCAGCGCGAGCAGGCCGAACCAAGGAAACCGGTTGGCCGTCGTCTTCGGGGAGCTGTGGAACGCGGGCTGCATCATGTTGCCTTTCGAAAGGAGAAGGCTTTAACAATAGGCAAGACTTCACTCCGGAAAAAGGTAGATACAGTTCCCATCTTTCATGACTTGAATGTCTTTAATGAAGCCCCTACTACTTGACAGCCTGGACGATTTCGCCGTGTTCGTGCAGGTCGCGGATTCACGCAGCTTTGCAGAAACGGCACGGCTCTCCGGTGTCTCGGCTTCGGCTATCGCCAAGCGGATGGCCCGCCTCGAAGAGCGCCTGAAGGTGCGTCTCTTGCACCGGAGCACGCGTAGCGTCACGCTGACCGCCGAGGGCGGAATGTTCCTCGCTCGCTGCAGGCGCGTGCTGGATGAAGTCCAGGGCGCTGAACACGAGCTGTCTCGGGCCTCCGGAACGCCGCGTGGCCGTCTGAAGGTGAGCCTGCCGATGGTTGGCATGCTCTTCTTGCCGTTGCTCGCAGAGTTCATGCGGACGCATCCCGACATCGACCTGCATCTCGATCTCAGCGACCGCATGGTCAATATTGTCGAAGAGGGGTTCGACGCGGTGCTCCGGACCGGCGAGCCCGACAGTTCCGCGCTGAGTGCTCGCACGCTCGGAAGCTGGCCTCTGCTGCTTGTGGCTTCGCCGGCCTATCTGTCCCTGAGGGGCAGGCCCGAACGGCCAGCTGATCTCGCTGGGCACAGCTGCCTGCATCACTGTTTCAACAGCACCGGCAAGCTCGAGCGCTGGCCGCTGGCCTGGAGCGGAGACGAAGAGGAAGCCCCTCTGCCGGTGTCGATGGTCTCCAACAACATGGAGGGACGGCTATGTTTTGCCGAGAACGGGCTGGGGATTGCCTGTCTGCCCGCGTTTTCAGTGCGCGATGCACTGGATGCGGGAAGGCTCGAGGTCGTGCTGTCTGCGTTCACAGAACTCCGCCAAACCACCTTCCGCATTTTCTGGCCCTCTTCCCGCCATCCGTCACCGAAGGTCAGGGCGCTCATTGACTTCCTAGCCAAAACGATGACGCCCCGAAGCGCTGTGGCTTGAGCCCGAATGTCAGAATCCTGCGCAGGCATTGACGCTGACCAAGACAGCTGGTCCCGCTCCGCACGGACCGGGCGCGCGCAGTCGCGGGATTCCCTTGCCTGACTAAGTGGAAAGGGGCTACGGGGAGCAGAAGCATCTGAGACGCACTGCTGTTGCTCCGTGTGAACGCCGAAATGTCTGGAATGCAGCTGTCGGTCGGTTGTATTTCCTAAACGGCCGCTTTCCGCCTTCGATTCCGAAAACTCGAATGTCGCTGATGGGTCGATTCCGGGTGCTGCCGAGCGCCGAGGGTCTTGCCGGTAAGCAGCGTAGAGCGGTCGCTGCCCTGGCGCACCATCGATTCGGCTAGCGAGTTCGATCTGGCTTTGCAAAATGGGCAGCGCGTACCCCTTTGAAACGTTCGTCCTCGTGTTGCTGGGCGGAGCGGGCAGCAAGCCGCGCCGTCTCTTGTCCTCCTGACGCGACCTCGCTCAGGTATCGAACTGGAGTTGGAGTTGACCCGTTTTCGCGGACACCCGATGCTGACGGAAGAAGGAGTCCACGATGCTCAAATCCAAAGCGCCATACCCGGCATAGTTTTGCCAGCAGATCATCGAACTGGCGCGAGCCGGTCGAACGCCTACA
>JANXTS010000009.1 GCA_025352265.1 Variovorax sp. | reverse complement strand
TTGGAATATTCTGATGGGTCGCGTTCTGGCATGCGCCCTATTACAAACCCGCCCGCATGACGGCCCGTAACCTCATGTGAACACCAGGGACTCCGGATGGACATCGACTTCTCCAAGCTCACCGAACACCAACGCTACAAGCTCATGGCGAGCCTGATCGTGCCGCGGCCGATCGCGCTGGTGACCACGCTCGGCGCCGATGGCGTGGTCAACGCGGCCCCCTTCAGCATGTTCAACATGATGGGCGAAGAGCCACCGATCGTGATGATCAGCGTCAATCGACTGCAGGACGGGGCGCTCAAGGACACGGCCGCCAACATCGTGCGCGAGCGCGAGTTCGTGGTGCACCTGGCAGACGAAGACACTGCCGAACAGATGCACCGCTGCGGCGAGCGCCATCCGCCGCATGTGAGCGAGCTCGACGTGGTCGGCTTCACTGCATTGCCGAGCAGCTACGTCAAGCCGCCACGCATCGCCGAAGCGCCGGTCGCTTTCGAGTGCACGCTGTGGGAAACGCTCGAAACCGAAAGCCGTCAGATCTTTATCGGCCAAGTGCGTTGGATGCATGCGCGCGACGAACTCATCGACACCGAAACCTGGCGCGTGCGGCTGCAGCACTACTTTCCGGTGGGCCGCTTCGGCGCGAGTTTCTACGTGAAGACACGCGATCGGTACTCGCTGGCAGCGCAGGGTGAAGTGCGGAGTACGCAGATCGACGAGATGTAGCAAAGGGCATCCGTTCGCAGGTCAGTCGCGCGAACATTTCGCCCCGCTGTTGATATACGCATTGCGTCGTTTTTGCGCGCATCAGCGTTGCTCATAGCGTATATTTCGCCTATGAGCCAGCAACAAGATCTCCTCCGCGACGCAATGCGCCGCCTCAACCTCACGCGCGACGCATTCTCCGAGCGTCTTGGCGTGCGCCGCCGCGCCCTCGACACCTGGCTGCTGCCGTCAGAGTCGAGCGAGTCGCGCGCCATGCCGGAGATGGTCGGCAAGTTCGTGGCGGAAATCCTGCAACGCGAAGCACTCGGAGCGGCAGCCGGATCAACAAGCACAGACCAGCGCCCCCTTGTGCAACGCATCGCGGCCGAAGGCAAACCGCAATTGCTGTCGGTCGCGCAATTCGACCGCGGCAGCCTGGAGGATTTGTTTCAGGTCGCCGATGTAATGCAGCCGATCGCGCGCCGGCAGAAGGTCACGCGCATCCTGGAAGGGGCCGTCCTCGGCAGCCTGTTCTTCGAGGCCAGTACGCGCACGCGGGTGAGCTTCGGCGCGGCCTTTTGCCGGCTTGGCGGCACGGTGTGCGACACCACCGGATTTACCTTCTCTTCAATGGCCAAGGGCGAGTCGATCTACGACACCAGCCGCGTGATGAGCGGCTACGTCGATGCGCTGGTTGTCCGACATCCGGAGCAGGGTTCGGTGGCGGAGTTCGCTCGCGCCACCAACATTCCGGTCATCAATGCCGGCGATGGTCCGGGCGAACATCCGAGCCAGGCCGTACTCGATCTCTACACGATTCAGCGGGAGTTCTCGCGCATGGGCAAGCTGGTCGACGGCACGCACATCGCGATGGTCGGCGACCTCAAATACGGCCGCACGGTGCATTCGCTGATCCGGCTGCTGTCGCTGTATCGCAACCTCAAGTTCACGCTGATCGCACCGCCGTCGCTGGAGATGCCGGCCTACCTGGTGGAGCTGGTCGCACAGAACGGTCACGTCATCGAGCAGACCGCGTCGCTCGAGCAAGGGCTGCGCGGCGCCGACGTGGTCTACGCGACGCGTGTCCAGAAAGAACGCTTTGCAGAGGGCGAAGTGATGGAGGGCTACACGCCCGAGTTTCAGGTGCGCAAAGCACTCGTCGACGCAGTCTGCAAGCCCGACACCATCCTCATGCACCCGTTGTCGCGCGACGGGCGAGATGGCGCGAACGACTTGAGCATCGACCTCAATCACGACCCGCGGCTGGCGATCTTCCGGCAGACCGACAACGGCATTCCGGTGCGCATGGCCCTTTTCGCAGTGCTGATGGGTGTGGACAAGCAGGTGGCGCGGTCGATGCGCGATGCCGGCTGGCGCTCGCCCGCGCACATCGGGCCGGACGACGCGGACTTCGACGGGCTGGACTGAACGGAGCTGGTCTCAACCGGGCGCTCGAACCAGCGACTGCAGCCAAGCCACCGCTTGCTGCAACTCTGCCGGCCGAATCTCGTGCCCGCCCGGATAGTCGGCGCCCGACAACGCGATCGGCAGGTTGCCGACGAAGGCGCGCATGTGCTCTGCAGCAGCCAGCGGAATCACGTTGTCCGCGGTGCCATGGCTGACCCACAACGCCTTGCCTTCGAAGACTTCACGCGGCGCCACATGCCCTTCGACCTGCGGCAGCAAACGGCTGTGCCAGACCATCGCAGCACGAACTTTTTCAGGCTGCGTGAGCAACAGTGACAGCGACATGATGCCGCCCTGGCTGAAGCCGCCGACGACGACGCGCTCCGGCGGAATGCCCAATTGCTGCGCGGCTGAAACCAGCATCTCGCCGACCAGGAAACGGCTCTCGCGCTCCTGCGCTTCGTCGATGGTGCGCTGGCCGGTCGCGCTGACATGAAACGAGAACCACGCGTATGAATCGGGTGACAACACGTTCGGCGCACGCAGGCTGACGACGTGGAACGCTGGCGGCATATGCGGCGCAAGTCCGAACAGATCGGCCTCGTTGCTGCCGACGCCGTGCATCAACAGCAGCAACCATGGCTCGGCCACATCGGCAGCGGCAGGCCGCTCCAGAAAAGAAAGCGGCAGGCGCAGGCGAGATGATGTCGAGGAGGATTCGGTCATGGAGGCGTCGGGTCGAAAGAATGGGAAAGGAGTGATTGCGCAAAGCCTTTGGCAAGGCTTTGCACGATGTCGTGCGCAGGCAGCGGCTTGCAGCCCGTCGCGTTCTGTCCCGACCATAGCGGGGAAAAGTCGCCACTGCCCTGCGCTTCGGCCTTGGCACGCAACGGCGCGATACCGGCGGTCGCCAGCGGAAACTCCGGCGGCGCGGTGCCGATCGGCCCGAGCTCGCGCATCACGCGGTTCACGATGCCGCGTGCCGGTCGCCCAGTGAAGACGTTGATCAACGCCGTGTGTCGCGCGGCCTCGCTTTGCAATGCCGCGCGATGCAGGCTCGTCGTCGTGGCCTCGGGGCACAACAGGAACGCGGTGCCGACCTGAACTCCCGCGGCACCCAGCGCCATGGCTGCCGCGACGCCATCGGCATCGGCGATGCCGCCCGCAGCGATCACCGGCACCTTCAGCGCGCGTACCAACTGCGGCAAGAGCGCGAAGGTACCGAGTTGCCGCGTGAGGTCGTGCGAAAGAAAGTGACCACGATGGCCGCCCGCCTCAAGGCCTTGCGCGATGACCGCGTCGGCCCCATGCGCTTCGAGCCACAGCGCCTCGTCGAGCGTTGTCGCCGAGGTCAACACCTTCGAACCCCAACGCTTGACTTTTGCGAGCAGCGCGGGCGACGGCAAGCCAAAGTGGAAACTGACGACCGGCGGCTGGAATTCGGCCAGCACGGCCGCCGCCGCTTCATCGAACGGATTGCGGCCAGGCCCGGCACCGACGCTCTTCGGGTCGATGTCGAACTCGCGGTAGTAAGGCGCCAGGGCGCTGCGCCATGCGGCGTCTCGCGCGGCATCGGGCTCCGGCGGCGTGTGGCAAAAGAAGTTGACGTTGTAGGGCTTGTCGGTGCCTGCGCGGATGGCGGTGATCTCGCTACGGATCGCGTCGGCGCCGAGCATGGCGCAGGGCAGCGAACCGAGGCCGCCTGCGTTGCTGACTGCGATGGCGAGCGCACTGCCCTGCACGCCCGCCATCGGCGCTTGAGCAAGGGGTAACGCAGTGCCGAAAAGGGTTTGCAAAGTGAGATGCATGACTGGCTCCTTGGACGGGAACGCCATTGTCCACCGCTCTTCGCAGGCCTTGCGCGCACCGTGAACTCGGCCAAATCGCGCTCGCGATTGCGGTAGGCGCTACCTGCGTTGTTCCAGCGCCCGCCTGGACATGGACAGCACGATCGCGCCGCCCACGATGAGACTCGCCGCGATCACGAACAGGCCATTGTTGGTGCTGCCCGTCACGTCCTTGATCCAGCCGACGATGAAGGGGCTGACAAAGCCGGCGAGGTTGCCCACCGAGTTGATGAGTGCGATGCCCGCCGCAGCTGCGGCGCCGCCCAGAAATGCCGGTGGCAAACACCAGAATTGCGCCAGGCCGGTAAGGATGCCCATGGTCGCAATGCTCAGCGTGACCACGGCCCACAGCGGCGTCTGCGGCACGAGCGTGCTCGCCACCAGACCGACAGCACCGACAAGCGCCGGGATGGCGATATGCCAGCGCCGCTCACCGGTGCGGTCTGAGTTGCGGCTGGTCCAGATCATGCAGACCACCGCGGCCGCATAGGGCAGCGCGACCAGCAGGCCGATGGTCGTCGTATTCGCCACGCCCGATGCCTTGACCAGCGATGGCAACCAGAAGCCGATGCCGTACAGACCCATGATGAAGCCGAAGTAGGCCGCGCTCAACACCCACACCTTGGGGTTGCGGAAGGCGCCCGACGCAGAGTGGCTTTCGATATGCGCGCCATCGGCGTCGATGTTCTTTTGCAGCATCTGCTTTTCGCGCTCGCTCAGCCAGCGCGCATCGGCGATCTTGTCATTGAGCACGAGCAGCACCAGCACGCCGAGCAGGATGGAAGGCACGGCCTCGATCAGGAACAGCCACTTCCAGCCGGACATGCCCTGCACGCCGTCGAAGGCAGAAAGGATCCAGCCCGACAACGGTCCACCGATCACGCCGGCCATCGGGATGCCCGTCATGAAGAGCGACGTCACCTTAGCGCGGCGTGCGGCCGGGTACCAGTAGGTGAGGTACAGGATGATCCCCGGGAAGAAACCGGCTTCGGCCACACCCAGGAAAAAGCGGAGGATGTAGAACGAGGTCGGTGTCTGCACGAACATCATGCAGCCCGAGATCAAGCCCCAGCTGATCATGATCCGCGCGATCCACTTGCGCGCGCCGAAGCGATGCAACGCCAGGTTGCTCGGCACTTCGAAGATGAAATAGCCAATGAAGAAAATGCCGGCGCCCAGACCGTACATTGCTTCGCTGAAGTGCAGCTCGTTAAGCATCTGCAGCTTAGCGAAGCCCACGTTCACGCGGTCCAGATAGGCCGCGACGTAGCAGATGAATAGCAGCGGCAGCAGCCGCCATGTGACGCGCGCATAGGCAGCATCGTCGGCGCGCGGAGTGGCTACCGCAGCACGCGGCAAGGTCGTCGTGTTCATGGTCCGGCTCAGTCGAACATGTCCGGCTGCGTTGCCGCGATCTGGTCGTACAGCGTCTGGAAATGCAGCCAGCCGATGAACTCGCTACCGACATGCTCGCGGCTGTAGCGCGCGCGTTCCGGCGTGACCAGCCGTGGCGTGACGCCGCTGGCGTCGACCAGCAGTTGCTGCTGGCAGCAACGTTCCAGCGCGATGAACCAGAAGGCCGCCGCATCGATGCTGTGGCGGCTGGCCGTCAGCAGCCCGTGGTTTTGGTGGATTGCCGCCTTCACGCCCTTGAAAGCGTTGGCGACCTTGTTGCCAGCCTCCTTTTCGACAGCGACCTGGCCCGCCTCGTCACCGATCACCGCGTGGTCTTCGAAGAACGCAGCGGCGTCCTGCGTGATGGGTTCGAGCTTCTTGCCGAGCGATGCGAAGGCCGTGCCGTACACCGTGTGCGCATGGCACATCGCGAGGATGTCGGGGTGCGCGTCATGCACCGCGGCATGCAACACGAAGCCGGCGCGATTGACTGCGTAGTCGCCTTCGACGACCCTGCCATCGTGGTCCACCAGGATCAGGTTCGACACCTTGACCAGCGAGAAATGGACCGCCATCGGGTTGGTCCAATACAGGTGCGGCCGCTCCGGATCGCGGATCGTCAAGTGGCCTGCAAAGCCGTAGTCGAATCCTTGCTGCGCGAACGCACGGCAGGCGGCGACGAGATGTTCCTTCAGGTACTGGCGCTCGTCTGCGTGGTTGGTGAAGGTCGGGATCTCGGGGAACTTCAGTCCCTGCTGATCGGGCTGATAGACCGAGATGCGCTTCTTGATGTCGAGCATGTTGTTGTCTCTGGCTGGTTGTGTTGCAGGTTGCGAATGCAAGTCGTGACAGGCACGCAAGACGCAGATCATCCGCATCGGCGGCCGCGTTGACAAAGGACGACTTTTCAGCAATGGCTGAAGCAGATTCATCTATGCTCGTGAAAACCAGCCCTTCCGATGCGACGTCTTCCATCCTTCTTCGCACTCCGCGCCTTCGAGGCTGCGGCGCGGCTTGGCGGCTTCACGCAAGCAGGCGCAGAGCTGCATCTGACGCCGTCCGCCATCAGCCATCAGGTGCGCGCCCTTGAAACATGGTTCGGCCGTGCACTCTTCACGCGCGGTGTACGCAAGGTGACGCTCACCGTCGACGGCCAAAGGTTGCTGGACCAGCTAAGTCCGGCTTTCGATCAGATCGAGGATGCGTGCGCCGAGCTGCGTCCACTGCAATCCCGCAGCGAACTCGCGGTCCACTGCTCGCCGAGCTTTGCCGCCAAGTGGCTCGGCCCACGGTTGCCGCAGTTCATGGCGGCGCATCCGTCGATCGTGATCCGCATGTCGTCGAGCGCGGAACCTGCGGACCTTGCCAAATCGGCGGACATCGATGTCGACATCGCCTATGGGTTGCCCCCGCCGCATGCCAATGTGATGGTCAAGCCACTGGGCCTCGAGTCGACGGTGCCGATGTGCTCGCCGCGCCTGCTTGGAGGCCGAGACTCAATGACGCCGGCCGATGTGCTGCGATTCACATTGATCGATTCCAAGGTCAATCCGGTGCAGTGGACGGATTGGTGCAAGCTGAACGGGCTCAAGCTGCCGGCCGGTGCGCGGCCCTCTTTCGATCGGGGTTCGATGGTTATCGCTGCTGCAGTCGACGGCATGGGCATCGCCTTGGAGACGACGCGCTTTGCCCAACGAGACCTCGAACGGGGCGATCTGGTGATTCTGGATGGCCCGTCTTTCCATCGGATCGAGCGCGTCACCCATTTCATTTGCTATCGCAAGTCGGCGATCGACAACGAGCGCCTTATCGCGTTTCGTGACTGGATGAAAGCGCAGTTGCTGCCAGCGACCTGAGCGAGCGCCTATGCGCAGCTAGACCAGCCGCAGATCGCGTGGCGCGACCCCCGCAAATACCCGATCGAGCTGCGCCGGCGACAGTCCGTACATCCGCGCGAACAAGCCGCCGAACACCGCGCGGTATTCGTTCAGCACCGGATAGTCGCGGTTCTGGAACAGGTTGGCTTGCGACAGCTCGACCTGCTCGCCCAGCACGCGACCGCCGGCCTGCGCAGCGAGGCCGCCGCCTAGCACCCAGTACACGGTGCCGTGGCCATGGTCGGTGCCCTTGTTGCCGTTCTCACGGAAGGTGCGGCCAAACTCGCTTATGACGACCACCACGGTGTCGCGCCATGCGTCGTCGCCCATCTCTTCCGCAAAGCCGGCGACGCCACGGCCAAGTTCCTCCAGGCGGTTGGCGAGGTAGCCGGTGCCGGCGCCCTGCCCCACGTGCGTGTCCCAGCCGCCGACCTCGGCTTCGTCGATGTCGGCGGCT
>JANXTS010000007.1 GCA_025352265.1 Variovorax sp. | reverse complement strand
TTCGGTGCTGCAACCCGTGTCGGCGGCCAGAGCGGCTGGATTGATTTCATTCCCAGCTATTTTTCGGAAATGCCCAGCATGATTGAGCGCGGGCAGATTCCGGCCGATGTCGTCTTTTCGATGGCGTCGTCGATGGACCGCTACGGCTATTTTTCACTCAGCCTGGGCGCCGATTACACGATGGCGGCGGTTGCCAAGGCGCGCGCAGTGGTGCTCGAAGTCAACCCGAACGTGCCTTACGCATTCGGCGAGTGCCGCGTGCACATCTCTCAAGTCACCGCGCTGGTCGAGAGCGAAGAGCCGGTGCTCGAAGTCGGACTGCCCAAGATCGGTCCGGTGCAGGAGGCCATCGGCAAGTACGTCGCCGACATGATCGAGGACGGCTCGACGCTGCAGATCGGCTATGGTGGCATTCCCGATGCGGTGGTGATGCAGCTCACGCACAAGCGCGACCTCGGTATTCACACCGAGATGATCGGCGACGGCATCTTGTCGCTCGTGGAGTGCGGCGCCGTTACCAACCGTCGCAAGAACTACTTGCCGGGAAAGATGATCGCGACCTTCGGGCTGGGTTCCAAAAAGCTCTATCGGTTCATGGAGCGCAACCCGATGCTGGAGATGCATCCTGTCAACTTCACCAACGACCCCGCGCTGGCTGGCTTGAACGACAACATGGTCGCCATCAACGCGACGCTGCAGATCGATTTGCTGGGGCAGTGCGGCTCGGAGAGCCTGGGATCGGCGCCGTTCTCGGGAACCGGTGGACAGAGCGATTTTGTGCGGGCCGCCAACCGATCGCGCGGCGGCAAGGCATTCATCGTGGTGCCTTCCACTGCTCGCGACGACACCATCTCGCGCATCGTGCCCGTGCTGTCACCGGGCACGCACGTGAGCACCAGCAAGAACGACATCAACTACGTGGTCACCGAATACGGCGTGGCGCAGTTGCGCGGTAAATCGGCCAAGCAGCGAGCGAAAGAGCTGATCGGCATTGCGCACCCGGGCTTTCGCGAGGAGCTCACCACGCAGGCGAGGCTGATTCACCTGCTGTGAGTGAGCGAACTACCGCAGCTGCGTGTACACGACGACGCCCAGCACGACCACGATCGCGAGCAGCAAAGTCCAGCGGTTCAACCAGCCCGACTGCTTCGTCGCGCGATAGCCTTCCAGGCGGCCGGGCAAGGTCTGTATGTCTTCGATGCGCTTGGGTGGCGCCAGCCGCGCGTCTTGCGCGATGAGCGTCAGCAGCGGCACGACGGCGGCATGCGCGTCCGGATCTTCATCGCTGTCGTTGTGGTCGTCCGACGCCCGCTCGACACTCGCGACATACGCGAGGAAGGCGCTGCCCTCGTGCGTGAAGCCGATGTCGTTGCCGCTCATCGCCAAGGCGCCATGCTCGACCAGCGCGTCGAGTCCGCGCCGCACATAGGAGCGCTCGTTGCCGGGCACGCTTTCCTGAAGTTCGATGCGCGAGGTTTCGGTGCTGCGCGACGCCATGCAGCGTTCGAGGACGAGGGTGGTGAGTACGCTGGCAAAGGCTTCGCGGTCGGTCAGGCTGCGGGGCATTCGTGGTCCATTCGTGTTCCATTCGTGTTGTTCTGTGGCATCCCTGAATGTGGGGTCGATTCTTCCATCTCCGGCCTTCGCCACAATAGGGGTCATGACCCAGCCTTCGACCGAACTCATCCATCACCCCTACGTACCGCCGGCCACGTTCTCCGCGCCGCAACCCGGTGTGTTCAAGGCCTCGACCGTGTTCTTCGCCGACGTTGCCGCACTGCGCGCGCGTGACTGGAAAACCAAGGCCGGCTACACCTACGGCCTGCACGGCACGCCGACCACGTTCACGCTCGAAGAACGGCTCGCCACGCTCGAAGGCGGTACGGCCGCGTTGCTGGTGCCGAGCGGCCTCGCATCGATCACGCTGGTGTCTTTTGCCTTTCTGAAGGCCGGCGACGAGGTGCTGCTGCCCGACAACGTCTACGGCCCGAGCAAGGCGTTGGCGACAGGCGAGCTGGCTAACTTCGGTATCACCCACAAGCTTTACGACGCGATGAATCCGGCTGATCTGGCGGCCAAGATATCCGACCGCACTCGGCTCGTATGGGTCGAGGCGGCGGGCTCGGTCACGATGGAGTTTCCGGACTTGCCTGCGCTGGTCGCGGCCTGCCGCGCCCGGGACGTTCTGTGCGCGCTCGACAACACCTGGGGCGCCGGCCTGGCTTTTTCGCCTTTCGATCTGGACGGCAGCGGCACAGGGCAGGGCGTCGACATCGTCGCGCATGCGCTCACCAAGTACCCGAGCGGCGGCGGCGACGTGCTGATGGGCAGCGTGACGACACGCGACGATCGACTGCACAACGCGCTCAAGCTCACGCACATGCGCATGGGCTTCGGCGTTGGGGTGAACGATGTCGAACTGGTGCTGCGATCGCTGCCGAGCATCGGCTTGCGCTATGCGGCGCACGACCGCGCTGCGAGAGAGCTTGCACGCTGGTTGCAGGCCCGCGACGAGATTGCACAGGTGCTGCACCCGGCCCTCGATGGTTCTCCGGGCCATGACCATTGGCGCGCGTTGTGCGGCAAGGCCGACCTGGCCGCCGGCTTGTTCTCGATCGTGTTCGACGAGCGTTTCAACAGCGAACAGGTCGACCGCTTCTGCGACAGCCTCAAGCTCTTCAGGTTGGGTTATTCGTGGGGCGGGCCGGTCAGTCTTGTGGTGCCCTACGACATCGGGCTGATGCGGGACCCCACCGTTGCGCGTTGGTCGTACAAAGGAACGCTGGTTCGATTTTCGATCGGCCTGGAGGATGTCAACGACTTGCGCGACGACCTGGAGCAAGCCCTGGGCAAGCTCTGAGCCGCCTTTCGTAATCGCGTACAGTCGGAAGCATCGCAATCCCACGGATTGCCCCGCACCAAGGAGACGCAGTGGCCGCACCCAATTACGGATACGAGAAGCGACAGAAGGAACTGGCCAAGAGGAAGAAAAAGGAAGAAAAGCTGCGCGATAAAGTCAACCGCAAGCTGAGCCCGAGCAGCGACGGATTGGCGCCCGGCGATCCGGAAACCGACGTGGCCTCGCTCGAACGCGATCCCCCGACCGTGCCGGACATCCCGACCAAGAACGGCTGATCGCCTTTCCGGTCTCGTGAAAAAGCCGCCATCTGCTTCGTGCAGTGGCGGCTTTTTCGTTGGCTTGCTGGTGCGCGCGACATTCGCCGTCGTGCGGGCTCGTTAATTCAGCAGCTTGCGCAACTGCGGCCAGACGTTGTCGAGCATTTGCGGATGCGCCGCCGCCACGGGATGAATGCGATCGGCCTGGAACAGCTTGATCGGATCGGGCGCATCGGCCACCCCCTTCAAAAAGAACGGGACGACCGGCGCGCCGGTGGCGCTGCCCGTGCCGGTGAACATCCGCGAGAAGCGATTCAGGTAGTCCATGCCGTAGTTCGGCGGCACCTGCATGCCCAGCAGCAACACCTTGGCGCCGGCGGCCTGCGCCGCCCTCGTCATCGCGATGAGGTTGGCTTCGGATTCCTTGATCGGCAAGCCGCGAAGGGCGTCGTTGGCGCCGAGTTCGAGCACCATCACATCTGGCTTGTTGAGCTTGAGCAGTGCGTCGATGCGCGAGCGCCCGCCTGAAGTCGTCTCGCCGCTGATGCTCGCATTGACCACGCGGGCGTCGATTTTCTGCTCGGCCAATCGCTTCTGCAGCAACGCTACCCAGCCTTCGCCGCGCTTCAGGCCGTACTCGGCACTGAGCGAGTCGCCCACGACCAGGACGGTTTGCGGCGCGGCCTGCGCGAAGGAAGGCCCTGCACCCAGAGGCCCCGTTACGCCGACCAGCGAGGCGCTCAAGATAAAGTGACGTCGATTCACAAGTCGATTCAAAACGCAAAGCCTTTCAAAGTACCTGATGTCCACACTGCCCGTACAGCCTGCCGTACTGCCTGCCGTACTGCCTGTCACCATTGCCACTGAAATTGTTGCCGTCGACCATGTTTTCAAGTCCGTCACCGATTCGAGCGGCACGCTCGACATTTTGCAGGACATCCATTTCACGCTCGGCGCGCGGGAGACTGCGGCCATCGTCGGCGCGTCGGGCTCCGGCAAGAGCACTTTGCTGTCGATCATTGCGGGGCTCGATACGCCGAGCCGCGGCACGGTGCGACTGGGTGGTGAAGACCTCTTCGCCATCGATGAAGACGACCGTGCGGCACTGCGCGCGCAAAAGGTCGGCTTCGTGTTCCAGAGCTTTCAGTTGCTTGCAAACCTGAGCGCGCTCGAAAACGTGATGCTTCCGCTGGAACTCGCCAACCGCAAGGACGCGCGCAGGGCCGCGACCGAGATGCTGGGCCGCGTCGGCTTGAGCCAGCGCCTCGGTCACTACCCCAAGGTGCTGTCGGGCGGCGAGCAGCAGCGGGTCGCGCTGGCCCGTGCCTTCGTCGTGCAACCCGCGCTGCTGCTGGCCGACGAGCCGACCGGCAGCCTCGACTACGCGACCGGCGATCAGGTCATGAAGCTGATGTTCGACCTGAACCGTGAGCTCGGCACCACGCTTGTGCTGGTGACGCACGACCGCGGCATTGCCGACCGTTGCGAGCGTCGCATCACCATCGAAGCCGGGCGCGTGGCGTCCGATACCGTCGGCGGGGCCTCGATAATCGGCTGATGTCTTCTCCCAAAGTGATCTTCGGCTTTCATGCCGTGGGCGTGCGTATCAAAACCGCGCCGAAGTCGGTGCTCGAAGTGCTGTTCGACGGCAGCCGCCGCGATGCGCGTATGAAGCAGTTCATCGCGCGGGCGCAGGATGCAGGCGTGCGTCTGGTCGAAGCCGACTCGCTGCGCATCGCCAAACTTGCAGGCAGCCACGGCCACCAAGGCATTGCCGCTCGCGTCGAGGCGATGCCGCAACTGCACTCGATCGACGAACTGCTCGAAGGCCTGGAAGCCGCGGGCACGGTGCCGTTACTGCTCGTGCTCGACAGCGTGACCGACCCGCACAACCTGGGCGCTTGCCTGCGGGTGGCCGACGGTGCGGGTGCGCATGCGGTCATCGCGCCGAAAGATCACGCGGCCGGCATCAATGCCACGGTGTCGAAGGTGGCGAGCGGCGCGGCCGACACGATGCCGTACTTCATGGTCACCAATCTGTCGCGGACGCTGAACGAATTGAAGGAGCGCAGCATCTGGTGCGTCGGTACGAGCGACGACGCGCCCCGCACGCTTTACCAGACCGACCTCAAGCGGCCGCTGGCGCTGGTATTGGGCGCGGAGGGCGAGGGCATGCGTCAACTGACGCGCAAAACCTGTGATGAGTTGATCAGCATTCCGATGGCAGGCGCGGTCGAAAGCCTGAACGTCTCGGTGGCGAGCGGCGTCTGCTTGTATGAGGCGATGCGTCAGCGCATCGCTGTTTAGGGCCCAGTCCAGCGCCTCGGTGGTTCAGCAGATCAGCGTCGTAGCGCCAGCATCTGCCAAAGGTCGCAACTGCCGGGGCATCCTGAGGGCAAGCTCAGACGAGCGTAAAGAAGCGCATCACGACTTGCGCCGGATGCCGCACCCCGGCACCCACGAACATGCGCTCACAGACCCATTTGAGTGCGGGCGACGAGGTCTCCAAGCGCGGGCTGCAGCGGAAGTAGACCTGCGCGGGATCGACTGGTTCGCCACGCAGCAGCTTGGCCATGACATCGGCGGGTGCCGAACGTACCGCATGGTTTTGCACGTAGATGAGGTCACCGCCATCCGTCTCGAGGCTGTAGCGCGCGTCGAGTTCCGACAACGTGTCGCTGAGGATCAGCTGGAAATCGCTGCCCCCCGGCAGCACACGAGCGTGCCAGTCAACCCCGTGGGCCTCGCCGCCGTGGATCGGCACCACGCGGCGTATGCCACGCGGACCGTGGCCCAGAACTTGGGGCACGCCTACTTCAACGTGGAGGTCGGCAAAGAAATCGAGAAGGGGCGTTGCAATTGCTGAGGCGGGATCGCCGTGGGGGAGCGCTTGTGAAGGGTTCGATGGAGTCATCGCGCCAGCTTAGACAAGCGCGCAGTTTCTTGTCATCGGATCATCCCGAGGACGCCTGAATTGCGTTGTGGCTTCAAGGCTCAGGACGGATCTTTGCCGCGCGTGCGGGCAACCGCGCTGAAGATGCCGATACCCAGCACGATGAGCGAACCGATGCCGATGTAAAGCGTCGGGACACCGGCGACCGATGCACCCCACGCCAGGCCAGCCAGGAAGATCAAAAAGCCGATCATGTAAAGCGCGAATGACATGGAAATCTCTCTCGTATGCTGCGATGGCTGCAAGTATCGGGAGAGCCTCCGAGGGCCGCAATGGCAGGCGGCGCCAATCGCTGTGGGAGCTCGCCTACTGACCGGCTGGGCCCCGGTCGATCAGCTCCGTCCGGCAGTCGCGGTCTCGGCACTCGCCGCGTCGAGTGCGGCGATGGTTTCCACGTCGAGCTTCAGCTCGACTGCCTTGACCAGCTCGTCGAGCTGCTCGCACGATGTCGCGCTGGCGATCGGCGCGGTCACGGCCGGCCGCGCGATCTGCCATGCGAGCGCCACCTGGCCCGGCGTCGCATCGTGCTTGCGCGCCGCCACATCCAACGCGTCGAGGATCAGAAGGCCGCGCGCATTCAGGTATTTCTTGGTCGTGCTTTCACCGCGCTTGCTTTTGGCGGCGTCGGCGTTGCTTCGGTACTTGCCCGTCAGGAAGCCGGCTGCCAGTGCATAGAAATTGATGACGCCGACGCCACGTTCCAGGCACAACGGCTCCAACGCGTCTTCAAATATTGAGCGGTCGTACAGGTTGTACAAGGGCTGCAACGATTCGTAGCGCGGCAGGCCCAGCTTCTCCGACACGTCGAGCGCTTCGGCCAGGCGCGGTGCGGTGTAGTTGGAGGCACCGATCGCGCGTACCTTACCGGCCTTGATGAGGTCGGCAAAGGCGCCGAGCGAATCGGCAAATGGCGTGTCGGCATCGTCGTCGTGCGATTGATAGAGATCGATGTGATCGGTCTTCAACCGCTTCAGCGAAGCCTCGACCGCTTCGCGGATGTACGCCGGCGACAGGCCGACCTTGCCGTCGCCCATCGGCTTGCCGACCTTGGTGGCCAGCACCACGCGGTTGCGCTTGCCGGTCTGGCGCAGCCACTTGCCGATGATCGTTTCCGACTCCCCACCAGTGTGGCCGGGTACCCAGCGGGAATAGACATCGGCCGTGTCGACGAAGTTGAAGCCGGCGTCGAGCCACGCATCGAGCAGACGGAACGAAAGGGCTTCGTCGACGGTCCAGCCGAAGACATTGCCGCCGAAAGCGATGGGTGAAACCTGGAGGTCGGAGCGGCCGAGTAGACGGAGTTGCATGGATGTTCCTGATGGATCGATGAAAAGGTTGCGAGGACGGCGGTGCCGGTCAGCCGCCGGATTCGATATCAATGCCTGCTGGCTTCAAACGACTTTCAAACGAACCCCAACGTGCCCAGTGCTGCTCCGGCACCGAGCAGCCACAGCAGATGAATGCGGGTGCGCCAGACAATAACGCCGGCCACGCCCGTCACTGCCCAGACATGCCAGGCTGGCGCTTCACCGACGTGGTTGGTGTTCGAAAGAAGCCAGCCGGTTGCGATGAGCAGGCCCACCACCACGGGCGCCATGCCCTGCTTGAAGGCGCGAACCTCGCGTCGCGTCCGGTTGCGATGCGCCCAGCGCGTCGCGAGGTACGTCAGCGTGGTGCTCGGCAGCATGATGCCGACCATCGTGGTCGCCAGGCCCAGTAGCCCCAGCAGCCACGCTTGCGGTCCTCCGCCGATTCCGCCGCCGGCGTTGAGGCCGACGTTCCATCCCATCAACGCCACGAACAGCACGTTGGGCCCGGGCGCAGCCTGCGCGATGGCAACGGAAGAATTGAGCTGCGTGGCGGTGAGCCAGTGGTGCTGATCGACCAGATAGCGGTGCATGTCGGGCACCGTCGTAATGGCGCCGCTGATCGACAGCAGCGACAGCATCATGTACTGGCCAAAGAGCGCCAGCCAGTCGTGCCACTGCATGACGATGGTCAGGTTCGTCAAAACGCCAGCTTTCGCCAGGTCGCCGCGCAGACGGCGCCGCCGACCACGAGCAGCACCCAGCCCAACGCAATCTTCAACACGCCTATCAGCACGAACACCAGAGCAACCGTCGCCAGGCAGACCCCGAAACCCAGCGGGTGCTTGCGCAGTTGCGGAATGAGCTTGACACCGGTCGCCGCGATGAGCCCACCCGATACGGCGCCCATGCCGCGCAGCGCTGCCGCGACCTGCGGATTGGCGGCAAAGTGCGCGTACACCAGCGCCAGCGCCAGGATGATGACCAGTGGCACCGCCAACATGCCGGCCACTGCTGCGACAGCACCACGCAGGCCGAAGTAGCGGTCGCCGATCATCAGGCTCAGGTTGATGACGTTGGGCCCGGGCATGACCTGCGCCACGGCCCAGTCTTCAAGGAATTCGTCGGGCGTCAGCCACTTCTTTTTCTCGACCATCTCGCGTTGCACGATGACGAGTACGCCCCCAAAACCCTGCAACGCGAGCCAGGTGAACGACACGAAAAGATCGCGCGGCGACTGGGGCAAGGGATGGGGTGAAAGGTCGGGCGCTGCCGCCACGCTGGAAGAAGCCGGTTGCATTTGTCCGAGATTATCGTTGGCGAGACGGCCGGCAGCAGGCCGCGCATACGACTGACAGCTTTGCGTCACACAGGGGTAATACTTGATAGATGCAACTGCCGAAACTCCCGGAAAAACTTCGCGATCTTTTCAATTTGTCGAAGCGGGCCTTCGCATCCTGGTCGAACGACTACGCACCGAGCATGGGTGCCGCGCTGGCTTACTACACTGTTTTTTCGATCGCGCCGCTGCTGCTCATCGTCATCTCGGTGGCGGGGCTCGTCTTCGGTCGGGATGCAGCCCGCGGGGAGATCTTCGCGCAGCTGTCGGGGCTCATGGGTGCGCAAGGTGCAATGGCGGTGCAGGGCCTGCTGGAAGCTGTCAACAAGCCGACCGAAGGCATCGTTGCAACGGCGATCGGCATCGCGCTGCTGGTAGTCGGCGCGACCACGGTGTTCGGCGAATTGCAGGATGCTCTCGATCGCATTTGGCGGGCGCCAGCGCGTGAGAAGGACACGGGCCTTTTCAACCTGCTGCGGGTGCGCCTGATGTCGTTCAGCATGATCATGGGCATCGGTTTTTTGCTTATGGTGTCGCTCGTCGCGAGCGCGGCACTCGCGGCACTGGGCAAGTGGTGGTCCCCTTTGTTTGGCGGTTGGGAGACGCTGGCGCAAACGGTCAACTTCGTCTTCAGCTTCGTGATGGTGACTGTCGTTTTCGCGATGATCTATAAGGTCATGCCGCGCGTCCGGGTCCAGTGGCGCGACGTGTGGGTGGGAGCGGCAGTGACGGCCTTGCTTTTCACCATTGGCAAGCACTTGATCGGCCTCTACATCGGCAAGAGCAGCGTGGCGTCGGGCTACGGCGCGGCTGGCTCGCTGGTCGTGGTGTTGGTGTGGGTCTACTACTCGGCACAGATCTTTTTGCTGGGGGCAGAGTTCACCTGGGTTTATGCCCACACGTTCGGTTCGCTTAAAAATACGGCGGTGCGGCCGCTAGATGGTCGCCCATCTCCAACGCGTGGGGAAGCGCTCGGTTCAGCAAAAGTCGGTTGATGGCGGGATAGCCCTTGATTCAAGTCGCGCGTTTTGCCGACATGACGGCGGCTCGGCAATTGCCTATGCTCGCGCGTCAATTCGACTTACCTTAGGAGATAACCAATGAACCGATACGGCACCTTTTTGCGCGCATCACTCGTCGCAGGCGTCGCCACCGTGGCTCTCGCCGGCTGCGGAATGATGGGCATGAACTCCAACACTGCCAGCTTCAGTGGCGCCATGAACGCATCCAGCGAAGTGCCGCCGAATATGACGCGGGGCAGTGGCACGGCTGAGGCCACCCTGGACAAGGCTACTAATGTGCTGAAGTACAAGGTCACCTACGCGGGCCTAAGCGGCCCCGCCACTGCGGCGCACTTTCATGGCCCGGCGGTTGCTGGCGCCAACGGCGGTGTCGTGGTGCCTTTCACCAGCTCCGCTACCCCGGTTGAAGGCACGGCAACGCTCACTCCGGCGCAAGCTGCCGACCTGATGGCTGGCAAGTGGTACGCCAACGTACATACCGCGGCAAACCCCGGCGGCGAGATCCGCGGGCAGATGCTGCCGAAGTAAGAACTCGACGCTAAAAAAGACTCGCGTCGGTCTGCCGTCTGGCAGAAACGCGGTGTCCAATGCCGGAATGAGCCCAAGCAAGTCTTCGCCCGTTCCCGCCCCTCGAAAGATATCAAAGCCCCGCAAGCCGCTCGCCTCCAGCGTTGCGCTTTCGGGGCTTTGGTCCGCGCCGGCACCGGCATCCGACATGAGCGAGGCCACCAAGGCGCTCGTGCTGCAGGGTGGGGGCGCACTCGGCGCCTACCAGGGCGGCGTCTACGAAGCCTTGTTCGAGCGCGATCAATCTCTTGATTGGGTGGGCGGCGTTTCCATCGGTGCCATCAATGCATCGATCATTGCAGGCAACCCACCCGCTAAGCGCATCGGCAAGCTCAAGGGATTCTGGGATATGGTGTCGTCTGGCCCCGGACAACGACTGCCTGCAACATTGGGCGACCGCATGGTGCTCAATCAGTGGAGCGCAGCATCGGCGGTCTTTTTCGGTATTCCGGGTTTCTTCAAGCCGCGCATCGGCCCCGCCATGCTGCTCGGCAGCGCCGCGCCGGTACTCAGTTACTGCGACACGACCGACCTCAAGTCGACGCTCGAACGCTTCGTCGACTTCGACCGCATCAACGGAAAAGACGCCATGCGCATCAGCGTGGGCGCGGTAAATGTTCGCACTGGCAACTCGATCTATTTCGACAACACCACGCAGAAGATCACTCCCGAACACATCATGGCGAGCGGTGCCTTGCCGCCCGGCTTTCCGCCGGTTCACATTGATGGCGAAGACTATTGGGACGGCGGCATCGTGTCGAACACGCCGCTGCAATATGTGCTCGACGTCCATCCGCGCACGCAGCCGTTGGTGGTGCTTCAGGTCGACCTCTTCAGCGCACGGGGCGTTATGCCGCAAACGCTTGCCGAAGTCGCGCAGCGGCAAAAAGACATCATCTACTCGAGCCGCACGCGGATGAACACCGATGCGGTGTCGGCCAATGTCAACCTGCAACAGGCGCTGGCCGACCTCATCAAGAAGCTGCCTGCCGCACTGCGCAACGACAAGAGCGTGGAGGCGCTGAGCGCACAAATGACGCACAAGCCGATCGACATCGTTCATTTGATCTACCGCAACCGGCCCTACGAACTCGACTTTAAAGACTATGAGTTTTCGCGCACGACGGTCAACGAGCATTGGGAAGCTGGCGCACGCGACATGAACAACACGCTGGCGCACCCGGACTGGCTACAGGCGACAAGCGCGAACGGCGTAACCACCTACGATCTGACCGAGCCCGACGCATTGCGTGTGCGCAAGCCCAATCTCGACACGCGTGCGGGCACCGCCCGTTCCGGCAGGACGTGAACCTGACATGGACGGCAAAGACATCAGCATGCGAGGTACCGGGATGCACGGTCGAACACGACCACTGCCCTGATCTGCTTATTCATCTTTTTTCTTTCGTTTTCGGCCTCTGCCTCTGCTCCTGCTTCTGTTTTCAATCACCCAACTGAACCTCTGAAGGAATCCTCATGCAACTCAAAGACAAAGTCGCTTTCATCACCGGCTCGGCCAGCGGCATCGGCAAGGAGATCGCCATCCTGTTTGCAAAGGAAGGCGCCAAGATCGTCATAGCCGATCTGAACAAGGAAGCGGCGGACAGTACCGCGGCCGAACTGAAGGCTTCAGGCGCGGAGGCCATTGGCGTCGGCATGGACGTCACCAACGAAGAACAGGTGAACGCGGGTGTCGAAGAAGCCGCAGTTGCCTTCGGCGGCATCGACATTCTGATCAGCAACGCCGGTATCCAGATCGTTCATCCGGTCGAAGAGTTCAGCTTCGCTGACTGGAAGAAGATGCTGGCGATTCACCTCGACGGCGCGTTCTTGACGACCAAGGCGTGCCTGAAGCACATGTACGCCCAAGGCCGCGGCGGCAGCGTGATCTACATGGGATCGGTGCACTCGAAGGAAGCGTCGCTGCTCAAGGCGCCGTACGTGACCGCCAAGCACGGTCTCATCGGCCTGTGCAAGACGGTTGCAAAGGAAGGCGCCAAGTACAACGTGCGCGCCAACGTCATTTGCCCCGGCTTCGTGCGCACGCCTCTTGTCGAAAAGCAGATTCCCGAGCAGGCCAAGACGCTCGGCATTACCGAGGCTGAAGTCATCAAGAACGTAATGCTGAGAGAAACCGTCGATGGTGAGTTCACCACCACTGACGACGTGGCGCAGGTGGCATTGATGTTCGCGGGTTTCAAGACGAATGCGTTGACCGGGCAGTCTTTGGTCGTCAGCCATGGCTGGTTCATGCAATAGTTTTGTTGCTCGCTCCATCGGGCCTCCCCGTTCAGCTTTTGCCTGAACACCATCGAGCTCGGTGACCCAGCCCACGCCATCCGGGACTATTGGCTGCCGGGGCGACAAAAAGAGAGTGCCGACTTACAATCAGGTGCTGTCTTGCGCGCACCACACACATGTGCACGTCGCGCGCGCCGCGGATTCCATTTTCCGCTTCCAGTCCCAAGTTCTTTTTTCTGCCCCCGATGAACGCCCCCGTCGACGTCTCCTTTTTTGTCCGCGCCGCGAAGCCGCTGACCAGCTACCGCAAGTACTGGGCGGCCCGCTTCGGCACGGCCAAGTTCTTGCCGACGTCGCGCAAGGAAATGGATGCCCTAGGCTGGGACAGCTGCGACATCGTGATGGTCACCGGCGACGCGTACGTCGACCACCCGAGCTTCGGCATGGCGGTCATCGGCCGCATGCTGGAGGCGCAGGGGTTTCGGGTCGGCATCATCGCGCAGCCAGACTGGCAAAGCGCCGATCCGTTCAAAGCGCTCGGCAAGCCGAACCTGTTCTTCGGCGTGACGTCGGGCAACATGGATTCGATGATCAATCGGTACACCGCCGACCGCAAGATCCGCAGCGACGACGCCTACACCCCCGGTGACACTGGCGGCAAGCGCCCCGACCGCGCCGCCATCGTCTATTCGCAGCGCTGCAAGGAAGCCTGGAACGACGTGCCGATCATCCTCGGCGGCATCGAAGGCAGCCTGCGCCGCATCGCGCATTACGACTACTGGTCGGACAAGGTGCGCCGTTCCATCGTCACCGACTCGAAGTGCGACCTGCTGCTGTATGGCAACGCCGAACGCGCCATCGTCGAGATCGCGCATCGTTTGGCGGCACGGGAGCCGGTGCATGACATCACCGACGTGCGTGGCACCGCATTCGTTCGTCGCGAGACCCCTGAAGGCTGGTTTGAAATCGATTCGACCAGCGTCGATGAGCCGGGGCGCGTCGAGGCGCATGTCAACCCGTATTTGATGGTGTCGGACCAGGCGAAGGCGAACGGGGCGACCTGTGCGCGTGAAGACGAAGCAGAGGCGGTTGCAAAGAGCGCTGAAACCAACCCGGCCATCAAGCCGCTGACTTTCATGCCAAACCCGGCGCTCGCCGCACGCACTCGCATTCAGGTGCCGCCGCGCGAACGCTCGGTGATTCGCCTGCCAGCCTACGAAGCCGTGCGCGCCGACCCGATCCTCTACGCCCACGCCAACCGCGTGCTGCACCTCGAAACCAATCCCGGAAACGCCCGCGCGCTGGTGCAGGCGCACGGTGAAGGTGCCACGGCGCGCGATGTCTGGATCAATCCACCGCCCATCCCGCTGACCACGGCCGAGATGGACCACGTGTTCGATTTACCCTATGCGCGCAGCCCGCACCCGAGCTACGCCGACGACGCCGGCAGCCACGATGGCGCGACCAAGATACCGGCGTGGGAAATGATCCGCTTCAGCGTGAACATCATGCGCGGCTGTTTCGGGGGTTGCACCTTCTGCTCGATCACCGAGCACGAGGGTCGCATCATCCAGAGCCGCTCTGAAGAATCGATCATCAGGGAAGTCGAGGCGATTCGCGATTCGGTCACCGGCTTCACCGGCACCATCTCCGACCTCGGCGGCCCGACCGCCAACATGTACCGCCTCGGCTGCAAGTCGCCCGAGATCGAGAAGGCGTGCCGCAAGCCGAGCTGCGTATATCCCGGCATTTGTTCGAACCTCGGCACCAATCACGATCCGCTCATCAAGATATACCGGCGCGCGCGCTCGCTTCGCGGCATCAAGAAGATCCTGATCAGCTCCGGCCTGCGTTACGACCTCGCAGTGCAATCGCCCGAGTACGTCAAGGAACTGGTTCAGCACCACGTAGGCGGTTATCTGAAGATCGCGCCCGAGCACACCGAGCAGGGCCCGCTCACCAAGATGATGAAGCCGGGTATTGGGAGCTACGACAAGTTCAAGCAGATGTTCGAGAAGTTCTCGGCCGAGGTGGGCAAGAAGCAATACCTCATTCCGTACTTCATCGCGGCGCATCCGGGCACCAGTGACGAGGACATGATGAACCTTGCGATCTGGCTGAAAAAGAACGGCTTCAGGGCCGACCAGGTGCAGACTTTCTATCCGTCGCCGATGGCCACCGCCACCGCGATGTATCACAGCAATCGCAACCCGCTGCGCAAGATCACGCGTGACAGTGAAACGGTCGACATCGTGCGTGGCGACAAGCGCCGCCGCCTGCACAAAGCCTTCTTGCGCTACCACGATGCCAACAATTGGCCGCTGCTGCGCGAAGCACTGAAGTCGATGGGCCGCGCTGATTTGATCGGCAACGGCAAGCACCATCTGATTCCGACCTGGCAGCCGTTGACCGACGGCAGCTACACCAGCGCGCGCAAGAAGAACTCGAGCGCGGCGCCGACCTCTGGTACCCAGAACACAGCGGCCGTAAAGCTTGCCGTCAAGCCCATGCCCGGTCGCATGCTGACGCAGCACACCGGCCTGCCGCCGCGCGACAACGGTTCCACGCCGGCGCCGCGATCGGCGCGCGGCATTCGCCGACCGCGCTGAGGCACTGAGGCGCCAACTTTCGCCGCGGTGTTCCCGCCGATGACCCTGCCGCGGTATTGTGCGGACATGAGTCTCTCAATGCGCATGTCCGGAGTCTGGTTTACCGTCTGCGCAGCGGCGGCTGCAGTAGGTGCAGCGGCCTGTTTGGCTGCGTCGCCTGGTGAAGGTGCAGCGGCGGCTGCCGCACCTGCCGCTGCCGCCCCATCCGCCGCTGTCCCCTCCACAGTTGCATCCGCCAATCCCGCACCTTTGCTCGCGACCTATCAGCGCATGAGCGACAAGCTCGCGCACAACGCCTTCGGTCGTCCGATGCAACTGGATTCGGCAGAGACGGCCGACGGCCTGAAAGGCGATGTCTACGCGGTCGTCGATCACCCGATCGCCGATGTGAGCACCACACTCAAGAGTGCGTCGCATTGGTGTGAGCTGCTGCTGCTGCACATCAACAACCGGCGCTGCAAGACGACTGGTGAAACCGCTGGCGCCGAGACGCTCACGCTCAGCGTGGTGCGCAGCTACGACCAGGCGCCCGAGAGTGCTTTCGAGCTGCCTTTCGCCTACCGCGTCACCCATTCGGAGCCGGACCATCTGGAGGTCGACATGTCGGCGCCGAGCGGCCCGCTGGGCACCGGCAACTACCGCGTCGCTCTCGAAGCCGTCGCCATCGACGAGCGCAAGACCTTCGTGCATTTCAGCTACAGCTACGACCACAACATGATGGCGCGCCTGGCGACGCAGGCCTACCTCGCAACCTTCGGCAGCAACAAGGTCGGCTTCACCGTCGTCGGCAAAGGCGCGGGCGGCGAGCCCGAGTACATCCGCGGTACGCGCGGGTTGGTCGAGCGCAATGCCATGCGCTACTTCCTGACGCTCGATGCATATCTGGCCGAGCGGTCAGCGCCGGCGGGCCAGCAGTTCGAGCGGCGTCTTCGCCACTGGTTTAACGGAGCCGAGCGCTACGCGCCTCAATTGCACGAAGTCGATATCGAGACGTACCTCGCACTCAAGCGCGACGATCGGGAGCGGACGAAATCCAGGCAACAGGGCACCGGGGACCGTTGAAGAATCGTGCCGACGCTCTCAGCCGCGAACCGCAGCTTGCGCATCAGGCAACGGTGGCAGCGGTGGTTGCGGCGATGTCCGCAAGTGCCGGGTCGCGCTGGCCGTGCGCACCACCGCCGACAACAGCGACCTGAACCAGATCTGACCCGGCGCGTGCTGCGTGCGCCCATGCCACAGCTGATAGAAGCGCATCGGCGGAAAGTCGATGGGCGAGGGCACGACCACCAGCGGCAGGATGGCCGCGAAGTGCTGCGCGAAGTGGCGGCTGGTCGTGAAGATCAAATCGGTGCCGGGCAGCAGGTGCGGCGCCATCGCGAAGTAGGGCACGGTCACGGTCGGCGTGCGCGTCATGCCTTGCAAAGCCAGGTGCGTCTCGACCACGCCGCGTTGCGTGGTGCTGTAGAGCAGCGGCAGCACATGGGCGCCCTGCAGGTAGTCGGTCAGCCCGAAGCTGCCGGCGGCCGGATGGTCGCGGTCGATGAGGCAGACGATCTCGTCCTCGAGCAACAAGGTGGTGCGCAGATGCTCGGGTGGCTGCGGCCAGTTGCCGATGACGACGTCGAGCTCGCCCTCGGCCAGTGCGGTGTCGAAGTCGTATTCGGCGCCCAGCGGCTGCAGGATCAGCCGCGCGCCGGGGGCAGTCGTCCGCAGGTAGTTGACGACCGCGGCCATCAGCGGCGGCGCCAGATAGTCCGGCGTGCCGATGCGGAAGGTCTGCCGCGTGGTGGCCGGGTCGAACGCGTCGCCGGGCGCCAGCAACGTATCGAGTTCGCCCAGCACCAATCGCACCGAAGGCTCGAGTTGCAGTGCACGTTCGGTAGGCACCAGAAGTTGCTGGTCGCGCGTGAGCAGCGGGTCGCCGAAGATCTCGCGCAGCCGCTTCAGCGCCGCGTTGACGGCCGGCTGCGGCTGATTGAGCCGCGTGGCCGTTCGCGAAATGCTGCGCTCCGTCATCAGGATGCTGAAGACGCGCAAGAGGGCGGTATCGAAGGGATCGTCGGGTCGTGACATGGAGGAATGAACGCACAACATTGGTGCCGTATCACCTCCCTTAGCGATTGGCGTGCCACCAGTGCTTGACTCTGCGACTTGCACGCCTTTAGTAGTAGACCGTCATCGGTCCCGCCGCACCGACAGCAGCAGGTACAGGCCCATCGCGCCGGCCGCCGCTGTCAGCGCAACGAACGTGGCGCTCGTACCTATAGCGCTGCCCATTGCCGCGAAGCACAACGGCGCCAGCGCCAGGCCCGAGTAGCCGAACATCAGCACTGCGCCCGCTACCGCGCCGGCCCGTGCCGCCCCGGCGATGCGGGCGATCTCGGCCATCATCACGCCGTTCCAGCCGCTGGCGCTCAGGCCCAGCACGCCGAGCAGCGACGCGAGCACGACGGTCGGCGGCGTGCCGGGCCACAGGAACAACGGCAAGCCGGCCGCGCCCATCAGCAAGCCGAGTCCGCCGAGCAAGCGGCCCGTCGCGACGCCGGGGCGCTGCGCGACGTAACCCCAAAGCAGCCGGCCGATCAACCCTGCTCCCTGCATCCACGCGACCCATGCGGCCGCTGTGGTCGGTGGCAGTTGCCAGTGGCGCACCGCATGGCTCATGGCGAAGAAGTTGAGGCAGACCTGCGCGGCCATGAAGACGACGATGGCGACGGTGAGTCGCTGGAGCGGGCGTGAGTTGGCAAGCTCGCGCAGGCCAGTGGCGCCATGACGTGGCGATGCGGTGCCGTTGGCCGGAAGGGATGCGGTCGGTACGGCGGTCGCTGTCGTCAGCGGCATCGTCGCCATCGCTGGCGCCGGCGTTTTGGCCGCCAGCCGCACGCACCACAGGCCCACGCAAGACGACAGCGCCGCGACGAGCCAGAACGGCGCGGCAGCATCGTGCAAGAAGAGCAGCGGCAAACTGATCGAGCCGATCACCGCGCCGATCTGGTTGCCGGTCTGCCGCATCGAGAACACCCATGGCCTTTGGGCCAACGGCGTGACACGCGCCAATGCCGAGACACTGGCAGGCGTCTCAGGCCCGAATGCCAGCCCGAGCAGCACGACCGCTGGCCACAAGGACCAGCCAGTCACGTTCAGTCCGATCAGTCTCGTGAGCCCCATCGCGTCGACCGCGAGGCACAGCATCGCGAGCAACACGGCCAGCATGCACAGGCCCGCCAATTGCAGATCGCCGAAGCGGCGGATCGACCAGCCGGCCGCTAACGACGACAGCGCACCGACGCCGAACAACACGCTCCCCAGCCAGCCCAGCGCCTGTACCTCGACGCCGAGTTGCGGCGCCAGCACCGACAGCGCGAAGGTGCCCATCGCCACCATCGCCTGCACTGCGGTCATCGCCGGCAAGGTGCGGGCGAGTGCGCCGTTCAACCCGAGGTCCGCGGGCCGAGCAAGGCGGCGAGGGCGTCGGGCAGGCCGCGGTTCGGCTTCTGCGGTGGCGGCGCGAAGCTGCCGGCGATGGCCTTGCCGGGCTGCAGCGCGACGAGGCTTTCGGCGTGCCGTACCGCGCTCGACACGCCATCGACCACCGGCACAGGCAAGGTGCCCCGCATCGCGCGCGCCAGCCCCGCCAGCGGTGCGCCGGCTAGCACGATCACTTCGGCGCCGTCTTCTTGCACGGCGCGTTCGCACAGTGTGCGCAATGCTTCGGCATGGTCGGTCTGCACGCTGCCGATGCCGGCCAGCGGACGATCGAGCGCGCGAATGCTGGCGAGCCGACCGATCAATCCGTTGGCCTCCACTACCTCCCGGTACCAGGCCTGAATGCGCTGCGAGATCGCGATGATCGAGAAGCGATGGCCGAGCAGGCAGGCGGTGGCGAGCGCCGATTCGGTCATGCCCAACACCGGTACCGGCAGCACTTCGCGCAGGCCCGCAAGGCCCGGGTCGCCGAAGGCCGCGACGATCACCGCGTCATGGCTGGTGTGATGTTCGGCAGCGAGTTGCGCGGTGGCGTAGGCGCCGATCAAGGCTTCGAAGCGCGTCTCGATGTAGGCGACGCCGAAGGCCGCGGTGTGCATCGTGATCTCTGTGCCCGGCGATGCGCTGAGCTTGGCCTCGGCTTCGATCAGCGCGGTCACGCTGTCGGAGATGTTGGGGTTGATGATGAGCAGGCGCATGACGTTGGTGTTGAATAGAAGGTCACTCTTGCCCACCGTTCAGGCTGAGCTTGTCGAAGCAATCCTTCGACAAGCTCAGGACGAACGGAACGGTGGTTCAGGACGAGCAGTACGGTGGCTCAGGACGAAAGGGGCGCCAGTCGTTTCGGCATCAAGGTCGGCTCACCGCAAACCAGCAGCTCGCCACGGCCCGGCTGCGGATGGAAATCCGTGCCGTCCCAGACCACCTCGCCGCGGCTCAACGTCATGCCGGGCCATGCCTTCAGGCGCATGCCTTCGTACGGCGTGTAGTCGACCTCATGGTGAAGTTGCGCATTGGTCAGCGTGAACTCGCGCTCGTCCCAGATCACCAGATCGGCATCGGCACCGATCGCGATCGTGCCCTTGCGTGGGTGCAGCCCGTATGCCTTGGCCGGCCCGGTGGCAGTCAGTTCGACGAAGCGATTCGCCGTCATGCGACCGGCCAGCACGCCTTCCGACCACAGCAGCGCCATGCGCGTTTCGAGCCCCGGAATGCCATTGGGAATATGGCGGAACGCGACCTCTTCGCCGTTCGGCTTCTTGCCTTCCGGCGCGTCGTATTTGAAGGGCGCGTGGTCCGACGAGAACACGGTAAAGAGCCCGTCGTTCAGCCCGTCCCAGATCACCTGCTGGTTCGCCTTGTCGCGCGGCGGCGGGCTGCAGACGCACTTGGCGCCTTTGTAGCTGTCGTCGATGCCGAGGTCTTCGGCTGTCAGGAAGAGGTACTGTGGACAGGTCTCGGCGAAGACGTTGAGCCCATGCGCGCGCGCCCAACGAATCTGCTCGACCGCCTCGCGCCCCGACACATGCACGATGAGGATCGGCACGTCGACGAGTTCAGCCAGCGCGATGGCGCGGTGCGTCGCTTCGCGCTCGACCAGCATCGGCCGCGAGTGCGCATGAAAGCGAGGGGCGGTACGGCCGGCCGCTTCGAGACGCTTGGTCAGCCACTCGATGCAGTCTGCGTTTTCGGCATGGATCATCGCCATCGCGCCGTGCTGGCGTGCGACGTCGAGCACGTCCAGGATCTGGCCGTCGTCGAGCTTCATGTCGTCGTAGGTCATGTAGATCTTGAACGAGGTAAAGCCTTCGCGAATGAGTTGCGGCAGCTCTTCCTTCAACACCGTCGGCGTGGGGTCGCTCACGATCAGATGAAAGGCGTAGTCGATGTGCGCCTTGCCAGCCGCGCGGGCGCGGTAGTCCTCGACGGCGGCGCGCAGCGACTGCCCCTTGTGCTGTGCCGCGAACGGAATGACGGTGGTGGTGCCGCCGCAAGCCGCCGAACGCGTGCCGGAATCGAAGCCGTCGGCATTGCGCATCGGCGGCGGCATCGGCTGGTCGAGGTGGCAGTGCGCATCGACGCCGCCGGGCGTCACGGTGCGGCCGGCTGCGTCGATCTCGCGTGCCGCAGGGCCGAGGTCGGCACCGAGTTGCACGATGCGGCCGGCACGAATGCCGATGTCGCAATCGAAGGTGTCTGCAGCGGTCACGACGCGCGCGTTGCGCACGACCAAATCGAATTCAGTTTTCATCATCATCATCATCAAGTCGTCTTGTCAGCGAATGCGTTTGCTGATGCCGGTCAGGCGTTCCATCACGATCATCAGGATCAAGGTGACGAGCACCATCAGGCTCGACACCGCGGCGATGCTCACGTCGAGCCGGCCCTCGAGGTCTTGCCACATGCGGATCGGCAGCATGTCGGTCGAGGCATCACGCAGAAAGAGCGACACCGGCACGTTGTCGAACGACGACATGAAGCTGATGAAGGCACCGGCCGCGATGCCGGGCGCGATCAACGGCAGCGTGACGCGGCGAAACGTATAGATGCGATTGGCGCCCAAGCTGGCAGAGCTTTCAAGCAGCGCGGGCGGCAGTTGCGAGAGCGCTGCGACGGTAGTGCGAATCACGTACGGCACGCCGACGACGGTGTGGCCGATGACGAGTGTCCACAACGACAGCTGGATGCCGATGCGCGAGAAGTAGATGAGGGAAGCAAGGCCGAAGGCCAACGCGGGAAGGATGAGCGGCGACATGAAGAACGAGTCGAGCACGCGCGCCATCGCTTTCTCCGAGCGGGCGATGGCCATGGCTGCGGCGACGCCGAGTACCACTGCGATCGAGGTCGAAGCGGAGGCGACTTTCAAGCTGTTCATCGCGGCGTACTGCAACTGGAACGCGTCGGGCAAGGATTCGTACCAACGGAACGAGTAGCCGGGGGGCGGGAACTTGAGAGAGAAGCCGTTGGTGAAAGACAGGACGACTACGACGACCGTGGGCGCTAGCAGGAGCAGTGTTGCCAGCGTCGCTATGCCGCCGAGGATGAGGCTCAGGGCGATGCTTGAGGGTTCTTGTTTTCTGCCTGCGCTCATGTTTGTTGATCCTTGGCGCGTGGGCTCAAAAGGCAAATGCTAGTGGCTCGTGCCGAGGCCACTGGGTAGTCCCCTCCGCTCATGTCCCCCGGCTTCGCCTCCTCCTTTACTTCGCTGCGGGGACCACCCAGCGCCCTCGGCACGGGTACGGCCGTGTGGTGCGGGGCGCAACGGGCGTGTGGAACGGTCTTCGATAGGCGCGCTGAGGGATCACGTCGATGGTGTGCTCCCCGCAGCGAAATAAAGGAGGAGGCCGCAGGCCGGGGGACATTCGCGGTGGGGAGTACGCCGTCGGCGTGATCCCGGTTCAACCCTTGCAACGGACGCTGATAAAGGATGTCCATCATCTAAGCCGCCACATGTCCACGGCTCAACCGGCCGAGGTAATTGAAGGCAGTCACACACACCATCACTGCAACCAGAAACACGAGCGAGATGGCTGCCGCGAACGGCCAGTTCTGGAGTGACGACGCCTGCTGATAGATATACATCGGCATGAAGAGCATCTGTCCGCCGCCGATCAACGACTGAGAAATGAAGGCGGTGATGCTCGCTGCGAAGGTGAGAAGACAACCGGCCAGGATGCCTGGCAAGGTGAGCGGCAAGGTGATCTTGAAGAAGGTTCGGAAGGCGCTGGCGCCGAGGGCGGAGGATGCGTCTTCGAGATTGGGGTCGAGCTTTTGCAGCGCTGTGATCAGTGGCAGTGCCATCAGCGGCAATTGCACATTGGCGAGTGCGACTGTCAGTCCGCCGCGCGTGTAGAGCAGCTTGAGTGGACCGTCGATCCAGCCGAACTCCGCGAGTACGGAATTGACGATGCCCTGGCGCCCGAGGATCACGACCCATGCGAAGGTGCGGACCACCACGCTCGTCAGCAACGGCATGACGATGACCAGCATCAGCACCTTCTGCAGCGCGCTCGGGCTGCGCACATAGCTCCATGCCAACGCGTAACCGAGGACGAGGCAAAGCAGCGTGGTCTGCACGCCGAGCCACAGCGTGTCGAGCAGCACCGGCAGCGTGAAGCCATCGGTCGCGATCTTGACGTACTGGTCGAGCCCGAAGGACTTGAGCAAGGGCGTCGCGTAGAAGCTGATGATGATCAGCAGCAGCAGCGGCGCCAGAAAGAAGAGCACGAAGAACGTCGCCAGCGGCGAGGCGAACGCCAGGCTGTACCCGGTGACGGGTGGACCCTTGAGGACGGCGGTGGTCATCGTTTAGTACGGTTAGGGCTTATTCCAGGGACACCGCGGAACCGGCTTTGCCGGGCCGCTGGTGTCGCCCCCGGTGAGGGGGTGGGCGCGACACGAAGTGCGCAACCTGGGGGAGAGCCCAATTTCTAAACCTTGATCTCTTTGTTGAAGCGATCGATCCAGGCCGAGCGGTTCTCGTTGATCTTCTTCCAGTCCTGGAACACGAACTTCTTCTTCATGTCGGCCGTGTCTTTGGCCAGCACCTTGGCGATCTCGCCTTCCATCTTGACCTTGCCGTTGGTCGGCACCACGAGGTAGGGCGCCTGCATCAGCTTGCCTTGCACTTCAGGCGACAGCGCGACGTCGATGAGTTGCGCAGCCAGGGCCTTGTTCGGCGAGTTCTTGACGATGTGGATGCTGGTCTTGAAGGCGATGGCGCCTTCCTTCGGGGCCACGAATTCCACCGGCACGCCGCGGGCCTTCAGGATCTGGATCGCGTTGAAATTGCCGGGGCTGATGTCGATCTGGCCTTGTTGGTACAGCGCGGCCAATGCACCTGGATTGGCCGCGACGGCTGCAAGGTTGGGCTTCAGCTTTTCGATCGCTTTGAAGCCTTCTTCGACGTTGCCTTCGTTGCCGCCGTGCATGCGCGCGACCTCGACCAAAAAGCCGGTGCCCAGCGTCGAGTTGAGGTTGGTGATGCCGACGCGGCCCTTGTACTCGGGCTTCCACAGATCGGCCCACGAGGTCGGCGGTGTTTTCACCTTCTCGGGGTTGTAGGTCAGGCCGACGACCTGGAAGAACATCGATGGACCCATCGGGTCTTGCGCCTCGGGGATCAGGTCCTTGTAGTTCTTGCTGGTCGCGACCGGAAAGGGCTCGACCAGGTCTTGCGCGATGGCGGTCAAGGCCGGGCCCGGGTCGTGCAGCATGACGTCGATCGGCGGGTTGGCGCGGGCCGCCGACACCTTGGCGATCTGGTCGACCGACAGCATCGCGTCGAGCAGCATGTCCTGGCCGGTCGCCTTCTTGAAGGCGGGCACGAGCACATCGCGATGCGCTTCTTCCCAGCTGCCGGTGAAGGTGGCGAACACCAGCTTGCGCGCCTGCGCATGGCTGATGCCGGGAAAGAGCTCCATCGCGCTCAAAGTGAGCGCGCTGCCGAGCAGGGTACGACGGTTGAGTTGCATGACGGTCCTCGTGAAGTGGAAGGGTGCGTGGGAAAAAAGGTCAGTTCGATTGATGTCAGGGCGCAGCGAACACGGTGACGCTGGAAGGCGACGCGGGCTCGACGAGCACCTGCGTGCCGCTTGGGCGCGGCAAGGTGCCGGGCGTGCGCGGCTCGGTCAGCTTCAGGCGCAGGCCGCTGCGTGTGCGGATCTCATGAACGATGGTCGCGCCCAGCGGCATGCCGAGTTCGACGACGCCTTCGATCGCGCCGAGTGGTCTGTCGCTCAGGCGCATGTTCTCCGGGCGAATGCAGGCGACGACCTTGCTGCCGATGCCCGGCGCCGAGACGCCCGACGGCGATGCCGGCACGCGTGTCGACAAGCGCGTGCCGTCGTCGAGCAGCACTGTGGCGCGGTCGCCTTCGATGGATTCGAGCTTGCCCGGCAGCACGTTCGCGGTGCCGACGAACTGGTTGACGAAGTAGGTGGCCGGCGTGTCGTACACCTCCGACGGCGGCGCGAACTGCTCGAGCTTGCCCTGGCTCAGCACCGCCACGCGGTCGGCCATGCCGAGCGCTTCTTCCTGGTCGTGCGTGACGATGATGGCGGTGGTGCCGGCTGCCCGCTGGATGCGCTTGATCTCGATCTGCATGTCGAGCCGCAGGCTCTTGTCGAGGGCGGAAAAGGGTTCGTCGAGAAGCAGCACGCGCGGCTCGATGGCCAGCGCTCGCGCCAGCGCCACGCGCTGCTGCTGGCCGCCCGACAACTGCTTGGTCAGCCGGTCGGCCAGATGGCCGAGCTGGACCATGTCGAGCATCTCGGTCGTGCGCTTCTTGGTCGCGTTGCGATCGGTGCCGCGCGCTGCCAGACCGTAGCCGACGTTTTCGGCCACCGTCATGTGCGGGAACAGCGCGTAGTTCTGGAACACGATGCCGATGTTGCGTCTGGCCGGTGGCAGGTCGTCGATTCGCTTGCCGCCGATCACCACCTTGCCGGAGGTCTGCGCGATGAAGCCGGCGATGATGCGCAGCAGGGTGGTCTTGCCGCATCCGCTGGGGCCGAGCAGGGCGACCAGTTCGCCGGCGCCGACCTCCAGCGTGACGTGGTCGACAGCCAGCGAACCGGCGTAACGATGCGCGATGTCATCCAGGGTAAGACTTTGTCCGGCGGTCGATTCCATGCGAAAAGACCATGCAAACGTTGTGCCAACTTGGCATTGAAGTTGTATCCAATCTGTTCTCGGAGTGAAAAGCTGGAATCGCTCTTGCATGCGCTCACTGCGAACGGTTGACGGGTGACGCGACACGGTGCTTTCTGACTCGGCCTCCGCAGCAGATTGGATACAAAGTGGGCGGCATGGTGCATACATTCAATAATTCAAGAATCGGAGAACAGCTGCAATGAACGACGATATTCATCAATGGACTGCAAGCCGGTTGGTAGACGAAGTGGCCGACCGTCGCGTGTCCGCAACCGAGGTTGCGCAGACGATGTGCGACCGCATCGGCAAGCTCGAACCGCTGCTCAACGCCTTCGCTGATTTCGATGCCGACGTGCCTCTGGCTGCGGCCCGCGAGATCGATGCGCGGCTGGCTGCGGGCGAAATGCTGCCGCTGGCGGGCGTGCCGTTCACCCTCAAGGACAACCTCTGGCTCGGTGGTCGGCCGGCCACTTTCGGCTCGAAGCTGTTCGCCGATTTCGTGGCGCCGCGCGACTCGTGGTGCGTCGCACGCTTGCGGCAGTTGGGCGCGGTGCCGCTGGGCGTGACCAACTGCTCCGAGTTCGCCTGCAAGGGCGTGACCGCGACGCTGCTGCATGGCGAGACGAAGAATCCCTGGGACTTGCAGCGCACGCCGGGCGGTTCTTCCGGCGGTGCCGTTGCAGCGGTCGCTTCAGGCATCGGCCCGATCGCGCTGGCGACCGACGCGGGTGGTTCGGTGCGCCGGCCCGCCGCCCACACCGGCCTTGTCGGCATGAAGCCGACGCTCGGCCGCGTGCCCAATCCATGGGGCTTCGACGACCCGAACCATTTGCTGTCGGTCATCGGCCAGATCGGCCGTAACGTCGATGACGTGGCTTTCATGCTCGATGCGCTGACTGCCTGGGAGCCGGCCGACACGCTGTCGTGTCCTGCTTTCGCCGAGCCCGACGTCATGGCGTCGTTGAAGGAGCCATTGCGCCCGCTGCGCATAGGCTGGTCGCCGCAACTGGGCTGCGACCTCGCTGTCGATGCGGATGTGATGGCGACGCTGGAAGCCGCGATCGAAACACTGCGCCGCGCCGGCTGGCAGATCGAACGCGCCGACCCTGTGTGGCCGCCGGAGGCACGCGAATACCCGCTCATCGCGCTGCAGCAGGCAGGGCTGGCGCAACGCTACGGCGAGGCCTGGCGCAAGACACCGGAGCAGATCGATGCGGACATCGGCCAGCAGATCGAACTCGGCTTTGCGATCTCTGGCGCGCGTGTGATGGAACTGATGAAGTTGCGCGAAGAGTTCCACGCCAGCTTCACGCGTTTCGTTGCCCAGTACGACGCCATGCTGTGCCCGGTGAGCCCGGTCGAAGCCTGGTCGCTCGGCAGTCTCGGGCCTGCCGAAATCGGTGGTTTGCCGGCCGGTCCGCGTGGTCATGCGGCCTTCACGCCGATCTTCAATTACGCCGGAGTGCCGGCGCTGTCGTTGCCTTGCGGTACGGGGCGCAACGGGCTGCCGGTCGGGTTGCAGATCGCCGGTCCGCGCTTTGCCGATGCGTTGGTTTTACAGCTCGGTTGGCACGCCGAGCAGGCGCTGGGGGTCGGGCCGTTTTCGCCATTGATGGCTTCTTGAGGCGTCCTGCGGCAGGCTCGCGATCAAAGCGCCGTCAGCCGAAGAGCACTTCCGCCAAGTCGACTTCCTGCACCTCTTGCGCGTCGAGCTTGAGCGCGCCTTCGATGTGGTTGAGGTGATCGATCATCAGCTGCGACGCGCCCGCGGCATCGCCGGCCTCGATGGCATCGATCAGCAGCGCATGTTCATCGTTGGGGCAGGCAATTGCGGTGGGCGCTTCGAAGGTCAGGATCGCCAGGCAGGTCAGCGGGGTGAGTTCGCGCATCAGGCGCGCGAGGATGCTGCTGCCCGACACCTCGGCCAGCAGCACATGAAAGTCGCCCGACAGTCGCACGGCCTGCCGGCGGTCGTCGCGGGCATGCGCCTGCTGCTCGCGCTTCACCAGCGCCCGCAGTTGCTTGATAGCGGTCGGCGCCTTGCCAGCCGCAATACGTTCGATCAACCGCACGACGGCCGCGGGCTCGAGCGTTCGCCGCACCGACAACACGTCGTGCGCTTCTTCGGCACTCGGCGTCGTGACGAAGGCGCCGCGATTCGGGATGAGCGTGATGAGCTGCTCGACCGCCAGCCGCTGCAGCGCAGCGCGCACCTGCGTGCGGCTCACCGCAAAGAGTTCCGCCACGCGTTCTTCCGACAGCTTGGTGCCGGGCAGCAAGCGGTGCTCCACGATGGCGTCGTAGATGCTCTGGTGGATGTCGGCCTGCCGTGCTACGGCGCGCGGGGCAGGCGGCGCGTCTTTGGCGGCGGTTGATTTGGGCTTGGTCATCGAGGGTCGAGTGCAAGGATCGTGCTCAAAGCGGTTCGAAGCAATGCATACAAAATGGTTGGACGATCGTATCCAATCCATTTTTTGAATTCTTTATTGGCATGCTTCTGGCGTTGATGACCGACTTATGAATGGAGAAATCAAGATGACAGCGCGCGTGCTTCTGGGAATGCTGACCCCTTCGTCCAACACGGTGCTCGAACCGGTCACCGCCGCCTTGCTGGCCGACCTGCCGGAGGTGAGCGCGCATTTCGGCCGCTTTCGAGTGACCGAGATCGCGCTGTCGGCCGGCGCCCTCGCGCAGTTCGACAACCGCGAAATCATGGCCGCCGCCGAGCTGCTCTCGCATGCGCGCTGCCAGGTAATAGGCTGGAACGGCACCTCCTCCGGCTGGCTCGGTTTCGAATCCGACCGCAGCCTGTGCGCGGCGATCGAACGCGAGAAGGGCGCGCTGGCCTGCACGTCGGTGCTGGCACTGAACGAAGTGCTGCAGGCGACCGGCGTGCAGAGCGTTGGCCTGGTCTCCCCGTACCGCGACGACGTGCAGGCAGCGATCGTGCGCAACTACGCCAGCATCGGCATCGACTGCGCCTCAGAGCGTCACCTTGGCCTGCAAGACAACTTTTCTTTCTCGGATGTCAGCGACGATCAGATCCGCACGATGGTGCGCGAAGTAATGAGTGGCGACATGGCGACGCGGCCTGAAGCGGTCGCCATCTTTTGCACCAACCTGCGCGGGGCGCCGTTGGTGCCTGAGCTCGAAGCCGAGTTCGGCGTCCCGGTGTACGACACCATCGCAACGGTGCTGTGGAAGGCGCTGAAGCTTGCAGGCGTCGACACTGCACGGCTGGCGCACCGCGGCCGTTTGTTCAGCCTCTGATCCGCTTCAGCCCGATCAATTCCGAGAGAACTTCACTCGCGCCGCCTTGGTGATTGCCACCACGCACGGATGCGTGATGCGCCGCTCGACCGAGATCGCGAAGAACTCTTCGATGAGCTCAGCCGCGCGGCCGATGACTTCGACGCCGTACTGCGCGCAGGTTTCGTCTTCGAGCACGGTCGGCGTCATGAAGACGCCGCGGCCTTCGCCTCCGAAGGCCTTGAGCAGTGCCGCGTCGTCGAATTCGCCGATGAGGCGTGGCCGCAAGCCATGCTCCGCCAGCCACAAGTCCAGCCGTTGACGCACCGCCGACGACGCGCCCTGGATCAGCATCGGCGCGCCGTCCATGCACTGCGGGAACTTGCCTTTCAGCGAGCGCTTGAGGTCGGTCGATGCGAAGAAGCTCATCGCAGTGGTGCCGAGCGTGTGGTTGAAGGCTTTCACGCTGGTCTGCTTGCCCATCGCTTCGTCGGCGATCACCAGGTCGAGCCGCTGCACCGATAACTGACCCAGCAGATCGCGGAAGTTGCCTTCGTGGCAGATGAGGCGGACCTGCTCCGGGATGGCGAGCGCTGGCTCCAGCAACCGATAGGCGATCGACTTGGGCACGGCATCGGCGATGCCCACGCGGAAGTTGAGAGTCCGACCGCTTTCGCCGCGGTTGCCGAGTGCGCTCTCCAGTTCGGCGCCGAGCGAAAAGATCTGATCGGCGTAGCTGAGGGCGGTGTGTCCCTCCGGCGTGAGTTCGACGCCGCGGCCGCTCTTTTGGAAGAGATGACAGCCCAGCCGTTCTTCGAGCAGCTTGATCTGGCCCGACAGCGTCTGTGGCGTGATGTGCAACTGCTCGCTGGCGCGCACGATGCCGCCCGCCTTGGCAGCAGCCCAGAAGTAGTGAAGGTGCTTGAAGTTCATGAAGCGAGCGCTTTTCAAGTAGGCAGACAACGCGGCATGTTAAGCAAAAAGCGAAACGATCGTGTCAAAAATTCGACTTTTCCCGAATGCTTCGCGCGCCTAGAGTGGCTACATCGCGCGATCTTGTGATAGCGCCTTTGTTCAACCACCAAGGAAAAATCATGAACGAAAACATCCAGGTCTTCGGTGCCGCGCAAGCGGGAATGTCGACGACCAACCAACGCAACCAGGTTCTGCGCAACACCTACTGGCTGCTCGCGCTGTCGATGGTGCCGACCGTGCTCGGCGCATGGATCGGTATCGAAACCGGCATTGCACGCGCCATGTCGCCGGGCATCGGCATGATCGTTTTTCTGGTCGGCGCGTTCGGCTTCATGTTCGCGATCGAAAAGACCAAGAACTCGGCAGCAGGCGTGCCGGTGTTGCTCGGCTTTACCTTCTTCATGGGCCTGATGCTGGCGCGACTGGTCGGCACGGTGCTGGGCCTGGCGAACGGCGCCGGGTTGGTGATGACGGCCTTTGCAGGCACGGGCGCGATCTTCTTCGGCATGGCGACGCTGTCGTCGGTCATCAAGCGTGACCTGTCTTCGATGGGCAAGTGGCTGTTCATCGGCGTGATCATGTTGCTGGTCGCCGGCATCGCCAACTTCTTCATTCAGTCCAGCGCATTGATGATCACGCTGTCGGTCCTGGCGATCGGCATCTTCTCTGCCTTCATCCTGCATGACCTGAAGCGCGTGAAGGACGGCATCGAAACCAACTACATCACCGCCACGCTGGGCGTCTACCTGAGCCTGTACAACGTGTTCTCTTCGGTGTTGGCACTGCTGGGCATCGGTGGCGGCAAGGAAGAATGAGGGGGAACGGACGAGTCAAAACTACGCCACAAGAAAGTCGAGCCGTCGTCACGCTGTGCCAGATGGCGGCGTCCGTCGACGGCGACAGGCACGACTTTGAAGCGCGTGTCGTTGGTGGATGCGAACGAGCAGTTGCAGGTTGCCGATTTCACGCAGCTCGCTTGACCTCGACGCTCGCGCGATAACCGAGCTCACGCGGCAAGTCGACGAACTGGTTTTTGCACCAGTCGCCACTTCGATGCTGGGCGCTGAAGCAGCCACGCGTGCCTCAGGGGCGGCACGCTCGACACGGCGATGGTGTTGTCGATGGTTCGGACGGCCTGAGAGGCTTGCGGCCGAACGGCCCGTCTAGCGCCCGCTACGTTCCGACGACGCCGCCATCGGCACGTTGCACTACGACCGTTGCAGATCGAGGCCGTGCAGTGCCCGTCACCGTGCCATCGGGCCACGCGCTGCTGGGCATGCCTGAGCCGTCGTCGCGGCGCTCGCCCGGATGCTGGATGTTGACAAAAAGCGTGCGTCTGTCGGGCGTCGACGTACAGCCGGTGATCTCGCAGCCGTTCGGCCCGACCAAAAAGCGCTTGATGCGGCCGGTCGCAATGTCGGCGCACAGCATCTGGTTGTTGCCTAGCGCGGTCATGGGACCTTTGCCTATGTCCTGGCCACTTATGTCGGTCTGAATCCAAAGCAGGCCGCCGCTGTCGAAGTGCAGCCCGTCGGGCGAGCCGAAGGCATCGGCGTCCTTGCTCGGATAGCGCGTGCCGGCGGCAGGCAAGGTGGGGTCTCCGGCCAGTGCGAAGTGGTCCCAGTCGAACGACGTGGCGCCCGCGTCTTGCCCGTCTTCACGCCAGCGCAGGATGCCGCCGAAGATATTGACGGCGCGCGGATTGGCGGCGTCGACCGGTGGATGGCCAGGCGTGCCGCGCTGACTGTTGTTGGTCAGCGTGACGTAGACCTCGCCGGTTTGCGGATGCACCGCGATCCATTCAGGCCGGTCCATCTTCGTGCCACCGACCACGTCACCGGCGAGTCGCGCATGCACCAGCACGTCGGCGGGCGATGTGAATCCGGCGGCGGCATCGACGCCGTTTTTGCCGTGTGCGAGTTCGAGCCAGCAGCCACGGCCACCATCGTCGTAACGCGCCACGTACAAGATGCCGGCGTCTAGGAGCGTACGGTTAGCCGCGCGCGATGTGGTATCGGTGCCTTGCCGGATCTTCTCGTGGCTGACGAACTTGTAGATGGACTCGAAGCGTGCGTCATCGCCCATGTACACGGCCAGGCGGCCGTCTTTGGTCGTCGTGCAGGTCGCGCTCTCTTGCCTCTTGCGGCCCAGCGCTGTGCGCTTGACGGGTACGGCGGTCGGATCGAACGGATCGATCTCGACGACCCAGCCGAAGCGGTTCGATTCGTTCGGATGTTTCGTGATGTCGAACCGCTCGTCGAAACGCCAGTATTCCGACCACTGTGATCCGGGCACTGTGCCGTAGCGCCGCTGTGGCTCGCTTACGCCTGCGGCAGCCTCTTTCGGGCCACCGAAATAGCCGTGAAAGTTTTCCTCACAGGTGAGGTAGGTGCCCCACGGCGTGACGCCCATCGCGCAGTTGGCGAAGGTTCCGAAGACCTGGTCGCCAGCTGGGTTGGCTGAGGTGCGCATCCGAGGCGAACCTGCCGCCGGACCCGAGATGCGCATCGATGTGTTGCCATGCACGCGGCGTGCGTAGGGGGAGGGCAGCACCTGACGCCAGCCCTCCGGGCGGCGCTCGATCTCGATCACAGAGACGCCCATGGCATGTAGCGACTTGCGCACTTTTTCTGCGGTCCAATGCGTGACGCCGTCCGTGTGCAGCAATTGTTCGTCGGTGTACTCGTGATTCATTACCAGCAGGCCACGCTCGCTGCCGGTGCCCAGCGGAAAAAAGTGCATGCCGTCGTGATGCATGCCGGCCTGCATGGACTGGTCTTCGGCGCTGTTGGATGCATCAGATGCAAAGACTGGCATGGCGCCCGCAATGCCGGTGGGCGAGCCCCAGGGGTACAGCACCTGCGCAATGTAGCCGGGCGGTACGGTCACGGCGTCGCGCAGTGTGGCGGGCACGGATGCGAAGCCGAGCACGGACGAAGGCGCTGTGCCGGGGACGGCGCAGCCTTGCCCGAGCAACGCAACGACGGCGGCAGTGCCGGACTGGAGAAATTGGCGTCGGTCGAAAGTCATGACCGACATCATCGCCGAGCAAGTTTCAGCGTGCCGCCGAAGGCTGCGGCGCGATACTCTGAGCCGGTTAAAAAAATGGAGACTGCATGAACAAGACAGCACTGAGCGAACGTATCGAATGGACCCGATACCCCAATGGCGTGGTCGAACTGCAACTGGCCCGTGCCGAAAAGATGAACGCGCTCGATCCTGCGATGTTCGACGCACTCATCGACGCCGGCGAACGGCTGCGCAGCGACACCGAGGCACGCGCAGTCGTGATCTCCGGCCGCGGCAAAGCCTTCTGTGCCGGTCTCGACATGCAGTCGTTCGAGCGCATGGACCAAGGGGGCATCAACGTGATGGGCGAGGGCGTTGCGGGTGTTGATCTGCTGGTGCGCACGTACGGCCTTGCGAACGCAGCCCAGCAGGTGGCGATGACTTGGCGCAATGTGCCTGTGCCGGTTATCGCTGCCGTGCACGGCGTGGCTTTCGGCGGTGGCCTGCAGGTGGCGCTGGGCGCCGATATCCGCATCGTCGCGCCCGACACCAAGCTGTCGGTTATGGAAATCAAGTGGGGCCTCGTACCCGACATGGCCGGCATGGTGTTGATGCGCGAACTGGCGCGGACCGATGTAGTGCGAGAACTCAGCTTCACTGGCCGCATCTTCAGCGGCGAAGAGGCGTTCAAGATGGGTTTTGCAACCCGACTCTCGGCCGAGCCCCTGGCCGACGCATTGCAAATGGCCCATGACATCGCCACGAAGAGTCCGCATGCGATCCGCGCCGGCAAGCGGCTGCTGAACGCATCTCTCAGCCACAGCACGGCGGAGATGTTGCTGGCTGAATCGGTTGAGCAGAAGGCGCTGATCGGCAGCGCTAATCAGCTAGAAGCGGTGCGCGCCAACATCGAGCGGCGGTCTCCCAAGTTCGTTGGGTTCTAAGCAGCCAGGATTTCGACGCGACGCCGACATGCCGACATGCCGACATCACACTCCGTTGAAGCGCGCCCATTCGATCGGTGGCGCCCGGTCGGTTACCAACTCGTTGACCGGATTCGCTGGGTCGCGCCAGCCGATCGCCATGCCGGTGAAAAGCATGCGCTCGGGCGGCAAGCTCAAAGCGCGCCCCACGGTCTTCGGAAAGAGCGACCATGCCTCCTGCGCGCAACTGTCGAGCCCTGCTTCCCGCAGCAGCAGCATTACAGTCTGCAAATACATGCCGAGATCCGACCACTGCGGCGGTCCCATCATGCGATCGACAGAGCAAAAAAGCGCCAGTGGCGCGCCGAAGAAATCAAAGTTGTTAGCGAACCAGCGCTGCCGTGCCTGCTTGTCGTGGCGCGGAATGCCGAGCCGCGCATACATCGCCTCGCCGACGTTAAAGCGGCGGTCGCGCCATGGTGAAGGGAGCGACTTTGGATATACGTCATATTCAGGTGATTCGACTTCTGCCTTGTCGACAAGTAGGCGTCGCTGCATCGTCGCCTTGAGTTCGGCCAACGGCTCGCCCGCAATGATGTCGATATGCCAAGGCTGAAGATTGCCGCCTGAGGGCGAACGCGCAGCCGTTTCGATTACCCTGCGGATGACATCTCCGGCCACGGGCGTTGGCAGAAAAGCGCGAATGGATCGTCGGCTGACGATTGCTTCATGGACTTGCATCGGGTTTCCTTCCAGGTTCAGTCGCAACGAAACAACACGCCTTGCTGCACAACCAGCGCCGCGTCTTCGGGTTTGACCACGCGGAACGGAGCGCCATCAATCGCGCAAAAGGCTTCGGCTTCTTTCATCGTCGCGGCCTTCAGCAAACCGTCGTAGAGGCGTACGACGCCAGTCACCGGCACGCTGCAAGCAGTAACCACAATGCACAGCGTAAGGACGACCAATATCGTCGTAGCACACGTCTTTCTTGATTGAAGAATAGGTGGAGTCATTTCATTTGGGTGTCAATACCGGGTTTTATTCGTCGTTCGACCACCTGAATAGCCGCCTACATTTCGAAGCATTAAAACCGAGGAGTCTTCAATGCCCCGAATGATCGTCATGTCCGACCGCGGCGTTATCAAGCAGGTTTCGCTGCGCGCCGACAAAACAACGTTGGGCCGAGACGCCAACAACGTTGTTGTCGTCGAGTCCAACCGCGTGAGCCGCAGTCACGCCGTGCTGATCAAGAAAGGGGCTGCCGTGTGGGTTCGCGATCTCGACAGCAGTAATGGCACTTTCGTCAACGACAAGCGTGTGGTGTCCTGCAGGCTGGAGCACGGCGACACTGTTGTTATCGGCGACTACAAGCTGCGCTTTTTAGATGACATTGCAGCCAACGAATCGGTCACCATGACGCTAGGCCTAGCCTCCATGCACAGCGCGCTGGCGTCGCGGCGGTACAGCCCCACGGGCCGCACCGAGTCGCTCCGGCGCTGATCAAAAAGGAGCCGGCATTGGGTTGGGGTCAAAGATCTTTGGTTAGGAGATGCATGGAGAAACCACATCCATACCGGCCGGGCCGACAGGACCTGAAGGTTTCCTCTGAAAATCGATTTCGGTGGCTGGCGTGGTTTGACAATACTTGGTTGGTGCGGCCGGTCCGATGAAAGCCGCGTCGTGCAATACAGGTTGGGATTGAGCGACCGTGTAGCGTGCTGCTCGGCGATCAGCGGTGCGACCACGGAGCCACTTTTTCGTGCCACCAGCTACGCCGCGCTGCGGTCTTCTTTAGGCAAAACAAATATTCGCAACGTGTCAT
>JANXTS010000001.1 GCA_025352265.1 Variovorax sp. | reverse complement strand
CGTCCCGGCGTCGGCTCCTTGCGGATGGTTTCCTGCTTCGGGCCCATGCTTTTCCATAGCTGGCGCAGGTCGTAGACGGCCCAGATTGCGGTGCCGAAATCGTCGATGCGCTGCTGGCTGACACTGGGCGGGCCGTCTTCGCTGAACATCGAGACTTCGGGCTTGCCGGTGTCGTCTTCGGTCAGTGCGACGATGGCGTCGAGCGCTTCGTCGAGCATCTTCGCCGCGTCCTTGTCGCGCGGTGCGGCCCAGTCTTCGGGCCAGTTTTCGACCGCGTACATGAAGCCCAACGCCCACACTTGCGCGAACGAGGGGATCGCTTCGCCTTCGATGTCGGTGCGTTCGTCCTCGGGCAACGACGCGATGGCGCCGCGGGTGTCGAGCACCTCGGGCTGCCAGGTGCGGTCGTCGTCGAGCGACTGCACGTCGGCATCGAGGCCTTGTTCGATCTCGCGCCAGCGCCTCTTCCAGCGCCAGACGAATTCCATGTGTTGCGCGGCGACGAAGCCGTCGCCCAGCAGCACTGGCCAGTATTCTTCGGCCGGCACCGGGCGGCGCGAGCACACGAGCGCGGCCATGAAGCCTTCGCAGAATTCCCACTGCGGAATTTCTTCGTCGGTCTCGCGCATGGCATCGAGGTCGCCATCGAGCGCGTCGAAGTCGTCGGGACCGAGCGGTACGGGGTCGGCAGAGGCGACGTTGGCGGGATCGGTATCTGGTGCGGAAGTAATCGTCATATTGCGTCTGTTTGAGCCCTCTATGATGCAGCAGGCAGGCCGCCGGGCACTGGAGAACACACCATCGCGAAACCGATCATCACGCCTTTTCCGACCCGCTACATCGCGTTCGCGCTGTGCGCCCTGGGCCTGGTCGCCAGCTTGGCAACGGTGCTGTTGTGGCCATGGCTCTGGCTCGGCTGGGTTTGCGTCGGGGCATTTGCAGTGCTGAGCGGCACCGGCGTGCACGACCTGCGACAAACGCGCCACGCCATTCTGCGCAACTACCCGGTCATCGGCCACCTGCGCTTCTTGCTCGAATACATCCGGCCCGAGATGCGCCAGTACTTCATCGAGAGCGATGCCGAAGCCGCGCCGTTTTCTCGCGCGCAACGCTCGCTGGTTTACCAGCGCGCCAAGGGCGAGCCCGACAACCGGCCTTTCGGTACGCAGCTCGACGTGACCATCGCCGGCTACGAGTGGATCAACCATTCGATGGTGCCGACCAAGCTCGCGAACCACGACTTTCGCATCGTCATCGGCGCCGACTGCGCGCAGCCTTACGACGCCAGCGTGTTCAACATTTCGGCGATGAGCTTCGGTGCGTTGTCTGCCAACGCGATCCTCGCGCTCAACAAAGGCGCCAAGGCCGGTAACTTCGCGCACGACACGGGTGAAGGCTCGATCTCGCAACACCATCGCGTGCATGGCGGCGACCTGATCTGGGAGATCGGCTCGGGCTACTTCGGCTGCCGCAACGACGATGGCAGTTTCAGCGAAGAACGCTTCGTCGCCAATGCGCGCGACCCGCAAGTAAAGATGATCGAGATCAAGCTGAGCCAGGGCGCCAAGCCCGGCCACGGCGGCGTGCTGCCCGGCCCCAAGGTCACGGCAGAAATCTCAGCGGCGCGCGGCGTGCCGATCGGTGTCGACTGCATCTCGCCGTCGTCGCACCGCGCCTTCAGCACGCCCGTCGAGATGATGAATTTCGTTGCCCGGCTGCGTGAGTTGTCGGGCGGCAAGCCGACCGGCTTCAAGTTCTGTCTGGGTCACCCGTGGGAGTGGTTCGCCATCGTCAAGGCGATGCAGGAGACCGGCATCACGCCGGACTTCATCGTCGTCGACGGTGCCGAAGGCGGTACCGGTGCGGCGCCGGTCGAGTTCAGCGACCACGTCGGCGCGCCGCTGCAAGAAGGGCTGCTGCTGGTGCACAACACGCTGATCGGCGTCGGCTTGCGCAGCCGCGTCAAGATCGGTTGTGCAGGCAAGGTGATCACGGCTTTCGACCTGGCGCGGATGATGGCGCTGGGCGCCGATTGGTGCAACGCGGGTCGCGGTTTCATGATGGCGCTCGGGTGTATTCAGGCGCAGACCTGCCATACCGGCAACTGCCCAACGGGCGTCACCACGCAAGATCCGTTGCGTCAGCAGGCGCTGGTCGTACCGACCAAGGCCGACCGGGTGCAGAACTTTCATCGCAGCACGCTGCATGCACTGCAGGAGCTGGTGCAGGCCGCGGGGCTCGACCATCCGCAACAGATCACCGCGCACCATATCGTGCGGCGCATTTCCGACACCGAGGTGCGACTGTTGAGCAACCTCGTGATGCAGGTGCAACCGGGCGCACTGCTCGGACCGCTCGATGCGCAGCACAACGTGTTTCGCACGTACTGGCCGTTGGCGAACTCGGCCAGTTTTCAGCCGCAGCGAGAGGTCGCGCTCAGCGCATGAACCCACCCAAACGCAGCGGCCCCACGCGCATCCAGATGCGCAAAGGCGTGGCCTCGGGCCCAGCGCCGCTCGACGCGCTTTCGCGCGCACCCGCACCGGGCGACTACGCAGAGTTCCTTCGCATCACACTGCCGCGGCAACCGAAGAACGTCGTTAGTCACCGGCTCGGCATCGAGCGCGTGTGGCTCAAGAAGGCCGGCGCGCGACACGGCAAGCTGCGCTATCACCTGCTCGCGGCCATTGCCGGCCTGCTGCGGCTCGACGTGCTCAAGCCCGTGCCCAATCCCGGCGGGGAGGCGGCCATCGCCATCGAGGGGCGGCGCCTGCGTGAGCTCGGCGCGGCCGGCCTGCGCGTGCCGTCCGTGCTGGCGCAGCAGCCCAACGGCCTGCTGATCTCCGACCTGGGTGAGAGCGGTCGCAGCACCGTCGTGCTGCAGGAAAAGCTCGATCACGCTGCTGCCACCGGCCCCGCCGCGCTGCTTGCCGTGTGGCGAGAAGGGCTCGACGCCATCGCCATCGTGCACGCACGCGGCACGTACCTGAGCCAGGCCTTCGACCGCAATCTGGTGCAGTGCCCCGACGGCGTCATCGGCTACATCGACTTCGAAGACGATCCGGGCGAAACGCTGCCGCTGGCCGAATGCCAGGCGCGCGACTGGTTGAGCTACCTGCACTCCACGGCGATGCTGGTGCGCGCCGCGTCGCCGCAGGCTGCGGCGGATCACTGGAATGCAGTGCTGAAAGTCGCCAGCCTTGAAGTGCGGGCGCGTTTGCGGTTGGCCGCGCGCCGCATGCGCTGGTTGCGTCATTTGCCGGCGGGTCGGCGCTGGGGTCGTGACACGCAGCGCGTGCGGGCCGTCGCGCGGCTGCTGTCGCGCTGGCATGGCAAGACAGAGTCGACGCAGGACTGACCCGCTGCCTAGAGCGCCATCTCGACGCCCAACGCGGCCAATCGCTTGCGCAATGCCTGCACGGCGCCGTCCTTGCTAAGGAGCCGCGCACGGTGCGCAACGGCCAGGTCGATGAAGATCTGGTCGTCGGGATCCTTGCAGGTCATACCCGCTTTTTCTGCGGCGGGCACGGTTCGCGTGAGGCGGTCGAAGGCAGCGATCACGTCGCCAGCATTCATTCCATAAAAAGCGAGCCGCGGCACGATCTTCGGATAGCCCAGCACGCGCACGAGTTCGACGCGCATGGCCGCCGTCGCGATCCAGGTTCGTGCCCCGGCCTCTAGTTGGGCGCGCAACGGTTGCGAGGCCACGTCGTTGAACACGAAGATGTCGAGAACGATGTTGGTATCGAGAACGATGGGCGCCGAAATCATCAGGGAAGTCTAGGCGCAGCCACACCGCCGAGAAAGCCTGACCGACAATCACTTTCATGAACACCGCACTGCTCGTCATCGACGTACAACAAGGCCTTTGCGAGGGTGAGCATGCTGCCTTCGAATCGGCGCAAGTCATCGACCGGATCAACCGGGTTTCGGACAAGGCGCGCGCCGCGGGCGCCGCCGTGATCTTCGTGCAACACGAGTCCGGGCCGGGCTACCTCGAACATGACACGCCCGCGTGGCAACTGGCCAATGGACTCACGGTAGCGCCCACCGACCTGCGCGTTCGGAAGACGTCCCCGGACTCGTTTCACAAGACCGATCTGCAAGCCGTGCTGAAAGCGCACGGCATAGAAGACCTCGTCGTCTGCGGCATGCACACCGAATTTTGTATCGACACGACGACGCGCCGCGCACTGGCGCTCGGCTACCCGGTCGTGCTGGTGTCCGACGCACATACGACCGAAGGCAATGCCGGCCTGTCGCCGCAACAAGTCATCCGGCACCACAACGAAACCCTTACCAACATCAGCAGCTTTGGGCCGCGCGTGACAGCAGTGTCGACCGACGATTTACGTATCGGCACCTGACGCGTTCCGATACCTCCAGTCGGCTCAGGTCACCGGCACTTTCGGCGTACGTGCCGAGCCCTTGACCATGTCGAACTTGAAGAGCCGGCACTCGATCGGGCCGTTCCACATCGGTACGCGGCGCGACTCTTTGAGGCGCATGCGCTTGGGCAACTGGAGGTCGGGGGTTAGCACCCAGCCGGTCCAGCCGGCGTAGTTCTTTTTCCAGTGGCTGGCGAGCTGCGGGAAGAAGTCGCCGCTGGCGTCGCCGGCTTCGGTTTGCGCCGACTCGCGTGCGCCGAACCGCGCGGTGTTGGCTGCGCTGTCCGCGCCTGCGATGCCACCGACTTCGATGCGCTCGCCATATGGAGGATTCACGACCATGACGCCTCCAGTGGTGCCAACGTCAACTGGCGGCATGCGCTGCAACGCGTCACCGCCACGGAACTCGATGCGGTCGGCCACGCCAGCGCGCTCGGCATTGCGCTCGGCGAAGTCGACCATGCGGTGCGCGACGTCGGAGCCGAAGATGTTGGCCGGCCCCGGCTCGTGCGAAGCGCCGGCTTCTTCAGCCGCGGCCTTTATCGCCGCCCACACGTGCGGTTGGAACGCCAGCAATTTCTCGAAGCCGAACGACCGCAACCAGCCCGCCGGAATGCCTGACTGGATCTGCGCGGCCTCAATGGCGATCGTGCCGCTGCCGCAGCAGGGGTCGTACAAGGGTTGGGCTGCGACCTCGCCCGTTTCGGGGTTCCACCAGCCGCTGGCGGCCAGCATGGCGGCGGCCAGCGTTTCCTTCAGGGGCGCATCTCCGGTGTCTTGGCGCCAGCCGCGCTTGAAGAGCGGCTCGCCACTGGTGTCGATGTAGAGCGTGCAGTCGTCAGTCGTCAGGTGCGCGAAGACGCGGCAATCGGGCCATTGCGTTTCGATGCTCGGCCGCACGCCGCCGGCCTTGGCGCGAAAGCGGTCGGCAATCGCGTCCTTGATTCGCAGCGTCGCGAAGTTCAGGCTTTGCAGCGGGCTGTGCTGCGCCGTGGTTTCAATCTTGAAAGTCTGCTTGGGCGTGAACCAGATCTCCCATGCGACGCCGCTGGCGATAGCGTAAAGATCGTTCTCGCTGCGGTATGGCGCGTGGGCCAGTTCGATAAGCACGCGTTGCGCCAAGCGGCTGTGCAGGTTGAGCTTGAGCGCGTCGCGCCACTCGGCGCGCACCCGCACGCCGCCGCGCAGCGTCAACAGGTCTTGGCCGACACGACCGGTCAGCGCATGGACTTCCTGCGCCAGGAGTTCCTCGACACCGGCGGCGCAAGGCAAAAATAGAGAGAGATCATTCACCCGCCCACTATAGTGGCCGGGCCCATGAGCTCCTCGTCCGCCCCCGCGCCACTTTCCGCACACGTCAGCCCGACGCTGGCCGTGCGCTTCGCGGTGCAGTGCGAAGTGCTGCGCCTGAGCGCCCAGCCCACTGGTCCGATGCTGGCCGTGCAGTTCTTGCTCGACTGCGGTGTGGCTGCCCTCTTCGCCTGGCAATACTCGTTGCCGCACGCACTGGTCTGGATCGCCATGATCGCGGCCAGCACCGCCTGGCGCGGCTTCTTTCCGCAGGTGCTGCCCAGCCCGCTGACGCCAGAGAACCTGCAGCCCGCGCTGCGCCTGCACACCTTTCGCATCGCAGTGCACGAGGCCACGCACGGTGCGGCAGGCGTCCTGCTTTTCAGCCCGACCGATCCGGTGGTGCAGCTGCTGCTGGCCGTCGTCATCATGGCGATGACCCTATCGTCGGCGTTCTCGGTGTCGTATCACACGCCGGCGATGCAACTGGCGATTTCGCTGCTGCTGGTGCCGATGATCGTGATGAGCCTTACTTACGGCAAACCGGTGATGGTGACGGCGGCGGTGCTCGGCATCGGCCTGCTGGCGATGGTCTGGAAGCTGGTTTCGGAGCGCTCGCGCCAGCTGGAAGAAAACATCAGCCTGCGCCACAACGAAAGCGCGCTGCGAGTGCAGGCGCTGGCGGGGCTACGCGCATCGGAGCAGGCACAGGCCGAGCGTCTCCGGTTCTTTTCAGCCGCCAACCACGACCTGCGCCAGCCAGTGATGGCGATGGGTCTGCAGGCCGAGGTGCTGCGGCAACAACTGCGCGCCGGTGAAAGCGCGGCCGTGGTGCAAGGCTCGGTCGATGCGCTGTCGCGGGCACAGCAAGCACTCGAAGGGCTGACCAACCAGCTGCTGGAAATCGGCCGCATCGAGGCTGCTGCCGATCCGCTGACGTTGACCGCGGTCGCACTCGCCCCGCTGATGGACGAGTTCACGCGTCAGGCCGGCAGCGGCCGGGTACGGGTGCGTTGCCCAGCCGATGCCATCGTGTGGACCGACGCGGTGGCACTGCGCCGCATCGTCGCCAATCTGGTCGACAACGCGGTCAAGTTCGCACCCAACGGCCGCGTGTTGCTGGCCTGTCGGCGCCGGCCGGGCGGCTGGCGAATCGAGGTGCGCGACAGCGGCATCGGCATCGCTTGCGAAGCGCAGGAGCGGGTGTTCGGCGACTTCGAGCAGGTCGGGAACGTGGAGCGCAATCTACAGCGTGGGCATGGCCTGGGGCTGGCCATCGTGCGACGGCTGGTGATGCGGCTGGGCGTGCAGATCACGTTGCGTTCGATGCCCGGTCGAGGCTCGGTCTTCGGCTTCACGCTGCCCTCAGCGCCGCGCGATGCGCATCCCGAGCGTACGGCGCACGCCGCCAAAGCAGCAGCGGCCAGCGACGCCGCGCTCGACGCTATGCCGCTCGCACCCGGCCTGGCAGTGCTGGTGGTCGAAGACAACGCCGTGGTAGCCGACAGCCTCGCAGCCCTGCTGCGCCAATGGCAGGCGCTGCCACGGATCTACGAGAGTGCGGCCGAGGCGCTGGCGCTCGCCGACCTGCAGGCCATCGACGTCGCGCTGTGCGACATCCGCCTGCCGGGCAAGCTCGACGGCATCGACCTGGCACGACGCCTGCAGTTGCAAAAGCCGTCACTCACGATCGCGCTGATCTCGGCCGACATCGATGCAGCGACGCTGCGCCTGGCCCACGAGCGTGGCTGGCACGCGTTGCGCAAACCGGTGCAGCCGGCAGAGTTGCGCGGGATTTTGTTGCAGGCGCGGCGGTAAGCCGACGCGTCAAAGCGCCTTGCGCAGATTGGCCGGTGCGATGCGCAGCGCTTCGCGGTACTTGGCGACGGTGCGCCGCGCGCACTCGATACCTTGCTCTTTCAGCATGTCGGAAATCTGGCTGTCGGACAGCGGCTTCTTGATGCTTTCGGCGCTCACGAGTTGCTTGATGAGCGCTCGCACTGCCGTGCTGGATGCATTGCCGCCGGTTTCGGTGCCGAGCGCCGAGCCAAAGAAGTACTTGAGCTCGACCGTGCCGTAAGGCGTGGACATGTACTTGGCGGTGGTCACTCGGCTGATGGTCGACTCGTGCAGGCCCAGTTCGTCAGCGATCTCGCGCAGCACCAGCGGGCGCATGGCGAGTTCGCCGTGCACGAAGAAGCTCTTCTGACGCTCGACGATGGCGTTGCTCACCCGCAGGATGGTGTCGAAGCGCTGCTGGATATTCTTGATGAACCAGCGCGCTTCCTGCAACCGCTGAGACAGCGCCTGACTGCCCTCGCCCTTGTGCGCCTTGAGCGCGCCAGCGTAGATGTCATGCACGCGCAGACGCGGCATCACGTCCGGGTTGAGCATCACGCGTAACTTGAAGGTCGCGCCGCGGCCGGTGCGGGTGACGATCACATCGGGCACCACGATATTGCGCTCGACATCGACGAAGCGGCGGCCCGGCTTGGGCTCCAGCTTGGCGATCATCTGCAGCGCGCTGCGGACCTCTTCTTCGTTGCTGCGCGTCAGCGTGGCCAGACGCTTGAAATCGCGCCGCGCCAGCAACTCCATCGGCTGCTTGCAGATCAGGATGGCGGTCTTGCGGATCTGCTTTTCTTCGTCGGTCTCGTTCTGATCGGCCAGCGCCTTCAGCTGGATCGCCAGGCATTCGCCGAGGTCGCGTGCGCCGACACCGACCGGCTCCAGGCTTTGCAACAGGCCGAGCGCCACCTGGAAGTGGTGGACGAGGCCGTCGAACTGGTCGTTGTCGTCGCCAGCGAGGCCCGATGCCAGCGCGGGCAGCGAGTCTTCCAGATAGCCGTCGTCGTTCAGTGACTCGATCAGGAAGCGCAGCGCGGCCTGGTCGTTTTCGTTAAGCCGCAGGCTCAGCGCTTGGCGGTGCAGGAAGGATTGCAGCGACTCCTGACTGCGTGCGAGTTCGGTGGCGTCGGCGCGCTCGCTGCCGTCGTTCGGGCCCAGGTTGTTGCTGCTGGCGGGCGCCTCGCCGCCCCATTCGCCGTCGTCCGGCGTCATCTCGACCGTGCCGTCACCGCCCCAGTCGGGCTCCTGGTCGGACATCTCGGTGGCCGGCGCTTCGGTTTCGCTGGTGGCGGTCGCGGTGCTGGCGCTGTCGGCGCTGGTTGCCTGCGCGCTCGGTGCGAACTCGCCGTCGCTCTCGCTCTGGCGGTCGCCCTCGTGCTCCTCGCGTGGTGCCGGCGCATCGGATGCGTCGATGCCGAATTCTTCGCGTGCCGCTTCTTCGGCCGTGCGCTCCAGGAACGGGTTGTCGTCGAGCATCTGCTCGACTTCCTGGCTCAGCTCGAGCGTGGACAACTGCAACAGCCGGATCGACTGCTGCAGCTGTGGCGTGAGCGCCAAATGCTGCGATACACGAAGAGAAAGACCTTGCTTCACGGACAGCCTGCCAGACACACTCTGTTCAAGAAACACCGCAGAACCGGCTTTGCCTGGCTGCTGGTGTTGCCCCCGGTCAGGGGGTGGAAGAAGCGACACGCAGTGCGCGACGACCTGGGGGCGAGCAACAAGTTCACATCCGGAAGTGTTCGCCCAGGTAGACGCGTCGTACCTCGGCGTTGTCGACGATCTCCGAAGGCGTGCCTTGTGCCAGCACCTGCCCGTCGCTGATGATGAACGCGTGATCGCAAATACCCAGCGTCTCACGCACGTTGTGATCGGTGATCAGCACGCCGATGCCGCGCTCTTTCAGAAAACTGATGATTCGCTGGATTTCGATCACCGCGATGGGGTCGATACCGGCGAACGGCTCGTCCAGCAGGATGAAGCGCGGCTGCGTGGCGAGCGCACGGGCGATTTCGACCCGCCGCCGCTCGCCGCCCGACAGCGACAGGGCCGGGGAATTGCGCAGGTGGTCAACGCGCAGATCGCTCAGCAATTCGCTCAGCCGTGCTTCCATCCGTGCCTTCGACAGCGGGACCGACCTGCCGGACTCGTCGGTGTCGAGCTGCAGCTCGAGCACGGCACGCACGTTCTCTTCGACCGTGAGCTTCCGAAAAATCGAAGCTTCCTGCGGCAGGTAGCTCAGACCCATGCGCGCGCGCTTGTGGATCGGCATGTGCGCGATCGGCTCGCCGTCGATGGTGATCTCGCCCGCATCGGCGCGGACCAGTCCGACGATCATGTAGAACGACGTCGTTTTACCGGCGCCGTTCGGGCCGAGCAGCCCGACCACTTCACCTTTTTGCACGCCGAGCGAGACGTCCTTGACGACAGTACGGCTGCCGTAAGTCTTTTTGAGGCCGCGCGCTTCGAGACGACTGCCGACGTTGCTGTTTGCAGCGTTTTCGATCACTTGCGCAGTTCTCCGCCGAGAGTGGTGCTCGGGCGCAGGCCGGAACCTGCAGCGGGGGCTGCAGGTTGGGTGGCCGCCGGTGCGGCACTCGACCCTGAACCAGAACCCGAGCCCGAAGCACCGGATGCTGGTGGCGTGGCTTTGGCGCCCCCAGCGGCCGAAGCCGGCACACGCGGCGTAAGCACCGCCCTGACGCGGCCACCTGCCGCTCCGGCCGCGACGCTGGCGTCCGGCGGCAGGGTCGAACCATTGACCGTAAAGGTGTCGTTGCTCTGGTCGTAGACGATCAGCGGGCCGGTGGTCTCATCGTTGACCTTGGTGCCGACAAGCCGTCGCATCACGGCATGGCCGATGAACTTGACGTTGTCGGCGCGGCTGTCGTATTCGATGCGATCGGCTTCGCCTTCGGTCCACTCGTCGCCCGGCGCGTCGCGTTTTTGCTTGTAGTAAGCCAGCTTGCCCGGCTCGGGCGTGACCACGCCGTACTGGTAGCCCTCGGGGTCCTGGCGCACGTCGATGCGGGCGCCGCGAATCACGATCGTTCCCTTGGTGACGAACACCTTGCCGGTGAACACGCTGATTTGCTTCAGGTCGTCATAACGCAGCGCGTCCGACTCGATATTCATCGGCTTCAGGCGGTCGGCTTTCTCAGCATGCGCCGGAAGGCCGGTGCCGAGTGCCAAGGCGAGCAATGCACCACAGGTGATCGCGCAAGCAGAACGAATGGGACGTAGAGGGGATTTTGAGCGCAGGGTCATAGAGGCACGAAACTTGCTGCTGATTGTAGGCGGCCAACTGACACGGTCTTGACGAAAAAGCCCGCCGAAGCGGGCTTTTCAAAAAAACCGTGCGAAAGCTTCAACCTTTGCGAGCTTCGGCAATGAGGTAGTTGGTGACCTGAAGCGACTTGGTCATGTTGCCGGCGAGTTCGCCGTCGACGTAAAAACGCCCTGCCACGCCAAGAGCCGGCACGCCGGCCACCTTGTACTGCTCGGTGATTTGCGTTGCGCGCTTGGCCTTGCTCACCACGCCGAACGAGGTGAACGCCTCCGTGAACTTGGCTTTGTCGAGGCCGTTCTTTTCGGCCCACGCGACGATGGCTGCGTCGCCGTTCACGTTCTGGCGCTGGGTGTGGATCGCATTGAAGACCTTCATCGTGTATTCGTCGAGCTTGCCCATGGCATCGAGCGCGTAATACAGGCGCTGCTTGGGCTCGACGTCGTTGCCGACGAACGGCACCGGAACACGGCGAAACGCCACGTCTTTCGACAACGTCTTGACCCAGGCTTCGAGCTCGGGCTCGAACGCATTGCAATGCGGACAGTTGTACGAAAAGAATTCGATGACCTCCACCTTGCCGGCCGGCGCATCGACCGGCACGCGCGGGCTCACGTCGATGTAGTCCTTGCCAGCCTTGGGCTGGACCTGGGCATGCGAGAGAGAAGTGGCAGACATCAACCCGAAGGATGTGGCGGCCAGCGAAAAGTCACGACGGTTCATGTGTTTCATCAAAGAGGTGCTCCTGTGCGGCTGAGAGAGCCGGAAGTGCCGCGCGGAGTTCCGCGCCCAATTGTTCAACGCGGCAGGGACGCAATGCGTCACGCCGCGGCGGGTAAAGAAAAGTCAACGGAAAAAACCACGCGACCAAAGCTATCGGCGCTCAGCGCTGCACCCGCACCAGCGCGGATTCGAAGCCACCGCCATCGAGGCGGTCCTTCAGGTGGTCGGCATCGTCCTTCTTGTTGAACGGACCTGCGCGCACACGGTACACGGTACGACCGGCCTGCTCGCGTTCGGTCACTCTGGCCTCCACACCCATCAGCGACAACTTGGCTCGCTGCGCTTCAGCGTCGTCGGTGGTGCGGAAGGCGCCTGCCTGCACGAAGTAGAGGAATGGATCGGTGCCATTGGCGCTGGCCGCAACAGAAGGGGCTGCGCCGGCGATGGTGCCGCCTGCGGTGGGGTTGTTGCCGGAGCGCGAGCGAGCCAGGTCACCCAGCGGATCGCTCGACGGCAGGGCGTTGGCTTCGGCCGGAACCGGTGCGGTGCGGGGGCGCGCAGTGGCAGGCGCAACGAATGTGCCGGTGCCTGTTCCCGGTGCAACCACCACCGGCACGGGGCCGTTCGACGGCGCGTTGAGCGGTCCGACCGTCGCCGGCGATACGACCGAAGGCGGCTGCGGCTTGACGGCACCGGCCTTGCCGGCGAGCGGGCCGTTCGGGTCCCAGTCGCGGTTCTTGCGGGCTTCGGCTTCGTCCTGCTCGGCGCCGCCGCGCTGGTTTTTGCTCATGAACGGGATCGGCACCTTCGTCACATAGACCGCGATGCCTAGCGCCACTCCGAGCCCGAGCACCAGGCCGACGATCAACCCGATGACGATGTTGCCGCGTTGGCTTCCGGTCCGGCTCCCTTTCGGGCTTTTGCTGCGGCTTGAGCGTGTACTTGATTTCATTTTGAGATTCGCAATCACATCTTGCGCGGCGCACTGACGCCGAGAATTGCGAGGCCATTGTGCAGCACCTGCGCAGTGGCGGCGACCAGCGCCAAACGGGCATTTTTGACGGCTTCGTCGTCGACAAGAATGCGCTCGGCGTCGTAGTAGCTGTGGTAGCTGGCGGCCAGTTCGCGCAGATAGAAAGTGACATCGTGCGGCGCAAAATCCTTCGAGGCCGCACTCAGCATGTCGGGGTATTTGGCGAGAAGCAGCATCAGCGCCTGCGCCGCCGGGCTTTCAAGCGGCGACACATCGACCGCCTTGAGCGAGGCCTCGTCGCCGCCATCCTTTTCCTTCCACGAAGCCAGCACAGAACAGATGCGTGCGTGTGCGTACTGCACGTAGTACACCGGGTTGTCGTTGTTCCTGGCGACTGCCAGGTCGACATCGAAGGTGTATTCGGTGTCGGGCTTTCGGCTCAGCAGGAAGAAACGAACGGCATCGGTACTGGTCCATTCGATCAAATCGCGTAGCGTGACGTAGCTGCCCGCACGCTTGCTGATCTTGACCTCTTCGCCGTCCTTGACGACGCGCACCATCGTGTGCAGCACGTAGTCGGGGAAGCTCGGCGGGATGCCTTCGCCAACGCCCTGCAGGCCGGCACGAACCCGCGCAATCGTGCCGTGGTGATCGGTGCCCTGGATGTTGACGACGGCATGAAAGCCGCGCTCCCACTTGGCCAGGTGATAGGCCACGTCTGGCACGAAGTACGTGTACGTGCCGTCGCGCTTTTTCATGACGCGGTCCTTGTCGTCGCCGTAGTCGGTCGACTTCAGCCAGAGCGCGCCGTCTTCTTCGTAGGTCTTGCCGGCGGCGACCAGCTTTTGCACGGTCGATTCGACGCGGCCGCTGGTGTACAAGCTCGACTCGAGATAGTAGTTGTCGAAGCGCACCCCGAATGCCTGCAGGTCGAGGTCTTGCTCGTGCCGCAGATAAGCCACGGCGAACTCGCGGATCGAATCGATATCGGCGATATCGCCGCTGGCGGTGTATTCGCGGTCGTCCGACTTGACTGTCTTCTTCGCCTTGAAGTCGTCGGCGATATCGGCGATGTATTCGCCGTTGTAGGCGGCCGCTTTTTCACCGCTCGGCCACTCGGGGTCACCTGGCTTCAGGCCCTTTGCGCGCATCTGCACGCTGCTGGCCAGCGTCTGGATCTGCACGCCGGCGTCGTTGTAATAAAACTCGCGGTACACGGCATCGCCCTGCGAGGCGCGCAGGTTGCAGATGGCGTCGCCCAACGCGGCCTGGCGGCCATGACCGACGTGCAGCGGTCCGGTCGGGTTGGCCGAGACGAACTCGACCAGCACTTTTTCGCCCGTGGCGGCTTGCTGGCCGAACGCCGCGCCCGCATCGAGCACCTCGCGCACGATCTGCTGCTTGGCAGCGGTCTTCAGGCGGATGTTGAGAAAGCCCGGGCCGGCGATTTCGATCGACTGCACCCATTGCTGGAAGGATTGCGTAGCGAGCAGCGCCGCGCTCACCTCCTCGGCCAGATCGCGAGGCTTGCGCCCGAGCGGCTTGGCGAGCTGCATCGCAGCCGTACTGGCGAAGTCGCCGTGCGCCGCCACCTTGGGTGACTCGAACGCGGCTTTGGCGCCGGCGCCGGGAGAGAAAGTATCGAGTGTGTTCGCGAGTGCCGCGAGCAACTTCTGTTTGACCAATAGCATTGGCCAATTTTACCGGGCGTAACAGCGGGCTCCTTTCTTGCGTCATCCGGTAGGCGCACTGGCCCGTTAGCATCAATAGCCCCGGGTCGGGGCTGCTGTCGTCACTCAACCTCCAGGACATCTACACCATGAAAAAGCTCCTTTCCCTGATCGCCCTCGGCGCGTGTCTTTCGTTCGGTGCAGCCCACGCGCAAAGCGCCTGCGAAACGAAGGCCATGGACAAGAACGGCAAGCCCCTCGCCGGCGCCGCCAAGACCAGCTTCGTGAAGAAGTGCGAGAAGGACACCGTGTCCTCGGCAGCCCCCGCATGCGCCACGAAGGCCATGGACAAGAACGGCAAGCCGCTGGCTGGCGCTGCCAAGACCAGCTTCATGAAGAAGTGCGAAGCCGACGCCAAAGGCTGAGCGCAGCGCTGACGCAACCTCCGCGTCGCACTCAAGAGCCCGCTACACGCGGGCTTTTTTGCGACTGCTCACTTCAACACACCGAGCAGGTTGTTGAAGTCATCGCTCCAGGGTTTCACGCCGGGCTTCAGCAGGATCGCCGCGCCGGCACGGCCGATCGCTGGGCGCGCCAGCGTCTTCGCGTCGCGAGCGACAAGAACCCAGTCGGTGTTGCGCAGCGCACCGTTCTCCGGCTCGTCGTGCACCAGCACCGCGTGCAGCCCACGCGACTCGGCGATGCGTGCCACAACCGGCGCCAGGTCCAGGAAGCGATTCGTCACGTGGAAGGCGACGACGCCGTCGGGCTTCAGATGCCGCTCGTACACCGCCATCGCCTCGGCGGTGATCAAGTGGATCGGCACCGAATCGCCGGAGAACGCGTCCACTGCGAGCACATCGAAGTTCTGCGGCGCCTCGCCCTCCAGCGCCAGCCGCGCATCGCCAAGCACACGCTCGATGCGCGCCGGGCTGTCTTTCAGAAAGCTGAATTCGCCATCGGCCAGCTCGAACACCTGCGGGTTGATTTCATAAATGCGATAGGCGTCGCCAGTGCGCCCGTAGGTTGCGAGCGTGCCGGCACCCAGGCCGATGAGGCCGACCCGGCGCGGCGCATCGGGCGCCGACGCGATGGCGCGGCCGATGCCCGCCGATTCGCCGTAGTACGTGGTCGGCTCACGTCGGCGCGCTGCGGCCAGGAACTGCTCGCCGTGTTTGACCGAGCCGTGGTACGTCTGCCGCACGTTGTCGTTCGGATCGTCCCGGCGCGTATCGAGCGTAATCAGCGTGCCGTAGAAGTTACGCAGCAGGCCGCGCGCATCGGTCGTGTCGTCGCGAATCTGCACCGATAGAAACCATGCACAGCAGGCGGCGAGTGCGACGCCAGCGCCGCCCAGCCACCGGCGCTGGCCCGACCCGCGGCCCGCCAGCACCGCGCCGAGCAGCGCGGTCAGCACCAGACCAATGCCGAGTTCGTAATAGGCTGGCAGCACGTGCGGTGCGAGCAGACCGACCGTCACGCCACCGATGGCGCCGCCCAGCGATAGCATCAGATAAAAGCGCGTGAGATAGCTCGGCCCCGGCCGCATCCGCGCCATCTCCCCGTGCAGGAACATGCACAGCACGAAGAGCCCGGCGACGTAGATCGGCAAGGCGGTCTTGACGTCGGAGCCGACGCTGTCTTGCAGGCCGAATGCGCAGAGCAGCAGCATCGCCGCCGCACACGGCAGAAAGACGCCGCGCCGATACCAGCGATCGCTTTCGAAGCAAAGCACGAAGGTCAACAAGTAGACCGACAGCGGCAGCACCCACAGGAACGGGATCGCCGCCACGTTCTGCGTGATGTGGTTGGTGATCGCGAGCAACAGCCACGAGCCGAGGGCCGGCAGCGCGAGCCACAGCAGGTAGTCGGCGGTGCGCGGCTTCACATCGGGTGCCGCACAAACTGTCGCGACTGGCGCCACATGCGGCGCACCGCTCGCCCAGCGCCGCGACACATAGATCGTCGTGCCCGCACACAGCGCGGCAAAGGCACCGAATCCCCACGACCAGCCATGCGCCTGCTGTACCAGCGAACTGTACGGCTCGATCAACACCGGGTACGCCAGCAGCGAAGCCAGCGACGCCAGGTTCGACAGCGAAAAGTAGCGATAGACCTGCGCACCCCAAGGCGTGCGCGCCACCCACGACTGCACCAGCGGCCCGGTCGTCGAGAGCAGAAAGTAAGGCAGACCGATGGTGCCGAGCAGCAAGCCGAGGATCCACAGCGTCGGGTCTTCGGAGCCGGTCGGCTTCCAGCGCGCGCTGGTGACGATCGGCAAAAACGCGAGGCTCACGAGCAGCAGCACGACGTGCAATCGCGCCTGCGCCTTCACGCTCAAGCGCCGCGTAACCCAGTCGGAGTACGCGTAGCCGGCCAGCAGCACGACCTGGAAGAACACCATGCAGATCGACCACACGGCTGCTGAGCCACCGAACCACGGCAGGATCTGCTTGGCGATGAGCGGTTGAACCAGGAAGAGCAGGAAGGCACTGCTGAAAATCGTGCCCGCGAAGAGAAGCTGGATGCCGACCGGGCCCATGCAGCGCTTATTTGCCGAAGCCGCGTGCGAGGAACACGGCGACCAGCGGGATCAGCGCGATCAGATGCGCCTGCATCATCACCAGGCGTCGCGTCTTTTCGATGTCGCCTCCGATCGGGAGCTTGCCGGTGGAGCGAAGAGTCTCGCGCCAGCGAAAGTACGTCAACGTCGGAAAGATCGACAGAGCGCCGACGATGATGAATAGCCCCAGCTTCACATGCAGCAGCGGGTTGGTCCAGTACCACGCCGTGCCCTTGACGCCCCACCAGGTTCGCGCGATGCCGGTGGCAAGCACTGCGATGGCGGCGATGCCGTAGATCATGTCGACTTTGGCCAGCCGCTCGACCACGGCAGCGTTGAGCCACTGCACCCGGCACAGCGCGGCCTCGCTGGAGATGAAGACGACCATCGTCAGGATGGCCAGCAAGTGCAAGTACGCGAGGACGGCTTCGAGGGTCATCGATTGCTTTCTAGGGAATAGACACAGCGTGTCTATTTTGCAATCGCTTCAGCGCATGCGGCGCAACGCGTAACCCGGATCGGCCGCGAACTTCATCGCCCGCGCTACCTTGTTGACCAGTCGATCGGCCGGCCGCGGCTCACGCCCCATGACCGCCTTGAACATGCGCAGGTTATCGGCTTCGTACAGCTTTTGCAGGCGCCCGCTGCCGGTGATGGAGCCCGGGTACATGCGGAACAGCGCGATGTCGTCTTCGATGCGAACGAACTTGGCGCCGGCCAGTGCCATGTCCAGAAACAGCTCGGCGTCCCAGGAGGTGCGGTTGGCCTTCTTGAAGCCGCCGATCTTGCGAAAGATGCTCTGTCGAAAGAAGGTGCCCTGCTGGAACAGCGTCACGCCGCCGTTTACGTAGAGCCATGGTGTCAGGCGCGACGGCAGGATGCGTTTGCCGCGCTTGCCTTTTTCGTCGGAAAAATAGCCACAACCCATCACCAAATCGGCGCCGGGCTGGCGCTCGAATTCATCGGCCATACGCTGCAACGAATTAGGCAGCAACTCGTCGTCGGCGTTGATGAAGGCGAGCACTTCGCCGGTGGCGTGGGCAAAGCCCTTGTTGAGTCCGTCCGACGGGCCGTCGTCCTTCTCGTACACCCGGATGATCTTGTCCCCGTACGAATCGATGATGGCGCGGCTGTCGTCCTTGCTACCCGGGTCGACGACGATGTATTCGAGGTCGGGGTAGTTCTGGTTCAACACCGAGTCGATGCAGGCTCGCAGGTACTCGCCCTGATTGAAGGAGATGGTGACGACTGAAATTTTCATGGCCGGATTGTGCAATGCAGCGAGCGCCGTCCAACCTTCGACAAGCTCCGAATTCGCCCCCTATCTAGCGAATTCCACCCCAAAATTCCGGCCTGCCGTACTGTTGCTTCAAGAAATCCAGCCAGAGCCGGACCCGCAGGGGCAGGTGGCGAGCATGCGGAAACAGCGCGTAGATGCCATTGGCAGGCGCGGCGTACGCGTCGAGTAGCGGCACCAGCAGCCCGGCGTCGATCTCGGCCTCGACCTCCCAAGTGCTGCGCCAGGCGATGCCGTAGCCAGCGAGACACCAGTCGTGCAGCACTTGCCCGTCGGAGCAATCGAGCGGGCCGTGCGGCTTGAAGTGAATGACCTCCAGCTTGCCGGCAGCATCGGGCAGTCGAAAAGCCCAGCCGCGGGTTTGCGACGCATCGCTCGACAGCGTCAGGCAAGCGAAGCGCGACAGCTCGCTCGGATGCTGCGGCGCGCCATGCCGTTTGACGAACGCGGGCGTGGCAACGCAACGGCGCCGGTTGTCGGCCAGTCGCAAACTGACCAGCGATGAGTCGGGCATGTCGCCCACGCGCACCGCGCAATCGAAGCTTTCGCCCGCCAGATCGACCACGCGATCGCTCAGGTTGAGCGAGATCGTGACCTCGGGGTGCAGCTCCTGAAAGCGCGGCACCAGCGGCGCGACGTGCCGGCGCCCGAAGCCAGCCGGAGCCGTCATGCGCAGATGGCCGCTGGCCTTGACGCCGCCAGCGCTTACGCTGGCCTCGGCGTTGGCCATGTCGACAAGCAGGCGCTGGCAGTCTTCCAGGAACGCGCTGCCCTCGTGAGTGAGCGTGAGGCGCCGCGTGGTGCGCACCAGCAGCTTGACGCCGAGTCGCTCTTCGAGCGCGTCGAGCCGTCGGCCCATGATGGCCGGCGCGACGCCTTCCGCCTTGGCGGCCGCCGTGAGGCTGCCGCGCGTGGCAATCGAAACGAAGGATTCAAGTTGCTTCAGGCGGTCCATGACGCCCGATCGTTCATTCCGCGCTGCACGCCGAATCCCCTTTGTGTATCGCATTGCTCTGCTTGAGCGCTGCAATCTCTTCATCGCTGTAGCCGACCTCCGTCAGCAGCGCATTCGTATGTTCGCCCAGCAACGGCGGCTGCAGCCGGATGCCTGCGCGTTGCCCGCCCATGGTGAAAGGCAGCAACGGCGTCTTCGACATGCTGCCGTCGTTCATGCGGATGGGAGCAAGACCACCGGTCGCGTTCAGGTGCGGGTCATCGAAAAGCGCCTCTGGCCGCGTGATCGGCGCGAAGGGCAACCCGTTGGCCTCGAACATCGCGCTCAGTTCGGCAGCGCTGCGGTCAGCCAGATGCGAACGCAGGACCGGCATCATCCATTCACGCGCCAGCACCCGGTCGTTGTTTGTTTTGAGGCGCGGGTCGGCCATCATTTCTTCGAGGCAGAAGACCTTGCAAAAGATCGCCCACTGCTTGTCGCTGACCGCTGCCAGAAAGATCTGCTCGCCGTCTTTCACGGTGAATACGTCGTAAACCCCCCAGGCAGAAATGCGGCTCGGCATCGGGTCGGCTGCCTTGCCCGTCGCGGCGAACTGCATCATGTGCTGGCCCACCAGAAACACGTTGTTTTCGAAGAGCGCCGATTGCACTTCGCATCCGACGCCGGTTAACTCGCGCTGGCGCAACGCAGCCATCGCGCCGATGGCGCCGAACATGCCGCCCATGATGTCGTTGACGCTGGTGCCGGCGCGCAGCGGGTCGCCCGAGCGGCCGGTCATATAAGCCAACCCACCCATCATCTGCACCACTTCGTCGAGTGCGGTGCGATGGTCGTACGGGCCGGGCAAGAAGCCTTTGTGGCTGACGTAGATCAACCGCGGATTGAGTTTCTTCAGCGTGTCGTAGTCGAGCCCCAGCTTCTTCATGGTGCCGGCTTTGAAGTTTTCGCTGACGATGTCGGCCGTCGCGATCAAGCGCAGCGCCGCTTCCACGCCGCCCGGCTGTTTCAGGTCGAGCGCGATGCTTTTCTTGTTGCGATTGAAATTCGGGAAAAAGCCGGCGCCGGAGCCGAGCAGGCGGCGCGTGTTGTCACCCTCGATCGGTTCGACCTTGATCACTTCGGCGCCCAGGTCGCCGAGCAGCATGCCGCAGGTCGGGCCCATCACCATGTGGGTGAACTCGACGACACGGATACCTTCGTAGGGCAGCGGTTGTTTCGTGTCGATGGGGATGTCGTACGCCGCGCTCGCGTCGGACTTGCGGTTCGATGGGGATTCCAAATTCGTCTCCTTTGCCGATACGGTCATCGTTCGGCGCGAGCCAGTATTTCATGCCTTCTACAAGGCTGTTTGGCGCCGCGCGCTTTTGATTGCACGCTTTTTGGTCATTAATCAAACGCTGCTCAGCGGCTTAATGCGAAGGCCGGTATCAAATAAAGTATCTGCCTGCCGCGCGCCAAACTCCAACTCACACTTATTTTCGGACTCGACCATGACTGAACGCACCACCGCCCACGGCCTCCAGGTCGCTACCGAGCTCTACCGCTTCCTCGATGAAAAGGTGCTACCGGCCGCCGGCGTCGACAGCGCCACGTTCTGGAAGGGTTTCGACGCCATCGTGGCCGACCTGGCACCCAAGAACATCGCACTGCTCGCTGAACGCGATCGCCTGCAGACCGAGCTCGACACCTGGCACAAGGCGCACCCCGGGCCGATCGCCGACATGCCGGCCTACCGTGCCTTCCTGGAAAAGATCGGCTACCTGCTGCCGCAGCCGAAGGGCACGCAAGCCACGACGTCCAACGTCGACGCCGAACTCGCGTTGCAGGCCGGCCCGCAACTGGTGGTGCCGATCCTGAATGCACGCTATGCGCTCAACGCCGCCAACGCGCGTTGGGGCTCGCTGTACGACGCGCTCTATGGAACGGACGCGATCCCTGAGACGGATGGGGCCGACAAAGGAACGCGCTACAACCCGATCCGTGGCGCCAAGGTGATCGGTTTCGCCCGCGAAGTGCTCGACCAGGCGGCGCCACTCGACAACGGCTCGCACAAGATGGCTACGCGCTACACGGTGCAGAACGGCCAGTTGCACATCGCGCTGCAAAGCAGCAGCACCTTGCTGGCCGACCCGACAATTTTCGTCGGCTACCGGGGCACGCCTGAAGCACCGACCTCGATCCTTCTGAAGCACAACGGCATTCACATCGACATCGTGATCGACCCGACCACCGCCATCGGCAAGACCGATGCAGCAGGCGTCAGCGACGTGGTGCTGGAGGCTGCGCTATCGACCATCCTGGACCTTGAAGACTCGGTGGCGGTGGTCGATGCGGCAGACAAGGTGGTCGCGTATTCGAACTGGCTCGGCATCATGCAGGGCACGCTGACCGAAGAAGTCGCCAAGGGCGGCAAGACCTTCACGCGCGGCCTGAACTCCGACCGCAAATACACCGGCGCCGACGGCAAGCCACTAAAGCTCCATGGCCGCTCGCTGATGTTCCTGCGCAATGTCGGCCATCTGATGACCAACCCGGCCGTGCTGTACGACGGCAAGAAGGAAATCCCGGAAGGCATCCTCGATGCGGTGGTGACGACGACCATCGCCACCATCGACCTCAAGCGGAAGGGCAATTCACGGACCGGCAGCATCTACATCGTGAAGCCGAAGATGCACGGTCCGGCTGAAGTGGCGTTTGCCAGCGAGCTGTTCGGCCGCGTCGAGCAGCTGCTCGGCCTGCCGGCCAACACCGTCAAGCTCGGCATCATGGACGAGGAGCGCCGCACCAGCGTGAACCTGAAGGCCTGCATCGCCGAAGCCGCGGCCCGTGTCGCCTTCATCAACACCGGCTTTCTCGACCGCACCGGTGACGAGATGCACACCGCCATGCAGGGCGGCGCCATGATCCGCAAGGGCGACATGAAGTCGAGCGCATGGATCGGCGCTTATGAAAAGAACAACGTGCTCGTCGGCCTGAGCTGCGGGCTGCGCGGCAAGGCCCAGATCGGCAAAGGCATGTGGGCCATGCCCGACCTCATGGCCGATATGCTCAAGCAGAAGATCGCGCACCCCAAGGCCGGCGCCAACACCGCGTGGGTGCCCTCGCCCACCGCCGCCACGCTGCATGCGCTGCACTACCACCAAGTCAGCGTGACGGCGGTGCAGAAGGAGCTGGAAAAGATCGACGCCGACGGCGAGCGCGACAACATCCTCAATGCGTTGCTGCAGGTGCCGATCGCCACCCCAGCCACCAAGACCGACTGGAGCGCTGCAGAAAAGCAGCAAGAGCTCGACAACAACGTGCAGGGCATCCTCGGCTACGTGGTGCGCTGGATCGACCAGGGCGTCGGCTGCTCCAAGGTGCCCGACATCCACAACGTCGGCCTCATGGAAGACCGCGCCACGCTGCGCATCAGCAGCCAGCACATCGCCAACTGGCTGCTGCACGGCGTGATCACCAAGGCACAAGTCAACGAGACCTTCGAGCGCATGGCTGCGGTGGTCGACAAGCAGAATGCCGGCGACAGCCTCTACCAGCCGATGGCTGGGCACTTCAAGACTTCGGCTGCCTACATGGCTGCGCAGGATCTGGTGTTCAAGGGGATCGAGCAGCCTAGCGGCTACACCGAACCGCTGCTGCATGCGTGGCGCTTGAAGGTGAAGGGCGAAGCCTGATACGGCTTTCTGCCCCTGTGAACGAAGCGCCTTCGGGCGCTTTTTTCATGCTCGCCACTATTGGCTTTGTCCTACACATCCAAAGAGAGACAGTTTCCGTATCACTTCCAGGCGCCTGGCGCCTCCGAGCTGTTGGCGGTTTCCACAGAGATTTTTCAAACCATCTAATTCTTCTGGAGCCTCCAATGAAAAAACTCATGATTGCAGTCGGCGTTTCGGTCTTTCTCAGCGCTTGCGCGGGCGGTATGGGCATGAGCGGCAGCGGCATGTCGGGCAGCAGCGGCATGGCAGCCAACCCGATGGTCGGCGGCGCACCGATGTACGCGAACAAGGACATCGTCGACAACGCCGTCAACTCCAAGGACCACACCACGCTGGTCGCCGCAGTCAAGGCCGCAGGCTTGGTCGATACGCTGAAGAGCCCTGGCCCGTTCACCGTGTTCGCACCGACCAACGAAGCCTTCGCTGCGCTGCCGGCCGGCACGGTCGACACGCTGCTCAAGCCTGAGAACAAGCCGACCTTGACGAAGGTGCTGACGTACCACGTGGTGCCCGGCAAGATGGACGCAGCCGCCTTGTTGAGCGCAATCACCGCCGGTGGTGGCAAGGCAACGCTCAAGACCGCCAGCGGCGGCACGCTGACCGCGACGACGAGCGGCGGAAACGTCCTGATCACCGACGCCAAGGGCGGCACGGCGACGGTGACGATCGCCAACGTGTACCAGTCGAACGGCGTGATCCACGTGGTCAACAAGGTTCTGATCCCAGGTTGATCCAACACGCGCTGTAAAACAACAGATAGCCCCTTGCGGGGGGCTATCTGCGAACGATAGTCAGCTTGCGTCTTAGTGCGCGCTGCAGGCTGACTATCATTCGTCACAAATGTTGACAGTTCAAACCCCGCGCCGGCTGCGAATCCTCCACATCGAGCCCTCTGCGGCCGATCATGCAAAAGCCCGTTCGGCGCTCGAACTGAACGGTTCCGACTACGACATCGAGCGCATCGAAACGCTAGCCGAGTTGGACCAGCGGCTCGATCGGCAGGTTTGCGATGTCATCGTGTCGGCGTACCACGTAGACGGTTTCACCGCCATGGACGCATGGGATGTGGTGCTCGGTGCGTCGGGCGTGCAACCGCCATTCATCGTGCTGTCGGACTCGGCCAGCGAGGCCGACGCCATCGACGCCATCCGCCGTGGCGTCAGCGACTTCGTCCGCAAGAGCGCGCTGCCCGACCTGTCCCGAGCCATCGTGCGGGCGCTCGGCGCCAATCAGATGCGCACCGTCAAGGAAGATTCGCATGCCGAGCTGGCAGGCTCGATGCGACGCTCGTCCGAACTCAACGAATATCTGCAGGCATGCCTCGAAGAAGAGAGGCAGTCGATCGCGCGCGAAGTGCACGACGACATCGGAGGCTCACTGGCGGCCGTCAAGTTCGACCTCGCATGGATAGGCCGACACTCGAAAGACCCCACCATCGTCGAGCATGTGAACGGCGCGATCGAAACGCTGCAGCACGCCATCGACGCCAGCCAGCGCATCGTGCAGGACCTGCGTCCGCCCATCCTCGACCAAGGCATCGTGGCGGCGGTCGACTGGCTCGCCACCGCCTTCGAGCGGCGTACTGGCGTGAAGACATCCTTTACCGCGACGCACGAGACCATCGATGCGTCCGATGCCGTCAAGCTGGTGGCCTATCGCACCGCGCAAGAGGCGCTGACCAACATCGCCAAGCACGCCGAGTGCAGCGAGGTACACATCGATTTATCCGACGGTGAAAACGTGCTCACGCTCGAAGTAACCGACAACGGCCGCGGCCTCACGCGTGCCGAACTCGACAAGCCCAAGACATTTGGCCTCAAGGGACTGGGCGAACGGGCGCGCACGGTCGACGGCTGGCTCGACATCAGCAACCAGGGCGGTATCGGCACATCGATCATCTTGTCGGTGCCGCTGGAACGGGCAGAGACATGATCCACGTGGTGTTGTGCGACGACCATGCCGTCGTCCGCAGAGGTATCAGGGACACGCTTTCGGAAGCGGTCGACATCAAGGTGACAGGCGAGGCCGGCGGCTACGCCGAACTGCGCGAACTGTTGCGCTCTACCCCGTGCGACGTGCTGCTGCTCGACCTCAGCATGCCCGGCCGCGGCGGCCTCGAAGTGCTCACTGGACTGACCGAAACCGATTCGCCGATCAAGGTGCTGGTGGTCTCGATGTTCCCGGCCGATCAGTACGCGATCCGATGCCTGCGCGCCGGCGCCAAGGGCTATGTAAGCAAGGCGGGCGACCCCGACGAATTGATCTCCGCCACGCGCACCGTGGCGCAAGGCCGCAAGTACGTCACCGCAGAAGTCGCGCAGATGCTGGCCGACTCGGTGGCCCGGCCGGCGCTCGAAGCGGCACACGCTGCGCTGTCGGAACGCGAGTTGCAAACACTCATCAAGATCGCATCGGGGCAGCGTCTTTCGGACATTGCGGAAGAGTTGATGCTGAGCCCCAAGACGGTGAGTGTCTATCGCACTCGGGTGATGGAAAAGCTCGGGTTGCCGACCAATGCGGCGTTGACGGTCTATGCGATTCGGAACAATTTGATTTGAGCCAGGCGAATGGTCAGAAGCTCTACATCCGCGCCATCATCTGCTCCATCAGCATCAACAACGGCTGCTCCATCATCGGCAGCGTCAGTGTGATGCCGACCAGTCCGGCTACCAGCGTCACTGGAAAGCCGATCGCGTAGATGTTCATCTGCGGTGCGACGCGCGAGATGACGCCGAGCACGAGATTGGTGAAGAGCAGCAGACCGATCAACGGCAGCGCGATCCAGAGCGCGCTGGCGAAGAGTTCGGTGCCCAGTTCGTGAATGCGCATGCGGCCCATCGCCTGCATGAAACTGCCACCGATCGGAAACGCGTCGAAGCTCTTCATCACCGCCATGACGATGGTGAGATGGCCATTGATCGCGATGAACAGCAACGTCGCGATGTTGCCGAGAAAGCTCGACACCGCACTGGTCTGCGCGTTGCTCATCGGATTGAAGAACGACGCGAAGTTGAGGCCCATCTGCAGGCCGACCAACTCGCCCGCCAATTCGATCGCGGTGAACACCAGCCGCACGGTGAAGCCGATCGCCATGCCGATGCCGACCTGCTGGATCAGCGTGCCGAGCATCGCGATGCTGTCGAGCGCCACCATCGGCTGGCCTTGCAACGTGGGCTGCGCACACAGCGCGATCAGGAAGGCGAGGCCGATACGCGCGCGGATGGGAATGGCGCGTGTCGAAAAGAGCGGCGCGGTGGTGAAGAGCCCGAGCACGCGCAAGAACGGCCAGAGCACCGGCGTGATCCAGCCCATGAGCTGGGCTTCGGTGAAGGTCAGCACATCAAACTCGCCACAACTACAGAACCATCTGCGGAATCGATTCGATCGTGCGACGGATGTAGTCGACCAGCGTGTTGAGCATCCACGGCCCGGCGATAGCGAACACGGCGACGGCGGCGATCAGCTTGGGCACGAAAGCCAGCGTCGCTTCATGGATCTGCGTGATCGCCTGGAAGATGCTGACCAGCAGGCCGACCGCCAGCACCGCGAGCAGCACGGGCAACGAGACGGTGAGCAACAAGACCAGTGCTTCCTGGCCGATCGTCAATGCGGTTTGTGCGTTCATGTCGAATGGTTCAGGTCTGGGTCAACGTCACTACTGCACAAAGCTGGCGGCCAGCGAACCGATCAGCAGGTTCCATCCATCCGCCAGCACGAACAGCATGAGCTTGAACGGCAAGGCGACGAGCACCGGCGACAACATCATCATGCCGAGCGACATCAGGATGCTCGACACCACGATGTCGATCACCAGGAACGGGATGAAGATCATGAAGCCGATCTGGAAGGCCGACTTCAACTCACTGGTGGCAAACGCCGGGATCAACACACGGATCGGCGCGGTCTCGGCCGTCACGTCGGAGGGCAACTTGGCGAGCCGCGCGAACAGCGCGAAGTCCGACTGTCGCGTTTGCTTGAGCATGAACTCACGCATCGGCGCTTCTGCCTTGCCGAGCGCCGCCTCGAACTGCAGCGTGTTGTTGGTGTACGGCACGTACGCTTCCGCATAGACCCGATCGATGGTCGGACCCATCACGAAAAAAGTCAGGAAAAGCGAGAGGCCGACCACCACCTGGTTGGGCGGTGCCGACTGCGTGCCGAGCGCCTGGCGCAGCAGCGACAGCACGATCACGATGCGCGTGAAGCCGGTCATCATCAACAGAATGGCCGGCAGGAAGGACAGCGCGGTGAAGAACAGCAGCGTCTGCACCGGCACCGAATAACTGGTGCCACCTGCGCCCGTACCGATGACCAGCGGCAACTGACCGCCCTGCCCCGTTGCTTGCGCGAAGACCGAAGGCGCGATGGCGCTCAGGCCGAGCGCGACCACAGCCCCGATCCATGCATGGCGACGCTCGCTTCGAGCGTCAGACATCGATGGCGTCCTGAGCCGAGTGAACCGTGTGAACCGCATTCACCGCATCCACCGGCAACACATGCAGGCAATTGATCGACTGCCCCGTCACGCCCAGCACGAGCCAGGTGCGTGCGCCCTGCGGTCCGACTTCGAGCGTGACCACCCGTTGCTGCGGCCCGACCACGACCGTCGACAGCAGCTTCGACGCTTCGCCATCGGCCATGCCGGAAGCGCCGAGCCGCCGCGCCTGCAGGCGCCTCAGCAGGTAGGGCGTGCAGGCGAGCAGTGCCAGGAACAGCACCACAGTGAAAAGGCTTTGTGCCATCGACTCGACCCGTTGATCGTGTTCAGCCGCGCTGCACGCGACGCAGCCGTTCGGCCGGCGTGACCACGTCGGTCAGCCGGATGCCGAACTTGTTGTTGACCACCACCACTTCGCCCTGCGCGACGAGGTAGCCGTTGACCAGCACGTCCATCGGATCGCCGGCCATGGCGTCGAGCTCGACGATGGAGCCCTGAGCCAGTTGCAGCACCTGCTTGATCGGCACCTTTTTGCGGCCGAGCTCGACAGACAGTTGCACCGGGATGTCGAGCACGCGCTGGATGTCGTTGAGCGGCGCACCACTCGCGGCGCTGCTCATGCCCTCGGGGCGGGCCTCGAGTGCTTCGGCCCAGTCGGCACCGGAAGCGGAGGGAGAGATGGTTTGTTCTTCAATTGACATGGGAGCCTCTGAGCCAGTGCGCGCTGTCGCTTCGCACACATTCGTCGATGCGCAAGGCGTAGCGCGCGTTATGGGTGCCGTAGTGGCAGGCGAAAACAGGGGTGCCGTCGACCGCCGCGACGATGCGCGAGGCACGGTCGAGCGGTATGAAATCGCCGGCCTTCATCGCGAGCAACTGGCCCACGGTGAGTTCGGGTTGCGCCAGTTCGGCAGTGAGAGTGACCTCTGCCGCCTGGATCTCTCGGGTGAGCTGCGTGACCCAGCGACGGTCTTCGGCAATGGCATCGGCCTGCTGTGCGCCATAGAGAATATCGCGCACCGGGTCGAGCACCGCCCACGGTTTGCAGATTCGAATCGCGCCCTTCAGTTCGCCAAAGGTGATCTGAAGCGTGGTCACCAGCACCAGGTCGGCCGGCGCTGCGACGTTGACGAAACGCGGATGCGTTTCCGAGCGCTGAAATTCGAGTTCGAGCGGATAGACGCCCTTCCAGGCCTTGGCGTATTCGGTGCACACCAGATTGAGCAGCCGCTGGATCACGCGCTGTTCGGTCGGTGAAAATTCGCGGCCCTCGAACGGCGACTGCAATGTGCCGGCACCGCCGTACAGCGCGTCGACCAATGCAGAGATCAACGTCGACTCGCACACCACCAACCCGCTGCCGCGCAACGGGCGCAACGCAACCACGCTGAAGTGCACCGGTGCCGGCAACACTTCGAGAAACTCGGAGAAGCGTTGCACCACCGTCGGCTCGATGGTGATCTCCGGGCTGCGCCGCGCAAACTGAAAGATGCCGGCGCGCAGGTAGCGCTGCATGCGCTCGTTGACGATGTCCAGCGTCGGCATCGGCCGGCGCACCATGCGCTCCTGCGCTGCCATGTCGTACTCGCGCACGATGGCATCGGCCATGCGCTCGACAGCATCGTCGGGCGCTGTACCGGGCGCGGCGTCTTTCGAAGCGTCGGGCACGTTGTCGAAAATGTTGTCCATCGGAAGGAGAGCAGTCGAGGCTTGTAGTCGGCAGTGAGGTCGGCCGTTACTGAACGATGAAGCTGGAGAACAGCACGCCGTTGATTGGGCTCGGCTCCGCCTTGCGGCGCTTCTTCAGCTTGACCGACGCTTCGTCGCCATCAGACTCGGGAACGACCTTTGCCTTTTTTCCCGGCGCTTCGACGTCATAGCCCAACACGCGGGACACCTCTGCCACGATGTCGGTGGCGAGCTTTTCCTTGCCATCGCGCTTCAACAGTTCTTCCGAGGTGCGCTGCGACACCAGCATCAGCACGCTGCTGCGAATCGCCGGCAGATAGGTCTTGATCTTGTCGCCGACCTTTTCATTTTCGAGGTCAAGCGTCACGCCGATTTGCGCAACGCGTTCTCCGCCGGGGTCGGCCAGATTGACCACCATGTTTTCCAGCGCGAGGTAGGTCGGCACGGTGGCGTGCTCGGGCGCGTGCGCGGCCGGCTCTTCACCGGCGGCCGCATGATTCTTCTTGTTCATGTAGAACCACCCGCCGGCACCACCGCCGGCCAGCACGAGCGCCGCCACGATGATGAGCAGCATCGACTTGCCCTTGCGCTTGGGCGCAGCGGGAGCCGGTATGGCAGCAGCAGTGGCGGCAGGGGCGGACACGGGATTTCCTTCGGTTCGTCGGCAGAACGACCCATCGCGCCACGCGCAGCAGGATCTGCATGGAACCGATTATTCGGCGTGACCTCCTCGCGCCAAGCCCGGAAAAAAGGGGGGAAAACCGCGCTTTATGGGCGCTTGCTCCAAGCCACTGCCCTTATGGGACTTGTGCGCTAGACGTAGAGGTCGATCGCGCGTTCGCTCACGGTGCGCGGCCGTGCAGCGGTGGTCATCGACGTATCGATGGCAGAGGCGCCGGTGCTTGCGCTGCCGCCGTTGTCCGAGCGCAAGGCCCGCTGCGCATCGCGCGCCGCTTCCTGCTCGGCACCCGTGCCTGACTGCCCGACCGAGGAGCCCGAAAGCATCAGCCCCTCGTTGCCCAGCATTTCCTTGAGCTGCGGCATGGCGGCGCTGAGCCACTGGCGTGCCTCGGGGTGGTCGCTGCGAAACGCGACTTGCGCTTCGTTACCCTGCACCTGCACGCTGACCGACACCGGCTGCCCGCCCGGAAGATCGAGCTTCAACTCCGCGCCCTGGCTGCGGTGCGCCATCCACCAGCTGACCTGGTCGACCATGCGCTCCATGAATTCGGCCCTCCCAGCGCCGGCGTTGGCGGCCGCTGCTGCGGCGTCGGTCGTCGCAGTCGATAACGATGCGCTGCCGGTGGCGTCGAAGCCCAACGAGCCCGCGCCTGCCGATGGAGTCGATGTGTCGCCGGGACGCTCGATGCGTCGCCACGGCGATGCACTTTCGCCCGCAATGCTGGTGACTGCCGCCTGTGCGAGCGCGACGGTTTCCGCGGCCGGCGCGACAGTTGTCGACACAGCCGCACGGCTTGCCGCAGCTGCATCGGCCGTGGCTGCGGCAGGCGCAGTCGCGGCCGTCGATGTGGGTATGCGCGACGTCGATGCGTCTTGTGTCGAGGCAGCACGCGAGAAGTCTTTGGCTCCGTCTTTCTTGCCGCCAGTCCGATCGAGCAGGGCGACGCCGAGCGCAGCCGAATGCGAGTCGACCGTGCCCGTGTCTTTGACGGTTCCCGACGCAGCGACGGGCGGCGCGGCCGCACGCTGTGTCGTCGTGTTCTGTGCGGCCAGGGCGTCCTGCGGAACGGCAGCGGCGATCGCCGAGCCGGCACCGGCAACGCCTGCAAGCGTGGCCGAGCCGGTGGCCCCCGCTGCAGCAACCGCCGCCGCGCCAGCATCGAGCGCAGACGACGCACTCACTGCGGTCAAATTGCTCTGCGCCAACAACAGTGCCGACGTGTCCGCAGCAGCGGTGGACGCGGTCGGCGTGCTCGATGCAGCGCTGATCGCCGTATCGGCCGCGGTCGACGGGGCGCCTTCGCGGTCTTTGCCGCTGTCGGTACGGGCACCGGCATCGCTCGTGCGCGCGTCGATGCGCCCCTGATCACTCGCCGCTGCATCTCGCCCGGCAGTGGCGTCGGCGTCACGCCGATTGGCCGCTTCGCGATCGGCAGCCACACGTGCGGCACTCGCGCTCGCCGCGTTCGGCTCCCGATCGACCGACGTCAGTGCCGATGCAAAGCTGCTCGCTCCGTGTGCACTGTCAGCGCCGTCTTTCGAACCTGACCGCCCACGCGATCCGCTCACCGCGCCCGGCACTTCGTTGCTGCGTGCAATTTCAATCGCCATCAAAGACCTCCCATGGCGCCGCCAGCAAGGCGACGGTATTGCAGTGCCGCCTGCTCGTCCGACACCTTCTGCTCACGGCGATCGGTCAAGCGACGTTGTTCAGCTTCGCGCTTGGCGTGCAACTGCACCAGGCTTTCGCGGCGCGTTTCTGCCACGCGCATGCGATCGGCCATCAGCGCAACCTGGTTCAGCTGCTGCGTCACCGCGTTCTTCTGCAGGGCGATGACGTGGGTCAGACGCTCCATGAACTGGTAGTGATGCGCCATGATTTCCGGCGTCACACGGGCCGATTGAACCTGCCATCGCGTCATCGTTTCCTGCGCGTAGGTTTCGAGCTGATCGAGCTGTACCTGCGTGGCGAGCCAGCCCTGGCGGGCAAGTGCCAGACGCTGGGCCGCAGCATCGCGTTCGCTCGTAGCCAGCGACACGGCGGTCTGCAAGGCGCTCAGGTTGGACATGATTGGGCTTTCGGAATCTTGAAGGTGATATCGGACGAATCCTGGGCCTCAACCCAGCGTGCGCGCCATGCCGCCGACGCTCGTATCGAGCGTCGCGGCTTCGTACATGTCCTGCTGCAAAAAAGCAGTCATCGCCGGCTGCAGGCGGATCGCCTCGTCGAGCGCCGGGTCGCTGCCCGCTGCGTAGGCGCCGAGCCGAACCAGATCACGACTTTGCCGATAGCGCGCATACACCGCTCGAAAACGCCGCGCGCAATCGGTGTGCTCGCGCGACACCACGTTGTGCATCACCCGCGAGGCCGATTGCTCGACGTCGATCGCCGGAAAGTGCGCCTCTTCGGCCAGCGAACGCGACAGCACGATGTGGCCGTCGAGAATGGCGCGCGCCGCATCGGCGATCGGATCTTGCTGGTCGTCGCCTTCCGACAGCACGGTATAGAAAGCAGTGATCGAGCCGACGCCGTTCAGCCCGTTGCCGCTGCGCTCGACCAGCTGAGGCAGCTTGGCGAAGCACGACGGCGGATAGCCCTTGGTCGCGGGTGGTTCGCCGATGGCCAATGCGATCTCGCGCTGTGCCATCGCGTAGCGGGTGAGCGAATCCATCAGCAGCAAGACATGCTCACCGCGGTCCCGGAAGTACTCGGCCACGGCAGTCGCGTAGGCAGCGCCCTGCATGCGCAACAGCGGCGGCGCATCGGCCGGCGCGGCCACCACGACCGAGCGTGCACGGCCTTCATCGCCGAGGATGTCTTCGACGAATTCCTTGACCTCGCGGCCGCGCTCTCCAATGAGGCCGACCACGATCACATCGGCTTCGGTGTAACGCGCCATCATGCCGAGCAGCACGCTCTTACCGACACCGGAGCCTGCGAACAAGCCGATGCGCTGGCCGCGACCGACGGTGAGCAAGGCGTTGATCGCACGCACGCCCGTGTCGAGCGGTTCGCGCACCGGCGCCCGGTCCATCGCGTTGATCGGCTTGCGGTCGAGCGGTTCGGCACTGACATCCGCCAGCGGGCCTTGGTGATCGAGCGGCGTGCCTTGCGGATCGATCACGCGGCCGAGCAGACCGGTGCCCAGCGGCAGGCGCAGCACGCCGACACGTGCCGTCACGTCACGCTCGGGTTCACCGAGCCGCGGGATCGGCACATAGGGCGGCGCAGGCATCACGCTGGCACCGCTGGACAGTCCATGCACATCGCCGGCCGGCATCAGGAAAGCGCGCTGGTCGGAGAAGCCGACGACCTCGGCCAGCACCGGCTGCTGGCTGCCCATGCGCACCAGGCATTGAGAGCCGACCGGCACCCGCAGCCCGGCGGCTTCCAGCACCAGGCCGGTCAGCCGGGTGAGCGTGCCGCGCAGCGCCAGCCCCACATCTTGCGAAGCGCGCGCGTGCGCATCGGCCATGAAGCGTTGCCAGACTTCCTGCTCAGGCGGCATGGCTGGTCGCTCCATCGCTCTGCTCGTGCCAGGGCATCGACAGCCCGAGGCTCGCCACGGCACGCGACCAGCGCGACGCCACGCTGCCATCGACCACTGCGCCGGCCGATTCGACCAGGCAATCGCCGGGTTGCACCGCACTGTCGGAGAGCACGGAAACAGGCTGACCGGCGAACTGCGCACGCAGCGGATCGTCGAGCAGATCGAAGTCGACCGGTGACAGGCGCACGGTGGCGGCACGGCCATCGACCAGCAACAAGGACAGCGCTTCGTGCACGACGGGTTCGAGCGAATTCGGGTCGGTCGCGAGTTCGTGGCGCAGCACCTGGCGCGCCAGGGCGCAGGCGATTTCGAGCGTGCCGCGTGCGATCGATTGCTGGGCCTCCGCAAGCCCAGATTCAGCAGATTGCAGCAGCACTGCGAGCCGGTGTGCCGCGGCTTGTCCTTCATTGGCGCGGTACAGCGCGTGCTGCGCTTCGGCCTCGGCCAACGCCTGTGCCCGACCGGTTGCGAAGCCTTCGGCATGGCCCTCGGCACGTGCAGCGCGCAAGGCCTGTGGATCGGAGATACCGCTTTCGGGCTCGCCGCTGTTCGGGCCCACCGCGCCGAACTGCCAGCGCGCGACATGCGAGATGTCTTCGCTTGCGATCAGACCGCGGTTGCGAAGCGTGTTCAGGCTTTGCATCGCTTAAACCATTCCGCCTTCGGCGCCACCGCCCAATACGATCTGCCCTTCGTCGGCCAGGCGACGCAACGACCGCAGGATTTCCTTTTGCTGTGCCTCGACTTCGACCAGCCGCATCGGACCGCGCGATTCGAGGTCTTCGCGCAACGACTCGGCCGCGCGTGACGACATGTTCGAGAGGAACTTGTTGCGCAACGGCGGCGCCGCGCCCTTGAGCGCGATGATGAGGGTCTCCGACGCGGTTTCTTTCAGCAGCATCTGGATCGACTTGTCGTCCAGCTTCATCACGTCGTCGAACACGAACATCAGCTCGCTGATCTCGGAGGCCAGATCCGGGTCGTGATTGCGAATGGCCTCGATCACCTGCGCATCGACACCATTGCCCAGCAGGTTGATCATCCCGGCGGCCGTACGGGCACCGCCACGCGAGGCCGTCAGCACCTTGGCGCCGTTGGCCAGCACGCGGAACATCACTTCGTTCAGGTCTTCGAGCGCAGCGGGCTGGATGCCTTCGAGCGTGGCGACGCGCAGCAGCACTTCGGCACGCTGCTGCTCGGGCAGCTTGACCAGCACCGCAGCGGCGTGCTCGGGCTCGAGGTGCACGAGGATGGCCGCGACGATCTGCGGATGCTCGACGCGCAGCAGTTCAGCGACCGAAGGCGCATCCATCCACTTCAGGTTTTCGATGCCACTCAGGTCGGCCTTCTGCAGAATGCGGTCCATCAGGATCGACGCTTTTTCTTCGCCCAGCGCGTGCTTCATCACGGCGCGAACATAGTCGCCCGTGTCGGCCGC
>JANXTS010000103.1 GCA_025352265.1 Variovorax sp. | reverse complement strand
CCAGTGACCACCGTCATTTCACCCGTGTGAATGTCGATGTCGATGTTCTGGAGATTGTGCTGGCGTGCGCCGCGGATGCGAATGGAGCCCTGTGTCATTGCTTGCCTGGAGGTGGGGCCAACATTATGGGCAGCGTGCTGTGGCAGCGCCGTGGCAGGGTCTTGCCCAGGCGGCTGTCAGCCCCGACGCCATAAAAAAAGCCCCACGGCCTTTCGGCTCGCGGGGCTTTTGCGCCATCGGCGTGCGTCAGTCGTTCGCGTAGATGTCCACGTCTTTCGTCTCGCGCACAAAGATCACGCCGATCACCAGCGTCACGAGCGCAATCACGATCGGATACCAGAGCCCGTTGTACATATTCCCGGTCTGCGCCACGATGGCCAGCGCGGTCGCTGGCAGCAGCCCGCCGAACCAGCCGTTGCCGATGTGATACGGCAGGCTCATCGAGGTGTATCGAATGCGCGTCGGGAACATCTCCACCAGCATGGCAGCGATCGGGCCGTACACCATGGTGACGTAGATCACCAGGATGGTGAGCAGCAGCACGATCATCGGCTTGTTCATCTTCTCGGGGTCGGCCTTGGTCGGGTAACCATTCTCTTTCAATGCAGCGCCGATGGCGGCCTTGAAGTCGGCATCCTTCTTCTTCGCTTCGTCGGCCGGCAAGCCCTTGCTGGTGTAAGACTCGATGACCTTGGTGCCGATCGAGATCTTGGCCGGGCCCGCGCCGTCAGCCGTGTCGTAACTCACCGAACGCGTGGCCAGCACCTGCTAGGCGATATCGCATGAGCTGGTGAACTTGGCTGTGCCGGTCGGGTTGAACTGGAACGAGCATTCGCTCGGGTCTGCAGTCACGACCACCTTCGACGCGGCTTGCGCCTTTGCCAAATCCGGGTTGGCCGCTTCGGTCAGCATGCGAAAGATCGGGAAGTACGTCACCGCGGCAATCAGCAGGCCGGCCATGATGATGGGCTTGCGTCCGATCCGGTCGGACAGCGAACCGAAGATCAGGAAGAAAGGCGTGCCGATCAAGAGAGACAGTGCCACCAACACGTTGGTCGTCGCGCCATCGACCTGCAGCGAGCCGGTCAAAAAGAACTGCGTATAGAACTGACCGGTGTACCAGACGACCGCCTGTCCCATGGTCAGACCGACGAGCGCCAGAATGACGATCTTCAGGTTCTTCCATTCGCCGAACGATTCCGACAGCGGCGCCTTCGAGGTCTTGCCCTCGGCCTTCATCTTCTGGAACGCTGGCGACTCGGACAGCGACAAGCGAATCCACACCGACACCGCGAGCAGCAGCACCGACACCAGGAACGGAATGCGCCAGCCCCAAGCCGCGAACTCCGGCTCACCGAGCACAGTGCGCACGCCGAGGATCACCAGCAACGAAAGGAAGAGTCCCAGGGTCGCAGTGGTCTGAATCCACGACGTGTAGGCCCCACGCTTGCCGTGCGGCGCGTGCTCGGCAACATAGGTTGCAGCACCGCCGTATTCACCGCCGAGCGCCAGGCCCTGCAGCATGCGCAGCGCGATCAGGATGACCGGTGCCGCGACGCCGATGGTGCCGTAGCTGGGCAGCAAGCCAACGATGAAGGTCGACAGGCCCATGATCAAAATCGTGATCAAGAAGGTGTACTTGCGGCCGATCATGTCGCCCAGGCGGCCGAACACGATGGCGCCGAACGGACGCACCAGAAAGCCGGCCGCAAAGGCGAGCAGCGAGAAGATGACTTGCGAATTGGGATCGAGGTTCGAGAAGAACTGGCGTCCGATGATGGCGGCCAGCGTTCCGTACAGATAAAAGTCGTACCACTCGAACACCGTGCCGAGGGACGAGGCGAAGATCACCTTGCGTTCCTCGGGTGTCATGGGCCGGGGGGCCGGATGCGGAACCCCCTTCGAATCCAGTGTGGCTGCCATTGCGTCGTCTCCTGTTTGAAATTCGGATGCAGCCTCCTCACGAGGCCGCACCGCATTCTTCAAGCGACGACTGACCCGAGACTTTCACGAAACTGAACCGACGCTGACAGTTCAAGGGGAAACCCGCGCGGTTGATTTCAGGATGCAAGAAAACCCGTCTCGGCGGCTTCTTTGACGCTTTTATTTTGAGCGGACGATCCCGGGCCGGTCGGCAGCATCGCGCCATGCTGCGCTGTCGAACCAGGGATCGCCTTCGACCAGCGCGCGCAGCATCGGCAAGCTGTCGAAGCCCCAGACAGCTTGCCCCTCGACCGAATACGCGGGCACGCCGAAGACACCGGCGGTCGCCGCCTCTTCGGTATTGGCGCGCAACTGCACCTTGGCCTCCTCGCCTCTGCTGTCTCGCACCAGCGTCAGCCGCGATGCCAATGCAGCCAGGCGTACCGGGTCCGCCGCATCGCCACCCCCGCGCCACACGTCGTGAAAGATCGTCTCTGCCACATAGCGACTGATCTCGCCGGTGTGCGTCGTCGCCAGCGCGAGCCGAAGGTGCGGCAACGGGTTGTACGGATGGCTGGCCGGCATATCGATGGGAATGCCGTTCGCGCGGCCGAGCCACAGTGCCTGCCGGTAGACCCAGGCGCGCTTGGACGGCACGTCGGCAGGGGCCACATGCCCGTGGTGCATGAACAGCGCACCGAGCAGCAACGGCTTGTAGCTCACGCTGTAGCTGAGCCCTTCGAGCGCCTCGGGCAAGCGCTCGAACGCCAGATAGGCGTACGGCGAAATGAAGTCGAGATAGAAAGTGATGTGCTTCATGTCGCTGCCTTGTCTGTTGCTTTTGCTTTTGCTTTTGCTTTTGCCTCTGCTTGCGTTCGCGCTCCTGCGGAACGTTGATCGATGCGACCCCACACGGCACACCTCTCGTCGTCGCTCATGCGGCCCCAGCCGGCGATCTCCGGGATGGTGCGAAAGCAACCTTCGCACAGCGCCGTCTCGGCCACCATGCGGCAGATGGAGATGCAGGGCGACGGCACCACCGGATCGGGCAGGACTTCGCGCACTCTCACTGGACCTCCACCGTCACATCGGCAATCGGCGCACCGGTAAAGCGCTCGATGTCCTGCGGTGCCAGGCGCACCATCGAGTGCGGATGACCCGCTGCCGCCCAGACTTCGTCGAAGCGAAACAGATTCCGGTCGATCAGCGTCACCGACGGTGTCGCATGCGCAAAGGGCGATACGCCGCCGATCGAAAAACCGGTCTTCGCCTTCACGAAGTCAGCATCGGCGCGACCCGTTTCTCCGACGATGGCGTCGACTTTTTTCTCGTCCACGCGCCGATCGCCCGAGGTGATCACCAGCACCGCCGCATCGTCGCTCTTACGCCGGAAGATGATGCTTTTGGCGATCTGCCCGACAGCGATGCCGAGCGCGTCGGCCGCCTGCTGCGCCGTGCGTGCAGCGTGGTCGAGCATTTGTGGCGCGTGCAGGTGACCAGCGTCTTGCAGCACGCGCGCGACGCGCTGCACCGACTCGGGCAGCGCGTGTAGTTCGGAGCCGCACATCGGTCAGGCTTCCCGCTTGGTCCGGATCGCCTTCGACGCCCGCGAGTTCGGCTCGCGGCCAAGCGCCTGGCTGATGTAAACGCCGGCATCGATCAGCTTGTCCAGGTCGATGCCGGTATCGATCCCCATGCCCTGCAGCATGTAGACCACGTCTTCGGTCGCAACGTTGCCCGTTGCACCCTTGGCGTAAGGACAGCCGCCGAGGCCAGCCGACGAGGTGTCGAACTGCCATACCCCAAGCTCCAGACTGGCAAGCGTGTTGCCGAGCGCCTGCCCATAGGTGTCGTGAAAGTGACCTGAGATTTCGTCGACGCCGAAGTGCTGCAACGTCGCTTCCATGGCGCGTTGCACCTTCACCGGCGTACCCACGCCGATGGTGTCGGCCACACCGATGTGCTGAACGCCGATGCCGCGCATCAAACCTGCAAGCCGGGCCACCGCTTCAGGCGCGATTTCGCCTTCGTAAGGGCAGCCGACAGTGCACGACATGGCGCCACGTACGTAGATGCCGTTCTCGCGCGCGGCAGCCACCACCGGCGCAAAGCGCTCGATGCTCTCGGCAATAGAGCAGTTGATGTTCCTCTGGCTGAAGGCCTCGCTGGCGGCGCCGAACACCACGATCTCGTCGGGCCACTCGTTGCGCGGCGCGGCGATAGCGGCTTCCAAGCCCTTCATATTGGGCGTAAGCACCGAGTAGCGCACGCCGGCCTTGCGCCGGATGCCGTGCATCACTTCGGCGTTATCGGCCATCTGCGGGACCCACTTCGGGCTGACAAAACTCGTGACCTCGATCTCGCGCACGCCGGCGTCTTGCAGGCGATGAACAAGGCCGATCTTGATGTCGGCCGACACCGGATTTTTTTCGTTTTGCAGGCCATCGCGCGGGCCGACGTCGACAATTTTTACTTTGAGGGGAAGCTTCATGGGTTTCTCTTGGAAAGATCAGTATCCGCGTTCAATATCGACGGCGCCGGCCATCCCGTCAAAGCCCGTACCACCTTCGACGCTGCGGATTTTCGAGACGATCTGCGCGATCGATTCTTCGCGCAGCGTGCGGGCCGAGGCATGCGGCGTCACCGTGATCTTCGGATGCCGCCAGAACGGATGGTCGGCGGGCAGCGGCTCGGTCTCGAACACGTCGAGCGTCGCGCCGTCGAGTTGACCGGCGTCCAGCAGCGGAATCAAGTCGGCCTCGACCAGATGCGCGCCGCGTGCGACGTTGATGACGTAGCCGCCCGGTGCGCCGCCGTTCAGCTTGGTCAGCGTCTCGCGCCGCAGGATGCCGCGGGTGTCGGGCGTAACAGGTAGCAGGCACACCAGCACGCGGCTTGCTGCCAGAAACGGATCGAGATTTTCATGGCCCGCGAAACTGCGGATGCCTGCGATGTCTTTTGGCGAGCGGCTCCAGCCGTTCACCGGAAAGTCGAACTGCGCCACCGCTCTGGCGACTCGCTCGCCCAACACGCCGAGCCCCATGATGCCGACCGAGAACTGCGACCGCAGACGCGGCGCACGGTAGCCCCAGCGGCCTTGCCGTGCATCGACCTCGTAGGCATCGAATTCGCGGAAGTGACGGATCAGCGCATGGCAAACGTACTCGGCCATCTGCACCGCCATGCCAGCGTCTTCGACCCGCACGATGCGCGTGTGCGGCGGCATCTTGAGCTTGAGCAGCGCATCGACGCCGGCACCGATATTGAAGAGGCCACGCAAGCCTGGCTGCTCGTCGAGCATCTGCTGCGGCGGGGCCCAGACCACCGCGTGGTCGGCCGGCGGCGTGCCGGGCTGCCAGACAGAAATTTCGGCGTCCGGGAATTCTTGTTGCAGGCCCAATACCCAGGCATCAGGTTTGAGATCGGTGAGGCAAACGGTAATGTGCATGAGTGGATTTTCGCCGGCTCCGCTGCGATGCGTCAGGACGCGACTGCAGCGGCGATACGCAGCAGCTCAGACCCTTCAGTCACTTGATCGCCAGGCGCATACAAGAGCTCTTCGACCGTGCCATCGGTCGGCGCCGCGATCGTGTGTTCCATTTTCATCGCTTCCATCACCGCCAACGGCTGGCCCTTGGCCACCTTGTCACCAGCCTTGACCGAGAACGACACCACCTTGCCCGGCATCGGCGCGGTGAGCCGCCCACCTTCGGCCTGCGTTTCGCCAGCATGCGCCAATCTGTCGATCGTCGTGATCTTGCTGGCACCCTGCTGCGCGAAAACGTGCGCCGTGCCGTGACTCCCGTAGACGTTCAAGGTGTGTCGTGCGCCTGCGAATTCGACTTCGAACTCACCGGCCGGAAATTGGCCGATAACCAGCGCGCCTTCAACATCGCCAACTTTCAGCCAGAGACTGCCGTCGCGCTTGTAGGTCACGAAGGCCGACTTGTCTTCACCCCGAAACTCGAAATCGAAATGCCGTGTGTATTCGCCCAACGCGCGCCAGCCGTCGCGCCGCGCGAACGGGTCGGGCATCTTCGACGGCCATTCGTCGATCAACGTGCGCGTGATCGCAGCGGCGGCGACCAGCAGCAGACCGAGCGGTTCGCGGTCGAACAGCACGGCACGCTCGCGCTCGATCAATGCGGTGTCGAGCCGTGCATTGGCGAACGAATCGGTCGCCAGCACGCCGCGCAAAAACTGCACGTTGGTGGCTACGCCGACGATGTGCACTTGCGCCAGCGCAGCGTCGAGCCGCGCCAATGCTTCGGCTCGATCGGCGCCATGCACGATGAGCTTTGCGATCATCGAGTCGTAGAACGGCGAGATTTCACCGCCCTCGCGCACGCCGTCGTCGATACGCACCCGGCTCCGCTGGAATGCTGTCGCTTGCGGCTTGCGATAGACCAGCAGCTTGCCGGTCGCAGGCAAAAAACTGTTGTCCGGGTTCTCAGCGCAGATGCGCGCTTCGATCGCATGACCGTGGATCTTGAGTTCGCTTTGCTTCAACGGCAGCGGCTCGCCCGACGCCACGCGCAGTTGCCACTCGACCAGGTCGAGGCCGGTAATGGCTTCGGTCACCGGATGTTCGACCTGCAGGCGGGTGTTCATCTCCATGAAGAAGAAGTTCATCTCGCCACCGTCTCGTTGCTCGACGATGAACTCGACAGTACCGGCACCGACGTAATTGACGGCCTTGGCGGCAGCGACTGCCGCCGCGCCCATCTCACTGCGCATCGCCTCGGTCATACCGGGTGCCGGCGCTTCTTCGAGCACTTTCTGGTGGCGTCGCTGCACCGAGCAATCGCGCTCGAAAAGGTAGACGCAATCGCCCTGCGTATCGCCGAACACCTGGATCTCGATGTGCCGCGGGCGCTGCACGTATTTTTCGATCAGCACCGCGTCGTCGCCGAAGCTGTTGATTGCTTCGCGCTGGCAAGACGCGAGCGCGGCCGCGAAGTCTTCGCTTTTGTCGACCGCGCGCATGCCCTTGCCGCCACCGCCGGCACTGGCCTTGATGAGCACCGGGTAACCGATGCGATCGGCCTCGCGCTGCAGCAGCGCCGGGTCCTGGTCATGCCCGTGGTAGCCAGGCACCAGCGGCACGCCGGCCTTTTCCATCAGCTGCTTGGATGCGGCCTTCAGGCCCATCGCCTTGATGGCCGAGGGCGGCGGTCCTATGAAAACGACCCCGGCGTCGGCGCAGGCCTGCGCGAATTCTTCGTTCTCGCTCAGGAAACCATAGCCGGGGTGCACCGCATCGGCGCCCGTGGCCTTCGCTGCCTCGAGAATTTTTTCCCAGCGCAGGTAGCTGTCTTTCGGTGCACTGCCACCCAGGTACACCGACTCATCGCACGCCCGCACGTGGTTGGCGTGCACGTCGGCATCGGAGTACACGGCGACGGTGCGAATGGCCATACGGCGAGCGGTCGCGGCAACCCGGCAGGCGATCTCGCCTCTGTTGGCGATCAGAATCTTTTTAAACATGAGGGCTGTCTTCCGGAGGTTTCTTCTTGAACGCGAAAGCGGAGGTCACGCCCGGATCGGGCCTGCCGCTGAAGATGCGCGCGACGCGGCCGAAGAGCGATCGCAGAAAGCGCCAGCTCTTACGAATCAGCCACACGCTGGCAATGAGCACGATGACGAACAGCACGCCGAACACCGCGGGATGCGCGACCGCGAGCCACAGGCCAGTCGGCACCGCCGCATCTTCGACCAGCGATGCACCGACGTTGCTGAAAGGTTCTGGCGAGGTGTTGATGGCGGCACGCGTGGTCGCTTTGGCGGTGTGCGCGGTGGCAGCGAAGCCACCGCCGACGAGTGCCGCGACCAGCGCCAGCGCCGCGTGATCGCCGCCGAACACGCTGGCCGCCAAGGCCGCCCCGGCCGGAATGCGGATGACGGTATGCACCATGTCCCAGAGCGAATCGAGCCCAGGAATCTTGTCGGCAAAAAATTCCACGAGCACCATGAAGCCGCTTGCTGCCAGCACTGCCGGATGCGCGAGCAATTGCAATCCGCCGGGCAACGGCATCCAGCCGAAGTTGCCGGCGAGGCCGACCAGTAATATCACCAGATAAAGCCGTATGCCGCTGGCCCAACCGATAGCGCCTGCAAGCGCGAGCAACTGGGGCATGTCGAGTGCATTCATACGGCTTGCTCAGTCACGGCGTGTTAAGCCAACTCGGCTTGCGTTTCTGCAGAAACGCCTGCACGCCTTCGCGGCCTTCGTCGCTGGAGCGAATATCGGCGATGCCCTCCACCGTCTGCGCGATGAGTGCATCGTCGATCTCCTGACCCGCAACGTCGGCGATGAGTCGCTTGCACGCACGGACCGCAGCTGGGCTCGCACCGATCAACGCTTTCAGCAACTCATCGACTTTGGCATCAAGCGCGGCAGCAGCAACGACCTCATGCACAAATCCGATGCGATGCGCCTCGGCCGCAGTGAACCGCTCCGCCGTCAGAAAGTAGCGATGCGAGGCGCGTGTGCCCATTGCGCGGATCACGTAAGGGCTGATGGTGGCAGGGATGAGGCCGATCTTCACTTCGCTGAGGCAGTACCAAGCCGTGTCGCCACTTACCGCCATGTCGCACGCCGCCACCAAGCCCATGCCGCCCGCATAGACATCGCCCTGCACGCGCGCGATTGTCGGCTTGGGGCACTCGGCGATCGTGCGCAGCATGTCGGCCAGCTTTTCCGCATCGGCGATGTTGTCGCTGCGCGTGTAGTCGGCCATGCGGCGCATCCAGTTGAGGTCGGCGCCAGCGCAGAAGGCTGGGCCGCTGGCCCCCAGGACTACGGCCCTCACTTGCGGCATCACGCCAGCTTCGATGAAGGCCTGCGTCAGTTCGGCGATCACAACGTCGTCAAAGGCGTTGCGCGTGTCGGGCTGGTCGAGCCAGATGCGGGCGACAGGCCCGCTTAACGTCAATTTAAGTTTGCTGTATTCAGTCATGGTTCTGCATCCCAAACAACGTTGCCATCGACGGCATAGATTCGGCAACCGCCGGCGGAGGCCTTGCGCGCACAGTTCGCCAGCGCGCGGCCCTGGGAATCGTCGCCACCCCAACCAGAGCCCCACCCGCCTCGCGCGCTAGCAGCAAATGCGCGCGGCGACGGCTTGCTGAGGAACACACGGTACCCGTGCAGCGAGGCCTCGCTCGAATCTGGTACGCGGTCCACCGCGTCGATGGCCGCAAACCCGCTGGGCGGCGGCGCGGTGTCCACCGCATAGTGCGCAAACTCGGCGCGCGGTTCGTCCGGCATCCCGATCTCGCGCAGAAATTTAATGACCTCCGGCTGCCAGATGGGCGCGCCGTCGGCGGCACCGAACATAGTGTGCGAATCGCCGCCGAAGTTGCCGAACGCCACCAAGCGCGCCGATGCACCCGCAGCGACATAACTGTCATGCATTCCTTTCCAGGTGAAGGGCGGAAAGTAGCTATCGTTATCACCGTAGAACCATAGCGACGGCGTCCGCGTCTCTTTGCCGTAATTGCCGGCCGCGCCGATCAGGCCTTGCTGCCAACCGACACATTGCTCATGCTTCAAACCGCCAGCAAAGTCGATAAGGCCCTTCACGCCGGGATAAGCCAAGGTGCCGAAAGCAAGCGTGGTCCAGCCGCCATGCGATTGGCCCACAACCACGATGCGGGTTTTGTCTGCCCAGGGTTGCGCAGTGACGTAGTCGAGCACCGCCACCACGCCGCGCGCCTGTTCGCTGCCGTTGCTCTCCACATTGCATCCACCGCCGATGTAGCTGCCACTCGACTTGGAAAAGCCCTGCCGCATTGGCACCACCACGGCATAGCCGCGTGCCAGGAAGAAAAGGACAGCAACTAGAGGTCGGTAGCGCCGTTGAAAGCGCGGATCGCCGTTGGCCTTGCCATGGTTGATCACGGCAACAGGGAACGGCCCCGCGCCGTCGGGCCGAAAGACCGTGGTTTCGAGCTCGGTGGTGAACAGGCCGGACTTCTTGGGCACCATGACCACTGACTCCGGCAAGGCCGATGTGCCAAAGGCTGGCGCACAGGTGATCGCGGCGGCGCTCAAACCCAGCAGGGCCACCATCCGCCAGACCAGTGATCGCATCATGCGTGCCCGAGCTTTGGTGTGGGATCGACACAAACCGCCAGCCAACGCGCTTCGATCACCAAGTCATCGGAGGCGTTGCTCGGGTCCGGGCGGTGCGGCCACCGGTGCGCGACAGCGCTTTCAATATTCTGTGCAAGTGAAGTCAAGTAGGTCATCTGAGCTGCTTCGCTTCGATTTGCAGAAGATGGGCCCAGTCAAGCGACGGCCCGGCATGACCCATCGCCGTCACGCCCGCAGTGAGCTGACCGCGGTGGTGGGTTGCGTGGTTAAAAACATGGCCAAGGGCCGGCGCGTAAGGAATGCGCACGGCCTCACCGTCGGTGCGGGTGTAGACGAGATCACCGTCCAGCCGCCGGGCGTCCATCGTCTCCGCCCATGGCGCCCAACGGTCCACCGCAGCCCCCAGAGCAGCGCAGAGCTCCGCACGCCCGGCGTGCAGTTCGGCATCGAGCGCGATGCGCAGCGAAGTGTTGTCTGCAAAGCGCGCGAACCAGATCGTGTCGGCCACCAGCAGGTGGTTTACGGTGCGGTGCACCGAGCCGAAGAACAGGCGCAAGTCGCGATGCCACTCGTCATCGCTCAGCCTCGCGAGGTCGTCCGCAAACAGCTTGTGGGTGGCCCACGCGTGGTAGCGCGCGACCTGGATGAAGTAGTCCGGGAGCCGCATTGCGCCACTACATCCGGAAGATGCCGAACTTCGGCTCCGGAATCGGCGCGTTGCGCGATGCCGCCAACCCCAGTGCCAACACGCGGCGTGTGTCTGCCGGATCGATGATGCCGTCGTCCCAGATGCGCGCGGTCGCGTAGTACGGATGCCCCTGGTCTTCGTACTGCTGGCGAATCGGCGCCTTGAAGGCCTCCTCTTCTTCCTTGCTCCAGGCACCGCCCTTGAGCTCGATGCCGTCGCGCTTGACCGTCGCCAGCACGCTCGCGGCCTGCTCGCCACCCATCACGCTGATGCGCGCGTTCGGCCACATCCACAGGAAGCGCGGCGAGTAGGCCCGGCCGCACATGCCGTAGTTGCCGGCGCCGAAACTGCCGCCGATGATGATGGTGAACTTGGGCACGTTGGCAGTCGCCACCGCCGTCACCATCTTGGCGCCGTGGCGCGCGATGCCTTCGTTTTCATACTTGCGCCCGACCATGAAGCCGGTGATGTTCTGCAGGAAGACGATCGGCGTCTTGCGATGGCAGCACAGCTCGATGAAGTGCGCTCCCTTTTGCGCCGACTCCGAAAACAGGATGCCGTTGTTGGCGATGATGCCGACGGGCATGCCTTCGATCTCGGCGAAGCCGCAGACCAGCGTCGCGCCGAAGCGTTGCTTGAACTCGTGGAACTCGCTGCCGTCGACCACACGCGCGATGATTTCGCGGACGTCGAAGGGCTTGCGCGTGTCGGTCGGGATGACGCCGTAGAGTTCGTCGCGCGGGAAGTCGGGCGCACGCGGCGTGGCCGGTTCGGGCATCGCGGGCCGCGCCGCTTTGGCATTCAAATTGGTCACCGCCGACCGCGCCAACGCCAGCGCATGCAAATCGTTCTGCGCCAGATGATCCACCACGCCCGACAGCCGCGTGTGCACATCGCCACCGCCCAGGTCTTCAGCCGTCACGACCTCACCGGTCGCTGCCTTCACCAGCGGCGGCCCACCCAGGAAGATCGTGCCCTGGTTCTTTACGATGATCGATTCGTCGCTCATTGCCGGCACGTAAGCGCCGCCTGCGGTACACGAGCCCATCACTACCGCGATCTGCGGAATACCTTGCGCGCTCATCTGCGCCTGGTTATAGAAGATGCGGCCGAAGTGATCGCGATCGGGGAACACTTCATCCTGGTTCGGCAGGTTGGCGCCCCCGGAATCGACGAGGTAGATGCACGGCAGGTGATTCTGCTCGGCGATCTCTTGCGCTCGCAGATGCTTCTTCACCGTCAGCGGATAGTAGGTGCCGCCCTTCACTGTCGCGTCGTTGCAAACCACCATGCAGTCGATGCCGGCGACGCGGCCAATGCCGGCGATGAGGCCTGCGCCGGGCGCGGACTCGTTGCCCTTGGCGTCGAGGTACATACCGTAGGCCGCCAAGGGCGCGATCTCCAGGAACGGCGTGCCGGGATCGAGCAGTTCAGCGACGCGATCGCGTGGCAGCAGCTTGCCGCGGGCGACGTGCTTGGCGCGTGCCGCTTCGCCACCACCGGCTTCGACCTTCGCGAACTGCTTGTGCAGGTCGTCGACCAAGCCGCGCATGGCTGCGGCGTTGGCCTGGAAGTCTGCCGAACGAGCGTTGAGTTTGGTTTCGAGTTTGCTCATGCGGTCTTTTCTTCGTTGAGTCCGAGCCGCGCTTTCATCTCGTCGCGAATCTTGAACTTCTGGATCTTGCCGGTCACGGTCATCGGAAACTCGGTGACGAACTGGATGTACTTCGGCACCTTGTAGTGAGCGATCTGGCCTTTGCAGAAGTCGCGAATCTCGTCTTCGGTCGCGCTCTGGTTCGGCTTCACGATGACCCACGCGCACAGCTCTTCGCCGTAGCGCTTATCGGGCAGGCCGACGACTTGTACGTCCTGCACCTTCGGGTGCCGGTACAGGAATTCCTCGATCTCGCGCGGGTAGATGTTCTCGCCACCGCGGATCACCAGGTCCTTGATGCGGCCGACGATGTTGACGTAACCCTCGGCGTCCATCACGGCCAGGTCGCCGGTATGCATCCAGTGCTCGGCGTCGATGGCTTCGCGCGTTCGGGGCTCGTCTTCCCAGTAGCCGTGCATCACCGAGTAGCCGCGCGTGAGCAGCTCGCCCGAGGTGCCGCGCGGTACCGTGGCACCCGTCTCCGGGTCGATGATCTTCACTTCGATGTGCGGCTGCACCGTGCCCACAGTCGAAACGCGCTTGTCTTGCGGCGTGTCGGTGCTGCTCTGGCAGCTCACCGGACTGGTCTCGGTCATGCCGTAGGCGATGGTGATTTCGCCCAGGTGCATCTGGTTGACCACGCGCTTCATCACTTCGGTCGGGCACGGCGAGCCGGCCATGATGCCGGTGCGCAAGGTCGACAGATCGAACTCTTTGAAGCGCGGATGGTCTAGCTCGGCGATGAACATCGTCGGCACGCCATGCAGTCCGGTGCAGCGCTCGGCCTGAACCGTCTCCAGCACCGTCAATGGGTCGAAGCCGTCGTTCGGATACACGATGGTCGAGCCGTGCGTGAGCGCCGCGAGGTTACCGAGCACCATGCCAAAGCAGTGGTACAGCGGCACGGGAATGCACAGGCGATCTTCCGGCGTGAGCTTCATGCATTCGCCGATGAAGAAGCCGTTGTTCAGGATGTTGCGATGCGTCAGCGTCGCGCCCTTGGGGAAGCCGGTGGTGCCGCTGGTGAACTGCACGTTGATGGGATCGGTGGCTTTGAAAGTCGCGCCGATCTCTGCAATGCGCGGATCGTCGGGGTTCCCGCTCGCAAGCAAAGCCGAGAAGCGCTGCATGCCGGGCTGATCGCCATCATCCGCTGCGCCGATCTTGTCGATCCAGACCGTGTGCTTCAACAGCGGCAACTTGGCCGGGCCGAGTTCACGCAGCATGCCAAGGTAGTCGCTCGTCTTGAACTGCGCCATCGTGACCAGTGCCTTGACGCCCACCTTGTTGAGCGCGTATTCGAGCTCCGACGTGCGGTACGCCGGGTTGATGTTCACCAGGATCAGCCCGACCTTGGCGGTCGCGATCTGTAGCAGCACCCAGGGCACGTTGTTGTGCGACCAGATGCCGACGCGGTCGCCGGGCGAGAGTCCGAGGTTCAGCAGCGCGCTCGCGAGCCGGTTTGATTCGGTCTGCAACCTGCCATACGTGAAGCGCTGCGCCTCATGCCGGCTGACAAGCGCTTCGTGATCGGGTTGCCTGGCGACCATGCCGTCGAAGAATTCTCCGATGGTTTGTTCGATCAGCGGGACATCGGTCGCGCCTTTTGCATAACTCAGGTTCGATGTCATGGCGGGCTCTCAGGAAGTCTCGGCAAACAGTTCACGCCCGATCAGCATGCGTCGGACTTCGGAGGTGCCCGCGCCGATCTCGTACAACTTGGCATCGCGCCACAAACGCTCGACCGGAAAGTCCTTGGTGTAGCCCACGCCGCCAAGCGCCTGGATCGCCTCGCCGGCCATCCACGTCGCCTTCTCGGCTGAATACAAAATCGCGCCGGCAGCATCTTTGCGGAAGGTGCGCGCATGGTCGTTGCGGTCGCAGGCCTTGCCGACCGCATACACATACGCCCGCGTCGCTTGCCAGGTCGAATACATGTCGGCGAGCTTGCCCTGCATCAGCTGGAACTCGCCGATGCTCTGGCCAAACTGCTTGCGGTCGTGGATGAAGGGGAGCACTGCGTCCATGCACGCCGCCATGATGCCGAGCGGGCCGCCCGACAACACCGCACGCTCGTAGTCCAGGCCGCTCATCAGCACCTTGGCGCCCATGCCTTCCCCGCCCAACACGTTTTCGGCCGGCACTTCGCAGTTGTCGAAGAACAGCGGGTAGGTGTTGCTGCCGCGCATGCCCAGCTTGTCGAGCTTGGTGCCGGCGCTGAACCCCTTGAAGTTCTTCTCGACGATGAAAGCCGTCATGCCGCGCGCGCCCATCTCCGGCTCGGTCTTGCCGTAGATGACCAGCGTGTCGGCGTCGCCGCCGTTGGTGATCCACATCTTGCCGCCGTTGAGCACGTAGTAGCCGTCCTTCTTTTCTGCCTTGAGCTTCATGCTGATGACGTCGGAGCCGGCGTTGGGCTCGCTCATCGCCAGCGCGCCGACGTGCTCGCCACTCACCAACTTGGGCAGGTACTTGTTCTTTTGAAAGTCGGTGCCGTTGCGGTGGATCTGGTTCACGCACAGGTTGGAGTGCGCGCCATACGAGAGGCCGACCGAGGCCGAGGCGCGCGAGACTTCTTCCATCGCGACGATGTGCGCGAGGTAGCCGAGTTCGGTACCGCCGTACTCTTCCTTGACCGTCATGCCGTGCAGACCGAGAGCGCCGAGCTTTTGCCACAGGTCGTGCGGGAAAAGGTTCTCGCTGTCGATGGCCGCGGCGCGTGGCGCAATTTCTGCGGCGGCAAATGTCTGGATCGCGTCGCGCAGCGAATCGATGGTGTCGCCCAGGTCGAAGTTGAGGCCGGGATCGTGCATGGGGTTTGTCTCCTGTGACATTGCAGCTTACGCCCGCCCGATCCGCAAATGGCGCCACAATGGTTGCAAATCGTGCCACCCCGACAGTCGCGCTCAATGTCTTCACCCTCGTTTCTGAGCCCTTCCCGCGCCGCCACGCCGATGGCCTTCGTGCGAGCGATCGTGCATGGTTACGAGCGCCATGGCGCCAATCCAGAAGGTGCCCTGCGTGCGGCACAGATCGCGCCGCGCGATGTCGCCAAACCAGGCGCTCGCGTCACCGCGGCGCAGTTCGAAACGCTCAACGCGCATGCGATGCAGGAGCTCGACGATGAGGCGCTCGGGTGGTTCACCCGCAAGCTGCCGTGGGGCAGCTACGGCATGTTGTGCCGTGCCTCGCTGGGCTCGCCCGACCTGGGCCTGGCCATCAAGCGCTGGTGCCGCCACCATCGGTTACTGACCGACGACATCGCGCTCGACCTGAAGGTGACGGGCGGTGTGGCGACCTTGTCGATCACCGAACAACGTCCGCTCGACAAGGCGTTCCGCGAGTTCTGCCTGGTATCGAGCCTGCGTTTCCTGCACGGCTATGCCTGTTGGGCGATCGACTCGCGCATCTCGCTGCGCAACGCGACCTTTCCGTTCGCGGCGCCGACGCATCGCGACGCCTACCCGCTGATGTTCACCGGCGACGTTCAGTTCGATGCCGAGCGCGCCAGCTACAGCTTCGACGAGCGCTACCTGGCGCTACCTCTGCAACGCGACGAGCGTGCGCTGCGCACGATGCTCAAGCGCGCATTGCCGCTGACGGTGCTGCAGTACCGGCGCGACCGGCTGCTCGGCCAGCGCGTGCGCGAGTTGATGCGCGGTCCCGCCGATGGCGAACCGGCTTCGCACATCACGGCGCCACATCCCGCGCCGAGCACTGCCGACGCACTGGCTGCCGCGCTCAACGTTTCCACCCGCACCTTGCATCGCCAGTTGAAGGACGAAGGCACATCGCTGCAGTCGATCAAGGACGAGGTGCGCAGCGAGCAGGCGCAGCGGCAGCTGCGCCGCACGACCAAGCCGATCAAGCAGATCGCGCTGGCGGTGGGCTTTCGAAACGAAAAGAGTTTTACGCGTGCGTTTCGCGACTGGACCGGGATGACGCCGGGCGCCTTTCGGCGACCCGCCGATTAGCGGCTAGGCGCCGACACCACCACCCGCTTCATCCGATCGGGTCGATGCCGGCGAGCGCGTCGGCAATGGGCGGTGCCTCGGTCGGCCGCACCAGTCGCGCCACTTCGCGTCCGTCCTGCAGAAAGATCAGCGTAGGCCAGAGCTTGATATTGAACGAACGGCCGAGGGGCCGGCCGCTACCGTCATCGACCTTGATGTGCTCGACCTGAGGATGGCTGGCGAATGCTTCGACGATGACCGGCTGCGCCGCATTGCAGATGCCACACCAGTTGGTACCAAACTCGATGACGGCAGCGCCCTTCGATGCATCGATGGCGGTGCGCTCGGGTTGTTCGGTCCGGTAGGCGGCAGGCGTTGGCAAGACGGTCCTTTCAATGGATGGATTTATTGCACCAGAAAGGCCGCGGCCGCACAGTTCAGCGGGGCGCCCGCCAGGCAACCAGCACTTCAGGCAATTGCGACATGTCGGCGAATACCACGCTCACGCCAGCAGCACGCATCGCGTCGGGGTCGCTGTGGCCGAGCCCAGCCATGCCGGGCGGGCTGTAGCCGAACACGGTGGCGCCGGCCGCGACGCCCGCGGTCACGCCGGTGACCGTGTCTTCGACGACGGCGCAGCGAGTCGGATCGACGTCGAGTGCAGCCGCTGCGGCAAGGTAGACATCCGGAAACGGCTTGCTGCGCGGTGTGTCATGGCCGCTGAAGACGTGGCCTGCAAAGAAGTCGTGCAGGCCAACCTTGAGCAGTTGGAATTCGACTTTGTGCAGATCGGCGCCCGAAGCGCAGGCGATGCGGCCGTTAGCCAGCGCATGCACCCGGCGCACCGCGTCGACCGCATTGGGAATGGCGAGCAGGCCGGCATGCAGCGCGATGTTGCGTCGCTCGCGAAAGCCGGCGAGCCATTCAGGCGTGATGGCGAAGCCGGTGCGCGCTTCGATCAGGGCGGCCTCGTCCCGGACGGCCTTGCCAGTGAAGGTGCGCATCGATTCTTCGGTGCTGAGCTGCCAACCCAGTTCGCCGAGCATTTCGGCAAGCACGCGATTGGTGATGGGCTCGGAGTCGACCAGCACGCCGTCGCAGTCGAACAGCACCGCATCGAAGGGGAAGTCACTCATGGATCGATGACCGATCAGTACCGCGTGCCGTCGACGTAGTACCAGCGCTCCTCTTCGCGAACGAAGCGGCTGCGCTCGTGCAGCCTCGTGGCCACGCCTGCAGCGTCACGCTGGCGCGCCACGAATTCGACTTCGGCATGGTCGGCGTCGAGCACGGAGCGGGAGCGCACGTCGAGGCCGAGCCATTTGACGCCGGGCTCGAAGGTGACTTGCGACGGCCGATGACCCTGGGCCCAAGTGGCGAGCAGGTAGTCGGCGCGCTCGTGCACGAAGGCGGTGTAACGCGAACGCATGAGCGATTCGGCGTCGGGCGCGGGCGTGTTGTCGAAGTCGTCGAGGTAGCGCCCGCAGCACAGGGCGTAGGTAAACGGCTTCTCGCGGCGGTCGCGACGGCCGCAAGGACAGGGGGCGGGAGGGGGCGTGGTGGCGCTCATGAGGTCCTCCATTGGAACATCCCTCGCGCCATGCTCGCCAGCCGCCCGGTCGGCCGCCCGCCAAAGCTCAGGCCAATGCCCGCTGGATGATCAGCTTCTGGATGTCCGATGTGCCTTCGTAGATTTGGCAAACGCGCACGTCGCGGTAGATGCGTTCCAGCGGAAAGTCGTTCACATAGCCGTAACCGCCGAGCGTCTGGATGGCCGCGCTACAGACTTTTTCGGCCATTTCGCTGGCGAAGAGCTTGGCCATAGCGGCTTCTTTCAGGCACGGCAGGCCGGCGTCGCGCAGGCTCGCGGCGTGCCAGATGAGCTGGCGCGCGGCTTCGAGCTGCGTGGCGCATTCGGCCAGCCGAAAGCCCACGGCCTGCTGTTGGAAGATGCTGCCGCCAAAGGCCTGGCGATCCTTGGCATAGGCCAGCGCCACGTCGAACGCGCTGCGCGCCATGCCGACGCTCTGCGCAGCAATGCCGATGCGGCCACCTTCGAGCCCGCCCAACGCGATCTTGTAGCCCTCGCCTTCCTGCCCGATGAGGTTTTCAGCCGGGATGCGGCAGCCGTCGAAATTGATCTGCGCCGTGTCGCTGG